>JAVBXM010000027.1 GCA_030824585.1 Phaeospirillum sp. | reverse complement strand
CCGATCACCGCGTCCAGGGTGTCGTTGACCCCCTGGACGATCTTGCGGAAGTCACCCTGGTGGCGGGTCGCGTCGGCGCGGGTCGCCAGCTTGCCCTCCACCGCCGCCGCCGAAAGCAGATTGGCGTCGGAGACCATGGCGATCAGGGTCAGACGCACCTTCTCCAGCGCGCTGGCCAGATCGCCGACTTCGTCGTTGGACGACGAGGACACCGTGTTCTCCAGGTCTCCGACCGCCATGGCCTGGGACGCCCGGACCACCCGGCCGATCCCACGGCTGAGACTGATGGCGATCCACGACGCGGCGCCCAGCGCCACGGCCAGCGAGCCGGCGACCAGGGAGATCAGCAAGGTCCGAGCCCCGAGATATTGCGTCCGCGTGGTCTCGGCGGCCTCGGCCATCAATTTCTTGTTCAGCTCGGAGATGTCCAGCAGCACCGCTTCCATCTTGCGGCGCGAATCCCGCCCCTGGCTGGCCGAGAGATCGGAGGCGGCGCGATGGGAGGTGATCTTCTCGGCAGTCAGGGTGTTGCCCAGCCGGGCCAGATCACGGATCTTGTCCTGAAGCACCACGTAATGGTCCCACTCGGAGGCCAGGGTCTCCATGCGCTGGCGGCCGGCTTCGGTGGCCAGGACCCGGTATTGCTCGAGATTGGCGTGCACGGATTCGCGGACCTGGCGTTGCCGCTGATCGACGCGAGCCAGGCTCTCGGGACTCCAATCAAGCAGGATGTCCTTCTCGGACCGGACGCTTTCCAAGATGGCGACCCGCATCTCCTGGACCAGACGTTGCCGTTCCACCGGGCCGCGCAGGACATCGGCCATGCGCTGGTCCATGTGCGCCATATTGGTGACACCGACCAGAGCGACCGCCAGCGACAGCACGATGACGACGCCGAATGACAGGGCGAGCTTCAGTTTGACCGACATTCGCATGATGACATCACTCCTTGAGGCGTTGTCGCCTAGCGCTCCGGCTGACCCGCCCGGTCGTCGAAGGCAAAGACATTGTCGATGTCGAGAATGATGACGAAATCATTCTCCCGCTTGCCGATGCAGCGGATGAATTCAGACCGCCAGCGCATGCCGATCCTGGGGGTTTCCTCCAGGGCGGAGGGCGCGACGATGGTGACCTCGTAGACCTTCTCGGCCAGGATGCCGACGATGGTCGGCTCGCCGCCCAGATTGACCTCGATCACCACGATCCGGGTGTCCAGCGTCGCCTCGGGCCGGTCCATGCCGAACTTGAAGCGCAGATCGGCGAAGGGCACGACCTTGCCGCGCACGTTGATCAGGCCGCCGACGAAGGGCTGGGCGTTGGGAACCTCGGTGATGGGCACGAAGTCGAGGATCTCGCTGACGATCCCCGCCGGCAGGGCGAAGACCTCGCCCTGCAGCGACAGGGTCAGGACCTCGAGGGCGGTGGTGGAGACGATGGCGTTCATGGGCTTGTGTCCCGGGGCTATGAGGCGGCAAGGCAGGGCTCGCGCCGCTGCCCGGCCTCGACCAGATGGGGGACGTCGAGAATCAGGGCGACGGTGCCGTCGCCCAGGATGGTGGCGCCCGAGAAGCTCTCGACGTCGGCATGGAGCTTGGACAGGGACTTGATGACGGTCTGGTGGTCGCCGATCACCTGGTCGACCACCAGACCGACCCGCATCTCGCCGGTGGAGACGATCACCACCTTCTGGAAATCCTCGGCGGCGGCCCGGGTGTGGAACATCTCGCGCAGGCGCAGGAACGGCACCAGGGCGCCGCGCAGATTGAGGAAGCTGCGCCCCTTGGACCGCAGGTCGTCGGCTTCGGACAGTTCGACGCATTCCTCGACCGCCGCCAGGGGGATGATGTAGCGGCCGGTTCCGACCCGCACCAGCAGGCCGTCGATGATGGCCAGGGTCAGGGGCAGGCGAAGCGTCACCTCGGTGCCGCGGCCGGGCGTGCTGCCCACCTCGACAAGGCCGCGCAGGCCCTCGATGGCCCGCTTGACCACATCCATCCCGACGCCGCGCCCGGACAGGCTCGACACCTCGCGGGCGGTGGAGAAGCCGGGATGGAAGATGAACTGGTACAACTCGCCGTCGGACAGCTTGGTCCCGGGCGTGATCAGCCCCTGCTCCTCGGCCCGGGCCCGGATCGCCGCCACGTCCAGGCCGCGTCCGTCGTCGCGGATGGTGATCAGCACCTGAGCCCCCGAATGGACGGCGGACAGGTGGACGTGCCCTTCCCGCGCCTTGCCCATGGCCTCGCGCTTGTCGGGCGCCTCGATGCCATGGTCGATGGCGTTGCGGACCAGATGCACCATGGGGTCGTTGAGGCGCTCGATGACGGTCTTGTCCAGCTCGGTCTCCTCGCCCGAAGTGCCAAGGGTGATGGTCTTGCCCAATTCCTCGGAAAGATCGCGGACCAGCCGGCGGAAGCGCCCGAACAACGACCCGATGGGCACCATGCGGATGCCCATGGTGGTATCGCGCAATTCGTTGGACAGGCGTTCGATCTCCTCGGTCACCGATTTGAGGTGGCTGTCGCCGGTGGAGGCCAATTGCTTGAGCCGGGCCTGGGCGATGACCAGTTCGCCGACCCGGTCCATCAGTTCGTCCAGGTGTTGCGCCTGGATGCGGATGCTTTCGCTGGCGCCGCCCTGGCCCTTGGGTTCGGCCGCCACCTGGCGCAGGTGCTTCTGCTCGGCCAGGGCGGATTTCAGCTTGTCGTCGCTGATATCGCCGCGCGACACCAGCAGGTCGCCGATCTGCTTCTGCTGCTCCAGGGCGGTGGCCAGTTGTTCGGGCGCCACATCGCCGCGATTGACGAGAATTTCGCCCAGCCGCGGATCGGGGGCCTCGTTGGTGACCAGATCCACCTGCAGGTCCATATCGTCGATGACGAAGATGAACACATCGTCGATGGCGCTGCGCGGAGCCGGGGTGGTCAGCACCACATCCCAACCGATATGGCAGCTTCCCGGCTTCATCTCCTCGAGGGGCGGCACCATCTCGGTCAGCGCGACCACCGCGCAGGGACCCAGCCCGCGCAGTTCGTCGAGCAGCAGCAGGGGGTTGACCCCACGCTCCAGGACGTCGGCGGGCAGGCGGAAGCGGATACGGTAGGTCGCCGTATCCCGGGCCGGCACCTGCGCCAGACGGACCGCCTTGCGATCGACCGGCAGGGCGACGCTGTCGCCCATCATGGCTTCCAGGCGCTCGATCAGCCGATCTCCGGCATCCTGGCTGGCGGCCGGGCCCGACTCCATCAGGTTGCGCATGTGATCGATGGCCGCCAGGGTCAGGCTGATCAGGCCGGGGCTGGCCACCACCTTGCCGTTGCGCACGCCGTCGAAGGCGGTCTCCAGGTGATGGGCGAAACGGGCCAGGGCATCGAACCCGAACATGGCCCCGGACCCCTTGATGGTGTGCAGGGCCCGGAAGGCGGTGTCGATGGAGTCCCGGTCCTCGGGGGTGCGCTCCAGGTCGAGCAGGGCTGCTTCCAGCTGTTCGAACAGATCCTGGGCCTCCTGGCGGAATACTTGGGTGGGATCGCTGGTCATGGTCCGAGCACCTTCCTGACGACCGCCAGCAGTTGCTCCTGCTGGAACGGCTTGGTGATCCAGCCGGTGGCGCCGGCCTCGCGCGCCAGGCGCTTCTTGTCCTCTTCGGTTTCCGTGGTCAGGAAGATGATCGGCACCCCCTTGTAGCTGGGGAGCTTCCGCAGCTCGCGGATCAGCGCAAGCCCATCCATGACCGGCATGTTGAGGTCGGTGACCACCATGTTGACCATGCGTCCCTTGGCGAAGGTCAGCGCCTCGCTGCCGTCGGCGGCCTCGGAGACGTCATAGCCGGCTCCGGCCAGGGTCAGCTTCACCATCTGGCGCATGCTGGCGGAATCATCGACGCTGAGAATGCTTTTGCTCATGCCAGCCCTCCTCTCCAGAACGCCTCGTCGCCGTCCGCGCCCCGGGGCGCGTTGCCGATCAGTCCGGCCCGCAGCAGAACGTCCCGCATGCAGGCCCCGACCGGCGAGCGCAGCAGCAAACGCCGGCGGCGCCCCTGGCTGCTGCGATAGGCCGACAGCAGCAATTGCACGAAGCTGACATCGGCCTCGGTAACGCCGGAGCACTCCAGATGGACCTCGCTGCCGCTCTCGAGCGCCGCGAGCAGCCGGGTGTGGGTGTTCTGGCTGTTGGCGATCGTCACCGGACCGCTGAAGGTCAGAACGACGACATTGGCATCACTGCCCGGGTCTGGCATCTCTCCCTCCTTCGGCAACGGCGACGACAAATGCTACGCCACAGTAAGAGAGATATTCAACACACATGACCATCGTCATTAAGGATGATACAGAATATAAATATCACTCATATGGGTACATATCCTTAAGACCGCCGGATTTATAAAATGAATAAAGCGCGGCATTCCTGCCGCGCCCATCAATAAACTTAAATCGTACTCACATATTACATATATCAGCCCACCCAATCCTTGAACAATCCATCATGATCTCCAAGGTGGTTATGAGCCCAATCGTCGGCGATATCGCGAATCCACGATATCCAATTCCCACACCCTCCGATCCCGGGGCCGCTTTCCAGGCGGGAGATCAGGCGCCGATGGTCGGAGGCATGGATTCCGAAATCCGGATAGCCGGAATCGCGCATCATCCGCTCCTCGAATTCGAACTTCTTATGGGCGAAGCGGCTGAGGGCCTTGGTCTTGGAGCACATGCGATTCGGCACGCAGGCGGGCAGCCCGATGCACTCGACGCCGGGCTCGAAGATGCGGCCCAGCACGAACTGGAAGCACTTGCAGGACAGATCCAGGCTCTCGGCGCCCGTCAGAATGTTGCCGGTCATCATTGCACCACCTCTCTGCGGATTTGATCGGACAGATCAGTGTCGGACGGAAGCGGCGATGGCCGCCGAGACCCGGCGATCAAGGTCGATCAGCAGTTCGACCTTATGATCGTCGAAGGCGCGGATGTCCGCCCGGGACAGTGACAGGGCGGCGCGCATGAACCCCAGGGGAATGGCCCCGGCCAATTGCGGCGTCGCGTGCAGGCGGCGCCAGGTGCCCTGATTGGCCTCGATGGCCGCGACGAAAGCCTCGGGGGTGTCGGCGCATTCCAGACGGTCGGCCAACTCGCTCAAATGACGCGCCATGCTTTGAATCTCCAAAGCCTGCGCCCCTCCAAAACCGGCAAATCGAGCCATGTGGCCCTCCCTTCCTGGCTGCGCCGCAAGGCTCCCAAAGCCGCTCGGCATGAGCTGAGCATAGCCCCCTCCCCCGTCAACAGGTCAATGTGACCGGACGAAGGAGGCCAACCGAAAGCGGCAGGGTGCGGCTCATCCTAAAGAAGGATCGCACGCCTTGAAAAAGCCACGCCCAACGAGGGAATTGCCACAACTTGCGACCGGACGTCCTCGCTCGGCCATAGATATGGGTGCCTCAAAGACACCTCTCCGGCACACCTTTTACATGTATGAATTTATACGCGCCCATAGGGTCAACACCGGATGCAGGCGGATTGCCGCAACGCAATAATCAACCCATGAAATTGCAATATCGCAATGCAGGGGGTTGCCATGAGATCAACAAAATCAATGAGTGTCATGATTGTCGAGAACAACTCCATGATCCGCGACGCCTATGTCCGACTGCTCCGGCGCGATATGCCTTCGGTCACCTTCATCGAATGCGATTCGAGCACGGCGGCGGTCTCGACGGTCACCGCCGATCAGCCGGTGCTCATGGTCATCCTCAACTATGACCTTGCCGGCGGACAGAGCCTGAAGGGGCTGGGGGTGATCCTGCGCCATTACGAGACGGTGCCGGTTGTCCTGGTCGATGCCCCCGAAAATGCCCAGATCGCCGTGAATGCGCTGAATTCGGGAGCCTCCGGCTACATCGTCAAGTCCATGCGGAGCGAATGCGTCCTGCAATCCTTGCGGCTGGTGATGCTGGGAGAAAAGTACTTGCCGTCCTTCTGCGCCGCAGGGCATGCGCTGGGAGCGCCGGAAGCCCTGGGAGCCGATGGAACGGTGCCGGGCCTGGGCACCCCGATCGGCACCTTGTCGCCGCGCCGGCGGCAAATCCTGACCATGGTCGCCGCCGGCGCCCCCAACAAAGTGATCGCCCGCGCCCTGTCGGTCCACGAGGTGACGGTGAAGTCCCACCTGCGGGTGATTTTCCGCACCCTGGGCGTCAACACCCGGACCCAGGCCGCGCGGCTGGCCATGTGCGCCGGCCTCGGCCTCCCCGAAACGAGCATGGTTTACGACGGACATTCCGCCCCCCCGACGGAAAGCCTGCACTGAGGCGAAGACACTTGCGGGGCGCGCGGCATGAGACCGGGCGCCCCGCTTTCATCGGACAAGCCCCGGCCTAGGGCGAGGGGGATCGCTGTCGCGACACATCGATCACCGTGGCGACGACGAGCAGGGGCTCGAGCCGCAGCGCCCGCCCGGCGAGAAGAACCGGTACGCGGCCGCCATCATAATGAAAACATTCCTTCTCATAGGGCACGAACTCGCCCTTGTGGCGCAAATCGGATAGGGCACGGCGATCCTTTTCGGCGAATTCCGGCGGCGTGATCTCCGCCCAACGGATGCCGCCTCGGGCCAGGCGCTCGCGGCTGGAACCGATCAAATCGAGAAAAGCGTCGTTGGCACCCCAAATGTACTGGTCGTCCGCCGTCACGACACCAATGGAGCGGCACCCCATCAGCAAGGCGGCAACGCTTTCGGCGTCAACCTGCGGCACGTCGCGCTCGATACGGCACGTCTCCACCTCGAGGCGCCGGCGCTCCGGTTTCCAGGAGATTCGCGTCCGGTACAAGGAGACGGTGCCGGAATGGTCGAATTCGCCATCCTGGCCGCTTTCCATGGCCTGGCGGCACATCGCCTCGAAGCGCGGCCGGGCTCCCGGCGGCAGCCACGTTTCCCAGGGGTGCCGCCCCAGCATCTCATCGACGGCCCGGTCATTGTAGCATTTGCCCTGGGCGTCCACGTAGAGGTGCCGCAGTTCCTTGTCGAGATGAACCAGGAACTTCGACGGATCCGCCCCGGCTCCCCCCCGCAATCCCACCGGCTCGACCACCACATGATGGCGATAGAGATCCAGCAGTTTGTGGCGATAGAACTCCGACGGCAATTGCCGTCCGCTCTCCCACCGCGAAATAGTTGCCTGACTTACCCCGACAAGCGATGAAAGAGCATCCTGCTTCGCACCACACCTGAGACGAAGCGATCGGACAATATCCGGCCAACTCATGACGCCCCCACCTGGTTAAGACGCGCCCCGCCGCACTAACCAAGAAGGGATTGTAACGCCTAATTCCACTGTCACGGCGAGACAATTTGTTGCACTTGTGTATGCAATCATTGCAAATAAATCGTTCTGTGATAATCATCCCTATGCTTCATTCATGACCTTTGACAGGGGTAGGATTTTATTCATGACCTTTGGCAGGGGCGAAGCCAGCCAATGGTTCAAAGGTCGAGTCCTCCCTAAGCGCCCCCCTCCCCTTCCCGCCCGTCGATAGAATGGATGTCTCTCGCGCATCGCCCCGGGGGCCGGAGCCATGAAGATCGTTTTGATTGACGACAGCCCAAGTTCGTTGAGCCACATGACGGGACTGGTCCAGTCGCTGCCCGACTGCAAGGCCCTTACCTTCCAGAACCCCGTCGACGCCCTGGACTGGTGCAGGACCAACGAACTGGACCTGATCGTCGTCGATTACATCATGCCATCCCTGAACGGGCTGCAGTTCATCGAGGCGTTCCGCACTCTCAGGGAGAAATCGGCCACCCCCGTGATCATGGTGACCTCATCCGCGGTGAAGGACGTCCGTTACATGGCCCTGCAACTGGGAGCCACCGACTTTCTCACCAAGCCCGTGGATTCCATCGAGTTCCTTGCCCGCGTCCGCAATCTGTTGGCGGGATACCGAGCCCACAAGGCGCTCGGCGACCTGTCGCAATGGCTGGCTGGAGAAGTGCGCAAGGCGACACAGCGCCTCGTCGAGCGGGAGCGCGAGGCGATTCTGTTCCTGGCGCGGACGGCGGAGCACCGGGACCCGGAAACCGGATACCACCTCGCCAGAATGGCCGAGTATTCCCGCCTGATTGCCGACAGACTCGGCCTCTCGCCGGACGATATCGGGTTCATCGTCACCGCCGCGCCCCTCCATGACGTGGGCAAGGTCGGCATCCCCGACAGCATCCTGCTGAAGCCGGGGCCGCTGGATGCGGCGGAAATCGCCATCATGCAGCAGCACGCCCGCTACGGCGCCGAAATCCTGGCCGGCAGCACCTCACCCCTGCTGCAACTGGCGGCCGAGATCGCCCATTGCCACCACGAGCGGGTTGACGGCAAGGGCTATCCCAGGGGACTGAAGGGTGAGGAAATTCCCCTGCCCGGACGGATTGTCGCCCTTGCCGACGTGTTCGACGCGCTGACCAGCGATCGCCCCTACAAGGCCGCCTGGAGCTTCGACCGCGCCTGCGAGCATATCCGCAATCAGCGCGGCCTGCATTTCGACGAGGCCTGTGTCGATGCCTTCTTCGGCACCATCGACGCGGTGGAAGCCTTCATGCGCGCCCATCCCGAGTGCGACCTTACGGCGGAGTACGGGCTTCCGGTGGCTTCCGTGTCGTAGACGTCTCGGAACGGGCCGGGGTGAGGACCAGCCGAGCCCGCCGCGACGAACCGGCTTCCGCCGGCCCTGCCGGACGCCCAGGGCACCGCGCCCCAGGACAAGCCCGGAGACATCACGCGGAGGAGACATCCCGCGCCGGGGCGGTGTCATTGAGCCGCGGGAACTCGCGCATCTGATGCGCCATCATGACCGCCTGGGCCCGGCTGCTGGCCCCGAGTTTCCGAAGAATAGCCGAAATATGAATTTTGACCGTTTCCTGGCTGATGCTGAGTTCATAGGCGATCTGCTTGTTGGATTTCGCCTCTCCGAGCAGCCGCAGGACGGTCATCTGCCGCGGCGTCAAGGTTTCCAACTCTGCCGCGCGGGGATAACTGGGCGCGACACCCTCGCCGGCTTCCTGGGGGAAATGGGTGTCGCCGGCCAAGATCCTGGCGAGCGCCGCATGCATGACACTGCTATGGGAACTCTTCAGGATATAGCCGCTCACACCGAAGCAGGCGGCGCGGCGGATGGTGTCGGCATCCTCGACCGCCGACACCACCACCACCGGGGTCGATGGGGCAAGGCCGCGAATGCTCAAGATACCGGCGAGCCCGCTCGCCCCCGGCAATCCCAGGTCGAGCAGGATGACGTCGAAAGGCGAGCCGCTTGTCAGCAGGTTGGTGGCCTGCTCCATGGACTCGGCCTCGACACAGCTAAAATCGTCGCTGAGACGGGATATGACAAAGGCGAGGGCTTCGCGAAACAGCGGGTGATCATCCACGATCAAAGCACGAAGCATCCGTCAAGACCTCAGCCGAAGTGAGCGGTGCCGCATGGTGCGCCGCCGCGCTCAATGGGCCATCAGATAGCCTAAACTAGCATGCGGGGCACACACCCCGAATAACCACATTTGGTTATTTCGCGGAATGGACAGCCTTGGTATTACAGTAATGCCTGCAGAAAAGGTGGAATAATAATAATCCACCAGACGCGGGACCAGCGGGACTTATTCCGTTGGCGAGGCTGCTACGTAGAAAAAAGAGACAGAAGACTCAATCCAGAGTCTCATAAAAACATACCAAAGCCATGCCTGCAGATGATGTGCGGCCTGGCAACACTTGTTCATTGCCGAAATTCGGCGGTTTACCTGTGTTTGCGTGCACGCACATCAATCTATCCCCATGACCGAAAGGCAGGGGCGGCCATGACCATAGCTAGGGAGGTTCCATGCGATTTGCTCATTCACTCGCTCTCGGTGCTGCTGCTTCTGTGCTGCTCAGCTTCGGGACCATGGCCGGCCCGACATCGGACGAGATCGGGCGACTCGGCAAGGATCTGACCCCGATCGGGGCGGAAAAGGCCGGCAACAAGAACGGCACCATTCCCGCCTGGGATGGTGGCAATCCCACGCCGCCGCCGGGTTGGAAGGTGGGCGACCCGCGCCCCAACCCCTACAAGGACGAAAAGAAGCTGTTCTCGATCGATGCGCAGAACCTTGAGCAATACAAGGACAAGCTGCCCGAGGGTCAGATCCACCTGATCAAGAACAAGCCCGGCTATCGTCTTGACGTCTATCCCACCCACCGCTCGTGCGCCTACCCCAAGTGGTACTACGAGCGGACGGCGGCCAACGCCCCCAAGGCGAGCGTCGATGGCGCCTATGCCAAGGGCATCGCGGGCGGCGCGGTGCCGTTCCCCATCCCCAAGACCGGCGCCGAGGCCTTGTGGAATTTCAAGCTGCGCTATGCCGGCGAAGGCAAGATCGAGCACTACACCACGGTCTTTTCCAGCAAGAACGGCAATTTCGGCAGCCTGAAGCAGAGCCAGAGCGTCCTGCATCCGCTGGCCGATCCCAAGGTCGAATCCGCCGACCAGGCGGACAATCTCGAATGGATGGTCCTCAACACCGTGGTCGCGCCACCGGCCCGCAACGGCGAGATGATCCTGGTCCTGAACTACATCGACCGGCCGAGCGGCGACGCCTGGCTCTATTTCCCCGGCCAGCGCCGGGTGCGCCGCGCCCCGACCTTCGCCTACGACAATCCGGTTCCGGGCTACGAGAACCTGGAGATGGTCGACCAGTACCCCATGTATGCCGGCTCGCCCGACCGCTACGAGTGGAAGCTGGCGGGCAAGATGGAAATGTACGTCCCCTACAACAGCTACGACCTGCGCGCCCGCCGCCCCGACCTGCATGAGATTTACCAGGGCGAATACACCAACCGGGACATCTCCCGCTACGAACTCCACCGGGTCTGGAAGATCGAGGGGACCATCAAGGACGGCATGCGCCACAACGCCATCAAGCGCGTCTTCTACCTCGACGAGGACAGCTGGCAGATGCTGCACGCCGACCTCTACGACGCCCAGGGCAAGCTGTGGCGGGTGCAGGAAGGTTCGCTGTGGATGGCCTGGGAACTGCCGGCCTGCGTCCAGCAGGAATTCATCAGCTACGACCTCAGCGCCGACCGCTACATCGGCGAGAACGCCACCCAGGACGCACCGGAAACCGATTGGCTGGCCGGCCGCGAGGGCCGGGTCAGGAAGAATCTGTTCGATCCCGGTGAACTGCGCCGCCAAGGCGACCGTTGAGCAAGGGGGGACCTGAAATGAGATATCCGAACAAGGCGTATCTGCTGGCCAGTGTCGCCGCCGGCGCCATTGTGCTGGGGCAGTCCTGGGGCACGCCCGCCGTGGCGGCCGACTTCGCCTACGGGGCGGTCACCGGCAGCTTCGACAGCACCCTGTCCATCGGCTTCCAGCAGCGGCTGGAGAACGCCAGTTGCAAGTCCATCAGCCGCGACAACGGCGGCTGTTCCCGGACGGTTGGCGAGCTGGCCGGGGCGGCGTCCAATCCGGACGTCAACAACATCAACGCCGACAGCGGCAATCTGAACTACAAGAAGGGCGACATCGTCTCGCTGGTCTACAAGGGAACCCATGACCTTTCCCTCAAGGGACCGGACGGATGGAGCGCCCTGGTGCGCGGAACCTGGTCCGGCGACGCCAAGGCCGCCGATACCCGGCGCACCCAACTGGAGCACGAAGCCAAGCTCCTGATGAACCCGCACGCCGAACTGCTCGACGCCTACGTGTCGAAGTCGTTCAGTTGGGCGGGCAACAACGCCAAGATCAAGGTCGGCAACCAGGTGGTGAGCTGGGGCGAGGATATCTTCATCCCGGGCGGCATCAACGTCATCAACGCCATCGACTTCCGCAAGCTCCACGTTCCGGGAACCCAGTTGAAGGAAGTCTTCAAGCCGGCGCCGATGATCTACGTCAGTACGGGGCTCACCGACAACCTGAGCGCCGAGGCCTATTATCAGGTGATGTGGAATTCCTACACCTTCGACCCCGTGGGAACCTTCTTCTCCACCAGCGACGTGGTCGGCCCGGGCCGGCGGGCCTTCTATCTGCCGGCCTCGGCCGGGGCGGGCACCTTCGGCGACGAAGGCACGCTCAACGCCAACAACCTCAATCCGGTTCCCGGCGTGTCGCCGAAGAACCCCAGGAACAGCGGCCAGTTCGGCGCCGCCCTGCGCTATCGCCTGGGCATCACCGAGGTCGGCGCCTATTACCTGCACTACCACGACAAGCTGCCGCAGGTGAGCTTCACCGGAAGCACGCCCCAGACGCCCACCACCTTCTTCAACGATTACGGCGAGGACCGCGACCTGTTCGGCGCCTCGGCCAATTCCCGCCTGGGACCGGTGGCGGTGGGCGCCGAGCTTTCCTATCGCCCCCGCGATTCCGTGGCCATCGATCCGACCGTCCCGGCCTCGGGCCGCTATTCCATCGGCACGTACAACCGCGGCTTCATCGAGGAGCAGAAGTGGCAGGGGCACATCACCGCCAACTATCTGTTCGAACCCAACACCATGGTCGGCAATCTCCAGGACAGGATCGGGGCGACCGACGGCTATTTCCTGGTGGAGGCGGCGGCGGCCTATTACCCTCACCTGGCCCGCGACCGCAGCGTCCCGTACCTGCTGCCCAACTACAGCGTGCCCGACCGCTTCTCCTGGGGCTACATCGCGGAAATCGGCGTGGTCTATCCGGAAGTGTTCGGCAGCGCCGTCAACATGACGCCGGTCATCGACTTCTCGCACGATGTGCAGGGGACGACGCCGAACGCCCTGCCCTTCATCCAGAACCGCATGTCCTTGGCCTTCGGCCTGAACTTCAACTACCAGGACCGGGCGAAGCTGGCCCTGACCTACGTGAACTACTGGGGCGGCGGCGACAACAACCTGATGCGTGATCGGGACTTCTGGGGCGCCAGCGTCTCCACCTCGTTCTGATCAGGCACGGCCGCTCCGGACTCCTTCCCCGCGCCGGAGCGGCCATTTTCCTTGATGGTTATTCCAGGAGTTTTTCCATGCTCAAGAGGGTGGTCGATCACCTCGGGGCCGTATTCTTCGAGAACAGGGCCATCGTCCTGTGTTCGCTGGCGATTCTGACCGTCGTCATGGGCTATTTCGGCGCCCAGTTGAAGATGTCCGCCGGCTTCGACAAACAATTGCCGTCGGGACACGAATACATCGAGACCTTCGAGCGCTATCGCG
Organism: Phaeospirillum sp.; assembly: GCA_030824585.1. Classification (GTDB taxonomy): domain Bacteria; phylum Pseudomonadota; class Alphaproteobacteria; order Rhodospirillales; family Magnetospirillaceae; genus Phaeospirillum. The sequence goes on along the minus strand of JAVBXM010000027.1, from coordinate 24,795 downwards.
GCGATCTGTTCGGAGCCAACCGGGTCATCGTGGTGCTGCGGCCACAAAAGGGCGACATCTGGAACGCCGAGGCGCTGAAGCGGCTCTACGAGGTCACGCAGGCGACCATGTTCCTGCCCGGCGTCGACCGCCGCACCGTCCAGTCGCTGTGGACCCCCAACACCCGTTCGCTGGAAATCACCGAGGAAGGGCTGAAGGCCGAGGACGTGATCGGCGGCGACGTCACGCCCGACCGGCTGACGCCCGAACGCATCGTCCGGATTCGCGACAACACGGTGATCGGCGGCTATATCGGCAGCCTGGTGGCCCGCGACGGCAGCGCCGCCATGGTGGTGGCCGACCTGCTGGAAACCGACCCCACCACCCGCAAGCCGCTCGATTACCTGGAGCTCAACCACCGCATCGAGGCGGAAATCCGCGAGCGGTTCGAAGACGATTCCTACCAGATCCAGATCATCGGCTTCGTCAAGCAGATCGGCGACATCGCCGACAGCGCCACCAGCGTGATGGAATTCTTCGCCCTGGCCTTCGTGCTCACCGTCGCCGCCGTCTACTGGTACACCCGCTCCAAGCGCATGACCTTCCTGCCGCTGGTCTGCTCGCTGGTTTCGCTGGTGTGGCAGTTCGGGACGCTGACCCTGCTGGGCTTCGGCCTGGACCCGCTGGCCATCCTGGTGCCCTTCCTGGTGTTCGCCATCGGCGTCTCCCACGGCGTGCAGCAGGTCAACGCCATCTCCAAGGAGGTGGCCATGGGCGTCGACGGCTACACGGCGGCCAGGACCAGCTTCACCAGCCTGCTGATTCCCGGCACCCTGGCCCTGGTCACCGCCTTCGTCGGCTTCGCCACCCTGATGCTCATCCCGATCCCGATGATCCGCGAACTGGGCATCACCGCCTCCATCGGCGTGGCCTACAAGATCGTCACCAACCTGATCATGCTGCCGGTGGTGGCCAGCTATTTCTCGTTCCCGCCGGAATACACCGAAAAGGTCGAACGCCTGCGCCGCGACCGGGACCGCTGGATGTCGGTCCTGGCCCGGGTGGCCGAGCCGCATTACGCCTATCCCATCGCCTGCATCGGCCTGGTGCTGATGGTGGTGGCGGCGTGGCAGAGCCAGAACCGCCAGTTGGGTCATGTCAGCGCCGGCGTGCCCGAGCTTCGGGCGGATTCCCGCTACAATCTCGACGCCGCCAGCATCGCCGGCAATTTCGATATCGGTCTCGACGTGATGACGGTGGTGTTCGAGACTCCGGCGGAATCCTGCGGCAATTACGCGGTGATGAGCCTGATCGACCGCTTCGGCTGGGAAATCGCCAACCAGCCCGGCGTGATCTCGGTCCTGGCCCTGCCCAACGTGGTTAAGACCGCCAATTCCGGCCTGAACGAAGGCCATCCCAAGCGGGCCGCCCTGCCCTTCGAGCAGCAGGCCCTGACCAGCACCATGGGGTTCGCCCCCGACAATGCCGGGCTGTTCAACCAGAATTGCACGGTCCTGGCCTCCAACATCTATCTGTCGGATCACAAGGCGGAGACCATCAAGCATATCGTGGCGGCGGTGAAGGCGTTCCGCGCCGGCCATCCCATGGACGGCGTCCACATCCGCCTGGCCAGCGGCAACGCCGGCATCCAAGGCGCCATCAACGAGGTGCTGGAAACCACCGAGCTGCCCATGATGGCCTGGGTCTACGCCACCATCGTCGCCCTGGTCTTCATCACCTATCGCGATTGGCGCGCCACCATCGCCTGCTGCGTGCCGCTGACGCTGTCGAGCTTCCTCGGCTACTGGTTCATGAAGGAGCTGTCCATCGGACTGACCGTCGCGACGCTGCCGGTCATGGTGCTGGCGGTGGGAATCGGCGTCGACTACGCCTTCTACATCTACAACCGCCTGCAGTTCCACCTGGCCCACGGCACCGAGATCGTCGCCGCCTTCAAGCAATCGCTGATCGAGGTGGGGGTGGCGACCATCTTCACCGCCCTGACGCTCTCCATCGGCATCGCCACCTGGTCGTTCTCGGCGCTGAAGTTCCAGGCCGACATGGGGCTGCTGCTGACCTTCATGTTCATGATCAACATGCTGATGGCCATAACCCTGCTGCCCGCCCTGGCGGTGATCATCGACAAGGCGGTGCCCCGCACCAGCCCGGTCCGCGCCCCGCTGGTCGCCCATTGACGGAGATGAACATGAGAACCCGGACTCTTCTTGCGTTCGTCTTCGCGGGCCTGATCTCCATGCCGTCGCTCCCCTCCCAGGCTGACGGGATCAGGCCCCCTTCTCCGCCCCTGCGCGAGGCCTTTCGCGGCCCCATGGCGCAGCACGCCCCCATGGTCGAGCTTGCCTATGCCGGCAGGCGGCTGGTCGCCGTCGGCGATTACGGAACCGTCCTGCTGTCCGACGACGCGGGCCGGTCCTGGCGGCAAGCCCGCGGCGTCGCCACCGACACCATGCTCACCGCCGTCACCTTCACCGGGCCGGAAATCGGCTGGGCCGCCGGCCACGGCGGGGTGATCCTGAAAACCGTCAATGGCGGGGAGACCTGGACGCTGGCCCACCGGGCCGCTCCGGACATGGTCCTGATGTCCATCGCGTTCGAGACCCCCGAACGCGGGCTGGCCGTCGGCGCCTACGGGGCGGCCCTGCGGACCGAGGACGGGGGAGCCACCTGGAAGGCGATCGAGCTGGGAACCGGCGAGGATGCCGACCGCCATCTCAACCACGTGGCCGTCTCGGCCTCGGGAGCCCTCCTGGTGGCGGCGGAAACCGGAACCATTTTCCGCTCCGACGACGGCGGCCGTTCCTGGTCGGCCGTCACCCTGCCCATGAAGGGCTCGGTCTGGAGAATCCTGGGCCTCGGCGACCGTTCGCTGCTGGCCACCGCCATGGGGGGACGGCTGTTCCGGTCGCAAGACGACGGCCGGACCTGGGCGGCCCTGCCATCGCCCACCACGCAAAGCCTCGGCGGCGCGGTCCAGCTGGCCGATGGCCGGGTGGTGGTGGTCGGATTGGCCGGAACGGTGCTGACCGGCCGTGGCGACGGCACCGGCTTCAGCGCGTTCACCCAGCCCGATCGCGTCAACATCTCCGCCACCTTGGCGGTCGGGGATTCCGACGTGGTGCTGGCGGGTCTCAACGGCGTCACCAGGCTGGAGTTGAAGAACAGGAATCCATAACCAGAAGTGGTTATCGCGTTGGCGATAGGTTCTTGGCCTAATGCAAGCAAGATTTGATACCAACAAAACGGCTTAATAAAGGGTGACAATCATGAATCCAGATGAACTGGCCGGAAAAATCCGTCAAGACACCAAGAATTTTCTTGGAAAGAAACTAAATCTGCTGATTGGCGGCCAGTGGGTCGAGGCGGCATCCGGCAAGACCTTTCCCGTTTACGATCCGGGGACCGGCCGCCAGATCGCCTCCGTCGCCGAAGCCGACGCCGCCGATGTGGACCGCGCGGTGATCGCCGCCCGCGCCGCCTTCGAGAACAAGGCCTGGCGCGACATGAAGGCCAGCGACCGCGAGCGGCTGCTGCACCGCCTGGCCGACCTGATCGAGGCCAACGCCGATCAGTTGGCCGAGCTGGAATCCCTCGACAACGGCAAGTCGGTGATGATGGCCCGCCATCTGGACGTGGTGGCGGCGGTGGATTTCTGCCGCTACATGGCCGGCTGGCCGACCAAGAACGAGGGGGCGACCATCCCGGTGTCGTTTCCCTACGTGCCCGAGGGCAAGTTCTTCGCCTACACCGTGCGCGAGCCGGTGGGGGTGGTCGGCCAGATCATTCCCTGGAACTTCCCGCTGCTGATGGCCGCGTGGAAGCTGGCTCCCGCCCTGGCGTCGGGCTGCACCTCGATCCTGAAGCCGGCCGAGCAGACGCCGCTGACCGCGCTGCGCCTGGGCGAGCTGATCATGGAGGCGGGCTATCCCGCCGGCGTGGTCAACATCCTGCCCGGCTACGGCCACACCGCCGGCGCCGCCATCAGCGCCCATCACGGGGTCGACAAGGTGGCTTTCACCGGCTCCACCGAGGTGGGCAAGCTGATCACCCAGGCGGCTCTCGGCAATCTGAAGAAGGTGTCCCTCGAACTGGGCGGCAAATCCCCGGCCATCGTGCTCGACGACGCCGACCTCGATATCGCCATCCCCGGCGCCGCCATGGCCATCTTCTTCAATCACGGCCAGGTCTGCGCCGCCGGATCGCGCCTCTACGTCCACAAATCGGTGTTCGACAAGGTGGTCGACGGCGTGGCCGCGGCCGCCAAGCAGTTCTCGCTGGGTCACGGCATGTCGCCCACCACCCAGATGGGCCCCCTGGTGTCGGAAGAACAGGCCCGGCGGGTGTGCGGCTACATCGACAGCGGACTGGCCGAGGGCGCCTGCGCCGTGGCCGGCGGCCGCCGCCTGGACCAGCCCGGCTATTTCGTCGAGCCGACCGTACTGGTCAACACCAAGCCGAACATGAAGGTGGTGCGCGAGGAAATCTTCGGCCCGGTGGTGGTCGCCATGCCCTACACCGACCTGGACGAGGTGGTCGCGGCGGCCAACGACAGCATCTACGGCCTGGGCGCCAGCATCTGGACCCGGGACCTTTCCAAGATGCATCGCATCGCCCCGGCGCTCAAGGCCGGCACCGTCTGGGTCAATTGCCATGGCCTGGTGGACGCCGCCATGCCGTTCGGCGGCTACAAGCAGTCCGGCTGGGGACGGGAATTGGGCAAGACGGCCATCGACGCCTACACCGAAACCAAGTCCGTCTGCGTGGCATACTAGGAAGGGCGGACGGTGGCGCGCCAATGGCGCCACCGTCCCCGCAGACGGTTTTCGGAGATCGAGAATGAAGCATAAGTCCTGGCGTTTCATGCCGCTGGCGATCCTCGCCCTGGCGTCGGCGGGATTGGCATCCGCCCCTTCCGCCGGCGCCAAGGAGCCTTCGGCGGAGGCGGTGCTCAACACCAAATGCTCGACCTGCCACCCCCGTACCACCACGGGCGGGCTGTTCCGCATCGATGAGCAGCGCAAGTCGCCCGAGGGCTGGGCCATGACCGTGCGGCGCATGCGCCAGTGGCACGGCCTGCTCCTCACCGATTCCGAGGCCCGGACCGTGGTGAAGCATCTCGCCGACCGCCAGGGCCTCGCCCCCGAGGAGGCGGCTCCCTTCCGCTACGCCCTGGAGCGGCGGACGGTGGTGGAAACGCCGGACGATTCCGATGTGGCGACGCTGTGCGCCCGCTGTCACTCCTATGCCCGGATCGGCCTGCAGCGCCGCACCGCGGCGGAGTGGCGCCGCCTCGCCCACATGCATCTCGGCCAGTGGCCGACCGCCGAATACCAGGCCACGGCGCGCGACCGCAAATGGTGGGAAATGGTTTCCGGCCCGCTGCCGGAAAAGCTGGCGGCCAAATGGCCGCTCGACTCCACCGCCTGGAAAGCCTGGAAGACCCACCGTTCCCCCAACCTGTCGGGCGGATGGACCGTCGCCGGCCACCGGCCGGGCAAGGGAGATTACTGGGGCCGGATGGAGGTCAAGCGCAACGCGGCGGATTCCTACCAGCTCAGCTACCGCCTGACCTGGGCCGACGGCACCAGCGAGACCGGCGAGGGGCGCTCGGTGGTCTATACCGGCTTCGAGTGGCGCGGCAGCACCATGCTGGGCGGCGAGCAGGTCAGCGAAGTGCTGCAAGCCTCCGCCGACGGCAATCGCCTGGAGGGACGCTGGTATCTGGACGATCAGGACGCCATCGGCGCCAGCATGGTCGCGGTACGGGGGAAGGAGGCCATCGCCGGGCTGTCTCCCGCCGCCCTCAAGGTGGGCGAGACCACCCGTCTGGTCGTTGCCGGCAGCGCACTGGCCAAGGACCTGTCGCTTGGCGACGGCCTCGTGGTGGAAAAGGTGATCGCCACCACCCCCGAAGCCGTCACCGTGCTGGTTTCGGCCTCGGCCGGCGCCGCCACCGGGACGCGCGAGATTTCCGTGGGCAAGGCCAAGGCGCCGCTGGTGGTCTATGACAGGATCGCCACGCTCAAGGTCGAGCCCGAAACCATGGTGGCGCGGCTTGGCGGCAATGGCGGCCCGGTTCCCCCCGCCCCGGCCCAGTTCGACGCCGTGGCCTACGCCGCCGACAATCTCCGGATCGGCCCCGTACCCGCCAAATGGTCGGTCGGCAATTTCGACGAAACCGCCGAACACGACCAGGATGCCAAATTCGGCGGCGTCTTGCGGCCCGACGGCCTGTTCATGCCCGCCGGGGCGGGTCCCAATCCGGCGCGGAAGAATCTCAACAACATCGCCAATCTGCTGATCAAGGCCCAGGTGGCCGAGGGCAGCGCCATGGTCGAGGGCAGCGCTCACCTTGTGATCGCCCCCCAGCGCTGGAATGATGCCGAGATCCGGTAGGCCGGCAGAAAGGGGAAAAGCCGTGGATACGATCTGGCGCAGGGCCGATGCGGATGTGCGCGACATGCTGGTCGATGGGCGCAGGATTCTGTTCCACGTCCCGACCAGCAGCCTGTTCGAGCTGGACGCGGTGGCCGGCGCGGTCATGGACCGGCTGGCCGGCGGGAACGCCGTCGGCGCTTCGCCTCTCGACGGGCAATTCGGCGCGGACGCGGTCGAGGAGGCCCTTCGCGACCTCGCCGCCCTGGAGGCCGTCAGGCCGAGGGCGGCGGCGCCGCGTCCCAAGCCCAGGCCGGCCTTGCCGGACAACGCCCTGACGACCCTGGTGCTCAACCTGACCACCGGCTGCAATCTGGCCTGTTCCTATTGCTACAAGGAGGATCTCAGCCGTCCCGCCGCCGCCGCCCGGCTGTCTCGGGCCCACGCCGAGAAGGCGGTGGACTTGCTGGTCCGCGAATCCGGCGGGCGCCGGCGCCTCAACCTGACCTTCTTCGGCGGAGAGCCGCTGACCGCCCTGCCGCTGATCCGTCATACAGTCGCCTATGCCGACCGCCGCGGCATCGAGACCGGCAAGGCCTTCGACTATTCCCTGACCACCAACGCCACCCTGCTGGACGATGCGGCGGTGGATTTCCTGGCCGCCCACCGCTTCGCCATCACCGTCAGCATGGATGGCCCGGCGGAGATTCACGACCGCAACCGCCGGACCATCGGCGGTTCCGGCACCTATGCCGTGGTGGCCGACAAGGCGCGCCGGCTGCTGGAACGCTATCGCCTCCGGCCGGTGGGGGCGCGGGTCACCCTGGCCGCCGGCATGACCGACGTCGCCGGCATCCACCACCACCTGAAGAACGAGATCGGCTTCGCCGAGGTGGGCTTCGCGCCGGTTACCGCCGGCCTGCCCGCCGGATTCGGGCTGGGCCACGACGACACCCGGGTGGTGTTCGACAACCTCAAGACCCTGGCCCTGGCGTGGCGCGACGCGGCCCTGGAAGGGCGCGACATCGGCTTTTCCAATATCGGCCAGATGATGACCGCCCTGCACGAGGGCAGCAGCAAGCTGATCCCCTGCGGCGCGGCGGTGGCGCTGCTGGCGGTCGACACCACGGGCGCCCTGGCGCTGTGCCACCGCTTCGCCGGCAGCGGCCAGGAGACCTTCGGCCATGTGGATACCGGCCTCGACCATGCGGCCGTCGCGGCCTTCGTCGACCGCGCGCTGGACCGCACCGAAGGCTTCTGTGGCGATTGCCACGCCCGCCATCTGTGCGCCGGGGGCTGCTATCACGAATCCTACGCCCGCCACGGCGACCTGTTCCGCCCCACCGACCATTACTGCGACCTGATGCGGGAATGGGTGGATCTCGGCATCGCCATCTATGCCGGAATCATGGCGGGGAACCCTACTTTCATGGCCCGCAGGGCGGGACCTCGAGGGAGCGACTCATGAAGCATCTGAAACCCATCAACCGCAAGGCCGAGCAGGTCGAACGCGCCGCCGAGGACGGCAAGGCCCCGGAGGCCCGCGTCATGCAGGTGGTCACCGGCTGCACCTCGACCCTCGATCCCGGCTGGGAGGTCGACCCGTTCGGCGGGATCGCGGCCCTGTGCCAGCCGGTGGAGGCCGATCTCTACGGCTGTTCCGACCCGTGCTGGTGGCCCGTCCAGGTGCCCGACACCATCAACACCCATCCGGACTGGAGCACCGAGGTCCCCTCGGCCATGCGCGACTGGCGCAAGCTGCAATCCGTCTACAACAAGAAATGACCAGGGGAGCCCACCCATGAAGTCCAAGGTCTTCGCCGCCGCGCTGCTGGCGCTTGGCGCGTTGTCGCTCGATCCGGTGGCCGCGTGGAGCAAGGAATACATCCTGACCTCGACCAAGCCGAACACCCTGGTGCTGGTGGACCCCGCCGCCCGCAAGGTGGAGCGTTCCTACCCCATCGCCGGCCCCGGCGCGCCTTTGGGTATCGTGCCCTCGCCCGACGGCAAGGTCGCCTACGTGATCACCAACCACTGGGGCAGCCTGGTCGGTATCGACCTGGACAGCGGCAAGGAGGTGTTCCGCGCCGATCTCAGCGACGGCAGCATCCGTGCCCGCAACATGTTCGGGCTGGAGATCAGCCCCGACGGCAAGGAACTGTTCGTGATGCGCTCGCCCGTCCGCCTCGGCCAGGGCGAATACGAGGTGCAGGACGTCGGCATCGCCGTCTACCGCACCGATTCCGGGCTGAACGCCAGGCCCGACCGCATCCTGCCGGTGCCCCGCCGGACCACCGGACTGTTCATGGCCCCCGACGGCACCAAACTCTATGCCGTCAACTGGGACATCCACACCCTCGATCCCAGGGACGGCAAGGTCCTCAAGGTGGACAAGGTGGCCAATTGGGAGCGTCCCAATTACGCCGTTCCCGACGTCTTCGGGGTATGGAACCACTACGAGCAGGCCAAGGTCTTCGCCAATCCCTACTTCGCCACCCGCACCGATCTCGATCCCAAGGACCCGGCGGCGGCCCGCACCGGCATGCTGACCCTGGATTTCACCACCGGCAAGGTCACTATGGAGGAGTTCGAGAACACCAGCACCGTGATCTTCTCGTCGGTGGTCAATCCGGTCCGCCGCAACGAGGTCTTCTCGGTCTACAACACGCTCTCCAAGACCGACACCGCCACCAACCAACTGGTCAAGCGGGTGACCCTGCCCCATACCTATTACTGCCTGAACATTTCCGGCGACGGCAAGGAAGTCTACGTGGCGGGAACCATCAGCGATATCGGGGTCTACTCCACCGAGACGCTGGAACGCATCGGCGAGATCAACCTGCCCGACGGGCACGACATGGGGGGGACCTGGATCAGAATGGTTCAGCGGTAACCCGCCATGGCCCACGGTTTCCGGCCCCTGTTCCACCTTCTGCGGCCGCATCTGGGATCGGCGGCCCTGGTGCTCGGCGCGTCGGCGGTCGCCTCGGCCCTGGCCCTGGCGCAGCCCTGGCTCGCCAAGCATCTGATCGACGAGGGGCTGATCGCCCGGCAGATGCCGGTGATCGCCCTGACCTGCGGCCTGATTCTCGGGGTGGCCGTGCTGGCCCTGGGAGTGGGGGCCTTCAACCGCTGGCACTACCTGACCCTGTCGGCCAAGGTGCTGTTCGCGCTGCGCGAAAGGGTGTTCGGCCATCTCCAGCGCCTGCCGCCCACCTATTTCGCCCGGCGCAGTACCGGCGAGATCCTGTCGCGGATCGACGGCGACGTGGCCGAGGTCCAGCGCTTCATCGTCGACACGCTGCTGGCGACGGTCAATGCCGTGCTGGTCCTGGCCGGAACCCTGGCGGTGATGGCGGCCCTGGCCCCCCAACTGCTGGCCCCGGCCTTCGTGCTGCTGCCGCTGCAGGTCCTGGTGGCCCGGCGCCTCCGGCCCCGGATGGAGCGGCTGGTCCGGCGCCTGCGCGAACGCAACGGCGAAATGTCCGGCTTCCTGGTTCACAGCCTGCAATCCATGAAGCTGATCCAGGCCATGGGGGGAGAGGCCCGCGACGCCGCCCGCTTCCAGGCCCTCAACCGCCATTATCTCGACGACCTGCGCCGCGCCGAGCTGTTCTCGGCGGTGGCCGGCGGCATTCCCGGCCTGCTGAACGGGCTGGCCGCCGCGGCGGTTTTCCTGGCGGGAGGCGTCCTGGTGATGGACGACGCCATGACCGTCGGCGCCCTGGTCGCCTTCACCATGTATCTCGGACGCGCCGTGGGGCCGGTCAACACCCTGCTGGGGCTGATCCTGGCCCAGCGCCGCGCCCGCGTCAGCCTCGACCGGGTCATGGAGATTCTCGACGAGACGGTGGCGGTGGAGAACCCGGCCGTCCCGGTCCCCCTGCCCGCCACGGCGGCCGGAACCATCCGCTTCGAGGCCGTCGCCTTCTCCTATGGCGGGGACGGGCCGGTGTTCAGCGGTCTGGACGCCACGATTCCCGCCGGGGTCAAGGTCGGGCTGGTCGGAGCGTCCGGTATCGGCAAGAGCACCCTGATCGATCTCCTGCACCGCCATTACGATCCCGACCATGGCCGCATCTTGCTGGACGGCATGGACCTGCGCCACCTGGACCTGGCCGAATTGCGGCGGCGGGTGGCGGTGGTGGCGCAGGACAGTCCGGTGGTGGCGGGAACCATTGCCGACAACATCCGCCTCGCCGCCCCCGACGCCGACGATCAGGCGGTGGCGCGGGTGGCCGGGCTGGCCGAAATCACCCATCTCGGCCTCGAGACCATGGTGGGCGAGCGCGGCGCCACCCTGTCGGGCGGAGAACGCCAGCGTCTGGCCATCGCTCGCGCCCTGCTCCTCGATCCGCTGGTCCTGGTGCTCGACGAGGCGGTCTCGGCGGTGGATCACGATTCCGGCCGCCGCATCGCCCGCGCCATCGATACCCTGTTCTTCGACCGGACCAGGATCGTCATCTCGCACCACGCCGACGCGCTGGAGGGAGCCGGGCGGATACTGGAGCTGACCCCCGCCGGGCTGCTGCCGCGCGCCACGGAGGCGGTGGCATGATCGGCCTGCTCGATACCGGCCTGTCCGGGCATCTGGCCGGCAGCACCCGGCTGTCCCGCCGCTTCTGGATGGACGGGAACGGTGAAATCGCCGACGGCCCCGCCCGCCCCGACCTGATGGGACACGGCACCGCCCTGGCCGAACTGATCCACGCCGATAGTCCGTCGGCCCCCATCATCAACGCCCAGGTCTTCGACGCCGACGGCGTGTCGTCCGCCGCCGCCATCGCCGCCGGCCTGCGCTGGCTGGTCGAGAACGGCGCCCGGATCATCAACATGAGCTTCGGGCTGGCCGAGGACCGCCGCGTCCTCGCCGAGGCGTGCTCGTCCGCCATCCAGGCGGGCGCCCTGCTGGTGGCCGCCGTTCCCGCCATGGGAACCATGGTCTTTCCCGCCGCCTATCCCGGAATCGTCCCGGTGACCGGCGACGGACGCTGCCATGCCAACGACATTTCGGTGATCGGGAACGGCCGCGCCCGGTTCGGAGCCAATCCCCGCCTGACCGACGCGCCGACGGCGCAGTGGCGGCGGGGAATGGTGGCGGGAGCCAGCGTGGCGACCGCCCGCGTTACCGCGCGGCTGGCGCGCCTGCTGCTTCGCGTCCCCGAGGCGACCAACGACCACGTGCTGGCCCGGCTGGAAGCGGAAGCGACCCATGTCGGCCCCCAGCGGGAGCATCTCCATGCCGGTTGAGGCCGCCCTGCCCCTGCTGGCCGTGCCGGCGCTGGCCGTGGCCGTGGCGGCGGGGCCCGGCCGTCCATGCCGCCTGGCGGGGGGATGCGCCGTGGCGCTTCTAGCCGGCGCGGTCGTCTTGCTGGAAATCCGCTTCCTGACCGGCGACATCGGCAACGCCCTGGTGTTCCGCCATGCCGGCGGCGATCAGCCGTGGCCGTTGCGGCTGGCCGGCCTGTGGGCCAGCGACCAGGGAACCCTGCTGCTGATGGCCCTGCTGCTCGCCGGGATGGGAGCGCGGTGGAGCGCCGGCGAGGGCTGGGCCGGGCGCGGCGCCCAGGCGCTGGCCCTGGCCTTCGCCATCGGCACGGTGATGTGGAGTCCCTTCGACGTCACGCCCGCCGAGGCCCTGAACGGGCCGCGACCCCGCCACAACTCCCATCTCGCCTCTCCGTGGATGGCTATCCATCCCCCGCTGCTGCTGGCCGCCCTGGCGCTGATCATCGCCCCGGCCGGCGCCGCCTGCCAGGCCCTGGCCCGGCCGGGCTCGGTCCAGTGGAGCGATCTGGCGGGAGGCTGCGTCCGGACGGCCTGGATCATCCTGGGCGCCAGCCTTGCCGCCGGCATGTGGTGGGCCTACCAGGACTTCACCTTCGGGCAGTTCTGGCACTGGGACCCGGCGCAGACCGCGATCTTCGCGGTCTGGATGGTCCTGACCGCCCAGATTCACACCCACGAAGCCCACCGCCGCAGCCGGGGGCTGCGCTTTGCCGTCCTGCATCCCCTGCTGGGACTGGCCGCCGCCATCCTCGCCCTGGCCAGCATGGCCGTCATCCGCCTGCCCATGCTGGCATCGTCGCATCGCTACGTGGGCGACACCTCGGCGCCGCTGCTGGCCGGTTTGGCGGCGGTCCTGGCCGTGGCGGCGGCCATGGCGGCGTGGCGGCGGCCCGCCACCCCGGCGGCGCAGCCCCGCGACGCCCTCGACATGGCCGTGGCGCTGATGGCGGGATGCGCCGCCATCGCGGTGCTTCACCTGGGGCATGCCCTGGTTGCCGCGCTGCTCGATCTCCCCCGGCCGGGCAGCCTGAAGCCGTTCCTGGACATGCTGCTGCGCTGGGCCACCCCCGACGAGGCCAAGGCCCTGCAACAGGCCTTCGCCCAGTGGGAACCCGACCCGGTGGCCATCAATCTCTGGCTGCTGCCGCCCGTGGCGGCCCTGGCGCTGGCCGGCGGCCACGCCCTGCTGCCCCGCCACCGCCGCCCGGCGACGGCGGCGGCCATCCTGGCGGTGGGGCTGACCATCGCCCTTGATCCGGTGACGGCCAATTTCGGCGGCGACGGCATCACCGCCGCGGGCACCGTCGCGCACCTCGCCTGGATCGGCGGATTGTGGGCGGCGCTGGCCTATCTGGGACTGGCCTGCGCGGTGCGGCTTGCAACGGCATTGCGGGACCGTCAGGCAAGGCCCGCCCTGGCGGCCAGCCTGCATCTGGGCATGGCCGCGGGGCTGGCATCGCTCCTTGCCGCCACCGTCTTCGACAGCGTCTCCCAGCGGATCATCCGCTGGCCCGAGCAGGCGGCGGCCCTGGTCGCCCTGCCCGACGGCCAGAGCGTCGGCATCTTTCCCCCCGCCGCCAACGCCCCTTCGGCGGCGCGAGCCGTGTGGCGGCTGGAACGCGACGGCATCGAAGTCGAGCGGGCCGAGGGATTGGTCCATGTCCGCGACGACACCCCGTTCCCACCCGGGCTCCGGGGGTCCCAGCGGATGGTCTGCGAGATTCTCGACTACCGCTATGCCCGACACATTTCGGGAGGTGGCCATATGATCGATCCCTTCATCCATCGCGGCCTGTGGCGCGACGTCCAGGTCTGGCTTCCCGCCCTGGAATCCGGCGAACCCCATGACCTGCCGGTGGTGGTCAAGACGTTCCCCCTGGTGTCGTGGATGTGGGGGGGCCTTGCGGTCGCCCTGTTGTCGGCGCTGGCCATGGCGACGCCTGGCGGGCGTTCGGGGAGGCGGGCATGAGCGAAGTGGCCCTGGCCCTGGTTCAGGCCAAAACGCTGGAGCGGCTGCTGGAGAACGGGCCGCCCCGGGTGGCCGATTGCGCCGGAATGCTCGGCTGGCCGGCCCCGCCGTTGCCGAACGGCGTCGACGGGCAAAGGGTGGCCCGCATCCATCTCGGTTCGGAATTCTGCGAAACCCTGCTGCCGTCCGAGCCGCAACTGGAGCAGGCAATCGGGCTGGCCGGGGCGGCCGGGCTGGGCTTCGCCCTGCTCACCCCGGCGCTGTCGGATTCCGGCCTTGCGGCACTGGCCGCCCTGTTGCCGCGATTGGCGCGGGGAACGGAGGTGGTGGCCAACGACTGGGGGACGCTGCGCATGCTCCGCGACATCCGCCCCGACCTGATACCGGTGGCCGGGCGATTGCTGTGCAAGATGGTCAAGGATCCCCGCCTGCCCTCGGCCGAATGGGCCCGCCTGTATCCCCATGGCGTCCATTCCGGCCCGTTCGGCTCCGTCCTGGCGATGATGGGCATTTCGCGCATCGAGATGGATGTTCCGCCGTTCGCCGATGCCGGCGACTTCCGCTCGGAAACCGCCCGGGTTTCCGTTCACGCCCCCTATGGCTTCTCGGTCAAGGGCCGGGCCTGCCGGATCGGATCGCTGGGTCAGCCGCCGGGCGGCAAGTTCACCTCGGGACAGGAGTGCCGGAAGGAATGCCTGGTCTATGTGGGAGGGTTGTCGCGCGGGGATGCCGGGGCCGGCGACCTGCCCACCTTCCAGCGCGGCAACACCGTATTCTACCGCCATTCGCCGTCCATGATCTCGGCCCTGTCCGAGGCCCTGGCCGAAGGCTGGATCGACCGGCTGGTCCTCAACGGAGACTGGAATGAAAATCGTCGCCCCCATTAGCCGCGTCGACGAGGTGGCCGCCGTGGCGGCGGCCGGCGCCCGCGAGATCTATTGCGGGATCGTCCCCACCGACTGGACCGACCGGTTCCGCAGCGCCGGGGTCAACCGCCGGGCATTCGGCAACCTGACCCGCTACGAGGAACTGGGCGAGGCCATCGCCATCGCCGCCGACCACGGCGCGACCATCTCCCTGGTGATGAACGCCCAGCACTATGCCGACGAACAGGTGGGGGCATTGCAGGAACTGGCGGAGCGCTTCGCGGGAATGGGCGGGCACGCCCTGATCGTCGGCGACATCGGCCTGCTGGCCCGGCTGGGGCGGCGGGGCCTGGGCATCCGCCTGCACGCCAGTTCGCTGCTGGCCTGCCGCAACGCCGGGGCGGCGGCTCTGCTGGGGGAATTGGGCGCCTGCCGCGTGGTGTTGCCGCGCGACGTCACCCTGGGCGAGATCACCGCCATCGCCGCCGCCCGGCCCGAACTGGAGTTCGAGGCCTTCGTCCTCAATGACGGCTGCGTCTTCGAGGAGGGCAATTGCCACACCATCCATCTGCCCGGGCGGCTGGGGGGGCCCATCTGCCTCGATCGCTACGCCGTGGAGTACGACCGGGTCGACGGCCGCCGGCTGGCCGGGACCGAAATCGAGGCGCTGGCCGCCAACGACGCCCTTCATGACGAGTGGCTGTGGTACCGCTTCGGCTGCGGCTTCTCGGTCACCGCCAACGGCCTGCCGTTCGGCCCCTGCGGCCTGTGCGCCGTTCCCACCCTGGCCGGGGCGGGCATCGCCGCCGTCAAGATCGCCGGCCGCGAAGGGCCGCTGGATCGCAAGCTCAAGAGCGTCGAGATGGTGCGGGCCACCCTGGACCGGTTGGAGGACGCGGAGAGCGACGCCTCGGTGGCCGCCTTTGCCCAAGGGCTGCGGGCGCGACAGGATCTCTGCGCCACGGGCTATATGTGCTATTACCGGGAGGTTATCGAACGCTACGGAGCCGGCACCGCCCACGGTGCTCCCGCACCTGCCGCCGTGATGGGGGCACCGTGAGCAGGCCTCGGCCGGACCGGCGGATTCGTACCGGGAGAGGTGCCGGTTTGGCTGTATCCAACACGATGATCCATCAGGCGGCGTCGACGAAATCCGATCCCTTCGAGGCGGTTCGCGAGCTTCACGCCGCCCTTGCGCATCAGCGCTCGGACTTCACGGCGATCTTCTGCTCCAAGCGCTACGACCAGCCCCTGCTGGAACAGGCGCTCCGGGAGTTCTTCGGCGGGACGGCGCTGGTGGGCTGCACCACGGCCGGCGAAATTTCCACGGCGGGCTACACCGACGGCGGCATGACCGGGCTCAGCATCGCCGAGGAGGCCTGCGTCGCCGTATCCGACATCATCCTCGACATCTCCCACTTCAAGCCCGCCCAGATCAGGGTGGTGGTCGAGGACCTGCAGAACCAGTTGCGCCAGCGCGGTATCGAGCCCGCGTCGCACAACACCTTCGCCCTGATGCTGATCGACGGGATGTGCTGCGCCGAGGAACAGGTGATCAGCACCCTGAACACGGCGCTGGGCGGCCTGCCGCTGTTCGGCGGCTCGGCCGGCGACGACATGAGGATCGCCGCGACCCAGGTCCTGTACCGGGGCCGCTTCTATTCCAACGCCGCCACCCTTACCCTGGTTCACACCGTTCTGCCGTTCAGGGTGTTCTCGTCCCAGCACTTCGTCGGCAACGGCGAACAGGCCATCGTCACCGGCGCCGATCCCGACCGCCGGATCATCACCGAGCTGAACGGCGACAGCGCCGGGCTGGAATACGCCCGGATGGTGGGATGCGACATCGAGGAATTGCGGGCGAAGAAGATGCTGCTGCCGCCCCTGGTGGTGCGCATCGGCGGCTCGTGGTACGCCCGCAGCCCCAGCAACATCATGGACGACAACAGCCTGAAGATGGCCTGCGCCATCGACGAGGGCGTGCCGCTGAGCATCGGACGCAACACCGGCATGATCCCCAACCTCAAGCGGTCCTTCGAGGCCGTTCAAGCCGCCATCGGCTCGCCGGTGGCGGTGCTGGGCATCGACTGCGTCATGCGCCGCGTCGAGGCGACGTCGCTCGACCTGGGACCGGACATCGCCAGGCTGTTCGGCGAAAACCGGGTGATCGGCTTTTCCGCCTATGGCGAGCAGATCAACGGCATGCACCTCAACAACACCTTTACCGGCATCGCCTTCGGCCAGTCGGTGGGGATCGAGCGGCCCGAGGCGGGCCCCATCCAGCCGGCCTCCGCCGACACCCAGACCGAATGCGAGCGGCTGGAGCACGAGAACGCCAAGCTGCGCAAGACCATCCAGGTTCTGCTGCGGCGCATCGAGCGCAGCATGACCATCCCCAGCGACACGTTCTCGCTGTTCCAAAACAACGTCCTGCTGGAAAAGACGGTTCAACTCCGAACCGAGGATATCGTCGAACTGAACCGCAAGCTCAGCCAGGAGCTGATCGCGCGGCGCGAGGTCGAGGTTGCCCTGACGGCGGCCAAGGCGGAGGCCGAGCGGGCCAATCTCAGCAAGACCAATTTCCTCGCCTCGGTCAGCCACGATCTCCAGCAGCCGCTGAATGCCGCCCGGCTGCTGCTGGGGGCGTTGATGGAAGAGGACCTCTCCTCCTCGGGAATGTCCCTCCTGGGCCGCATCGAAGGAGCGCTGGAGGCCGCCGAGGAGATGCTGGCCGACTTCCTCGACGTATCGAAACTCGAGGCCGGAGGTTTCGCGACCCATCCATCCCACTTCGCCATCGGCCCCCAGTTGGCGCAACTGGAGGCCGAGTACGCGCCACAGGCGCGCCGCAAGGGGCTGTCGCTCCGGATCGTCCAGAGCGGGGCGGTGCTGCACACCGACAAGGGCTTGCTTCAGCGCATCCTGCGCAATTTCCTCGCCAACGCCATTCGCTATACCCGGTCCGGCCGCGTCCTGGTGGGATGCCGCCGGCGCGGCGACCAGATCATGGTCGAGGTCCACGACAACGGCATCGGCATTCCCAAGGACCGGCTGCAAGACATCTTCGAACCCTATCGCAGCCTCGACGCCGGCGGCCCGAACGATTCGCACGGCTCGGGGCTGGGGCTGACCATCGCCAAGAACTTCGCCGATATCCTGGGTCTGAAGCTTGTCGTGCATTCGACCGAAGGCCGCGGCTCGACCTTTGCCGTGTGCATCGACACCGGCCATCTTCCGCGGGCGACGGGCGGCACCTCCCTTGTTCAAGGGGCGTCGGCCCCCCTTGCCGGGCGGCGGATACTGGTGCTCGACGACGACATCAAGTCCCGCGACGCCCTCACCACCATTCTGGGCGGATGGGGCTGCGAAACCCTTGCCGCCTCGACGGTGGAAGAGGCCATCTCCCTGTCCAGGAAGCGCCCCGACCTGCTGATCATCGACTTCCATCTGGAAGACGGGCTGACCGCGCTGGACGTCCTCGACACGCTCAAGAAGCACGCGGGACAGGAAAAGCCGGCCCTGGTCATATCGGCGGACCAGTCCAAGGCCATCCCCGACCAGCTTCAGCGGCGCGGCCTGGAATTCCTGCCCAAACCGATCAATCCGGCCCGCCTGCGCTCCCTCGTCACCTATGTTCTGTATTGCCAGACCGGACATTGAAGTGGTCCGGGATGGAAATGAATTGGACAACACAACGCGGCATCACGGAGTAAACAATAAAAGTCAAGCGGTATAATTCCGCAGAATCACGGTCTTCTGCATGTCTCCCGGAACACCGTACATTTACGGCCATCTTTTCGGTGGAGCGGCACGGCCCAACGCCTCGGACAAATATTCGGGCGGGCGGGGCAAAGCGGTCACCGGAACCAAATCACTGGAGATAACCGAATGACCGACATGGCCATGCTTTCCCACGCCCTCACCCGACTTGACGAGGCGGCGCGCCACATCGAGGTGGACCCCGAGGTGCTTGAGAAGCTCCGTCATCCCAAGGAGACCCTGACCACCCGCCTGACCATCCGCATGGATGACGGCTCGCGGCGGTCGTTCACCGCGTGGCGCTGCCGTTACGACGATACCCGTGGCCCGACCAAGGGCGGCATCCGCTTCCACCCGGCCTCCACGGTGGGCGAGGTTTCGACCCTGGCCTTCTGGATGACCTTCAAGTGCGCCGTGATGAACCTGCCCTATGGCGGCGGCAAGGGCGCGGTCCAGGTGGACCCCCGCGGCCTGTCGCGCGCCGAGCTCGAACGCCTGTCGCGCGCCTATGTCCAGGCCTTCGCCAGCATGATCGGTCCGGACCGCGACATTCCGGCCCCCGACGTCTACACCAATTCCATGATCATGGGCTGGATGGCCGACGAATACAGCTCCATGGTCCGCCAGCCGAGCCCGGCCGTCATCACCGGCAAGCCGATCCCCCTGGGCGGTTCGCTGGGCCGCGACGACGCCACCGCGCGCGGCGGCTTCTATCTGGTCAAGCACCTGGAGACCGAGCTGGGCCTGGACAAGTCGGCCAAGCGCGTCGTGGTCCTGGGCTACGGCAATGCCGGCGTCCACATCGCCCGCCTGCTGCATGCCGACGGCTACAAGATCATCGGCATCTCGGATTCGCGCGGTGCCATCGTCTCGGCCGACGGCCTTGATCCCGACGCGGTGCTCGACGCCAAGGACGCGGCCGGCTCGGTCTCGGCCTACGCCAAGAGCGGCCGCGCCCGGGTGGTGGCCCCCGACGAGCTGCTGGCGGTGGAATGCGACCTGCTGGTTCCGGCGGCGCTGGAGGACCAGATCCACATCGACAACGCCGACAGCATCCGCACCAAGGTGATCCTCGAACTGGCCAACGGCCCGGTCACCAAGGAGGCCGACGCCCTGCTCGAGGCGAAGGGCATCGTCGTCCTGCCCGACATCCTGGCCAATGCCGGCGGCGTGACCGTGTCCTATTTCGAATGGGTGCAGAACCGCCAGGGCTATTACTGGTCCCTCGCGGAAGTCCACCAGCGCCTCAAGACCATCATGGAGGCCGAAGGCCGCCACGTCTGGAACGTCCATCTGGAAAAGAAGGCGGCCATGCGCACCGCGGCCTATGTCCACGCCCTGCAGCGTCTGTCCGACGCCATTGCGGCGCACGGCACCCAGGCCTACTTTACCAACTGAGGACGGAAATGGGGTGGCCCATGGCGGGCCGCCCCACGCGCCGCAACGAAGGAGACGAGGAGTGCAGCGGTTCGCGATCGGCGGAAGGCTGTTCCCGCTCGTCTTTCTTTCCGTCTATGTCCTGGTCGACTGGGCCACCTTCATCCACGACCCGCCCGCCATCAACATCACCCCCTGGAATCCCCCGGCCGGCCTTTATCTGGCTTTGCTGCTGGCCAGGCCGCGGGGAGCGGCGGCGCTGACCTTCGCCGCGCTGATGCTGGGCGATCTCCTGGTGCGCGGCAGCCCGGCGCCGCTTCCGGTGCTCGCCATCAGCAACCTGCTGGTCGTGCTCAGCTATGGTGCCGGCGTCTGGCTGCTTGCCCTCCGGTTGCGGTTCAGCCCCACCCTGGGACGCATGTACGACGCCGTCTGGCTGGTGATCATGGTGCCCGTCGCCGCCGTGGCCGCCGCCCTGGGCTTCGCCCTGCCCTACATGGTGGCCGGTCTGCTGCCCTGGCCCGACCTGCCGGCCATCGCCGCGCAATACTGGGTGGGCGACGTCATCGCCATCCTGACCGTGACGCCGTTCCTGCTGCTGCACCTCCACCGCACTCCGGGCAACGGCCCCCGGCGATCGCGGATCGAGACCGCCCTGCACGCCCTGTCGGTGGCCGCCGCCCTGGCGGTGACCTTCAACCCGCTGGTGCCCGATCCGTCCAAGATTCTCTACGTCCTGTTCCTGCCCATCATCTGGGTCGCCATGCGGCGGGGGCTGGCCGGCACCACCACCGCCGTGCTGGCCATCCAGATCGGCGTCATCATCGGGCTGTCCAACACCCCCGGCCACTGGCAGGACCTGACCTACTACCAGACGGTCATGGTGGCCCTGGCCGGAACCGGCTTGCTGGTGGGCGCCGTGGTCAGCGAGCGCTGGCGGCTGGAGATCAGCCTGGGCCAGCGCCAGGCGGAACTGTCGCGGGTGGCGCGCCTCAGCCTGATCGGCGAGATGGCCTCCAACCTGGCGCATGAACTGAACCAGCCGTTGTTCACCACCGTCGGCTATACCCGGGCCTGCCGCCAGTTGCTGGTCCGGGGCGGCGAGCACGCCGCCGTCCTCGACCTGATGGACCGGGCCACCGCCGAGGCCGAGCGCGCCGCCGAGGTGCTGCGCTCCATTCGCGGCTTCCTGCGCCAGGACGGCCAGCCGGCCAAGGTCGATCTGCGGGCCGCGCTTGACGGCATCTTGGTGTTCATCCGGCCCGACGCCCGCCGCCACGGCATCGCCCTGGCCGTGGACCTGCCCGCCGACCTGCCGCCGCTGTGGATCGACGCGGTCCAGCTCGATCAGGTGCTGCTGAACCTGCTGCGCAACAGCATGGACGCCCTGACCAACCGGGAAGGACGCGAAAGCGGCGACCGCATCGCGGTCACCGCCACCCTGCGCGAGCGGATGGTGGAGGTGTCGGTGGCCGACACCGGCCCCGGCGTTCCCGACGACAAGGTCGGGCCGCTGTTCGACCTGTTCTTCACCACCAAACCCTCCGGAATGGGGTTGGGCCTGCCCATCTGCCGTTCCATCGTCGAAGCCCATGGCGGACGGCTGTGGCTGGCCGCCAACGGCCCCGGCGGCGCCTGCTTTTCCTTCACTCTTCCCGTGGTCCATCATGCCTGAACCAACCGTTTTCATCGTCGACGACGACGACGCCGTGCGTCATTGCATTTCCGTGATGTGCGGCCTTGCCGGATTGCCGTGCGAGACCTTCGCCGACGGCGAGGCCTTCATGTCCGCCTATCATCCCACCCGGCCCGGCTGCCTGGTGGTGGATCAGCGCATGCCCGGAATGAGCGGCCTGGAACTGCTGCAATGGATGTCGGCCCAGGCCCAGCCGTTGCCGGTGATCGTCATCACCGGCCATGGCGACGTCCCCGTGGCGGTCAACGCCTTTCGCGGCGGCGCCCTCGACTTCCTGGAAAAGCCGTTCGCCGACGAATACTTCCTGCAGCGGGTGCGCGAGGCGTTCGAGCGCGATGCCGAGGCCCGGTTGCGGGCCGGCGAGCAGGCCAACGTCTTCACCCGCTATCGCCGGCTGAGCCGGCGCGAGCGCTCGGTCATGGACCTGATGGTACGGGGGCTGGCCAACAAGCTGATCGCCGCCGAACTGGGCATCGGCATCCGCACGGTCGAAAGCCACCGCGCCAACGTCTTGAAGAAGATGGGGACCGCCAGCCTGTCCGAGCTGACCCGGCTGCATCTGCGCCTGCAGGGCAAGGACGCCTGACCGGAAGGCCTAGCCGCCCCCTGACCGGACAGGACGAAAGTCACCGGCCCGTCCTATCGGGATAGGACGACTGATCAACCGCATGGTGTGGACCTCGAAGGGGTTTTCGTCCAGATTGGTGCGGTTCCCGGCGTCGAATGCCTGATATCCGCCAGCCGGCCGCCCAAGCGGCGGCCCGACCGCCAGGAATGCAATGGGAGGAATGGGATCATGAGCAGTGACGACAAGAAGCTGACCACCAATGCCGGTTGTCCGGTCGCCCATAACCAGGACGTCATGACCGCCGGACAGCGCGGCCCCATGCTGCTGCAGGATGTCTGGTACCTGGAGAAGCTGGCCCATTTCGACCGCGAGGTCATCCCGGAACGCCGGATGCACGCCAAGGGCTCGGGGGCCTACGGCACCTTCACGGTGACCCACGACATCACCCGCTACACCAAGGCGAGGATCTTCTCGGAAGTGGGCAAGAAGACCGAGCTGTTCGCCCGCTTCACCACGGTGGCGGGCGAGCGCGGCGCCGCCGACGCCGAACGCGACATCCGCGGCTTCGCGGTGAAGTTCTATACCGAGCAGGGCAACTGGGATCTGGTCGGCAACAACACGCCGGTGTTCTTCCTGCGCGATCCGCTGAAGTTTCCCGACCTCAACCACGCGGTCAAGCGCGACCCTCGCACCAACATGCGCAGCGCCAGGAACAACTGGGATTTCTGGACCTCGCTGCCCGAGGCGCTGCACCAGGTCACCATCGTCATGAGCGATCGCGGCATCCCGGCCACCTATCGCCACATGCACGGCTTCGGCAGCCATACCTTCAGCTTCATCAACGCCGCCAACCAGCGCTTCTGGGTGAAGTTCCACCTGAAGTCGCAGCAGGGTATCGCCAATCTGAGCGACGCCGAGGCCGAGGCGCTGATCGGCAAGGATCGCGAAAGCCATCAGCGCGACCTCTACAACAGCATCGAGAAGGGCGACTTCCCCCACTGGACCCTCAAGGTGCAGATCATGCCCGAGACCGACGCCGCCAAGGTGCCCTATCACCCCTTCGACCTCACCAAGGTCTGGCCGCACAAGGATTATCCGCTGATCGACGTGGGCGTGATGGAACTGAACCGCAATCCCGAGAACTTCTTCGCCGAGGTGGAGCAATCCGCCTTCAACCCGGCCAGCATCGTCCCCGGCATCGGCTTCTCGCCGGACAGGATGCTGCAGGGGCGGCTGTTCTCCTACGGCGATGCCCAGCGCTACCGGCTGGGGGTCAACCATCACCTGATTCCGGTCAACGCGCCGCGCTGCCCGGCCCATTCCTACCATCGCGACGGGGCCATGCGGGTGGACGGCAACCACGGCGGCACCATCGGTTACGAGCCCAACAGCCAGGGCCAATGGGCCGAACAGCCCGATTTCGCCGAGCCGCCTCTCGACCTGGGCGGCCCCGCGGATCACTGGAACTACCGCGAGGATGACGACGACTACTATTCCCAGCCGCGCGCCCTGTTCCAACTGATGAGCCCGGACCAGCGCCGGACGCTGTTCGAGAACACCGCCCGCGCCATGGGCGACGCGCCGGATGCCATCAAGCGGCGCCACATCGACAATTGCACCAAATGCCATCCCGACTACGGCACCGGCGTGGCCAAGGCCCTCGGTCTGGCGTCCGGCGGGACCGGCTGAGCGGCCGATTTTGGGCGGGGCGGCCTTGACGCCCCGGTTCAAGTGGCTTATGAAGCACCACAATTTTGCAATTCATTCGCACTCACAGCGACCGCGGTTGCCGGATGAAATGAGGAGAACGTCGGCATGAGCGGACCTTGCATCGCGTCGCATGTGCCCGGACGCCTGAGGATACGGCATCCCGACCTGCGCTCGGCCGGCCGCAATGCCGAGGCGGCCGCGCTGCTGGCCGGCTGGGACGGCGTGACGGCGGCCGAGGGCAAACCGGTCTGCGGCAGCATCGTGCTGCGCTACGATCCCGCCCGGATGGCCCCGGCCGAGACCGAGGCCCGCATTCTCGCCCTGTTCGCCGTGGACGGGGATTCCACGGGGGATGAGGAAGGGGAGGCCGCCGAGGAGGGCGGCCTGTCCCTGTGGAGCTTCAACCGCCCGGCCAAGATCGGCACGCTGACCGCCCTGGGAGGGACGCTGGTGGCCCTCACGGTCAGCAAGAAGCTGCATGCGGTGCTGGGAGTCATGCATGTGGCTTTTCTGCTGGTCCATCTCGCCAACCACCGCAAGAAGATATTACAGTAGCGTTACGCCGCGACGGCGAGTGGGGACCCTTGCATTGAATACCATCGAAGATCTTTGGCGGTTCGCCCGGCAGACGCGGATCGCCCATCACATTCCCGGCCGGGTCCGCCTCAAGCTGGAGGGCAAGGCCGGCGGAGCGGTGGCCGAGGTGCGGCGTTTCGTCGACGCCGCGTCCAGGGTTTCGGGCATCCGCTCGGTCAACGTCAACCTCCTGGCCCGCTCCTGCGTGGTCGAGTACGACACCAGTCTCATCGCCCCGTCCGCCTGGCAAGATATCGTGGACGGAACGCGCTCCTCCCATGCGGAACAGTTGCTGCGGTCCCTGGCCCGCACCTGATCCTCCATTCGAAAGGCAACGCCATGCATCCTTTGCTCACCTTCGCCTCGGGTCTGGTCGCCGGCATCGTCGGCGTCCGGCTGCTGAAGAAGGCCGCGCCCCCGGCCGCCGCCCAACTGGACGGCATCGGCGGCAAGGCCCGCCAGGGGCTGGCCCAGGCGCAGGCCGGCCTGCGCGACGCGACCGTGTCCGGCCTCTCGGCCATAGAGAAGTCCTCGGCCAACCTGCGGGCCAAGCTGGCTCCCGCCGCCGCCGAGCCCACCAAGACGGTCAAGGCCGCCAAGCCGGCCCGCCCCC
>JAVBXM010000034.1 GCA_030824585.1 Phaeospirillum sp. | reverse complement strand
CTCGGCCTTTCCGTGTGAAAAGCCCGTCCAGGGTATGGGCGGGCCTGGACGCCGCGCATTGACAATTCGCAGTCCGCGGGAAATTTCGCCGCCAACGAAACTTTCGTCATCCTGTTGCGGGACCTGGACGGGGTGGGCCGGGCGCGGGTGGCTGGCCCTCAGCCGCATCGATGTGGGGGCAAGCGCCTACTGGAATTGGCCGAGGCCGGCGATACCTTCGAGGTCACCGCGCGACGCTCAGGGCCATCGGCGGGATATCCGCCGACGGCCCTGACTGGGATCAATGGGTCTTGCAGGTCTTGATGCCGAAGGGCAGATAGGCCGGGCACCAGCCGATGGCGGCGGTGGCCAGCGGCACCACGCCGATCCAGCCCCACAGGCCGATCACGCCGGCCAGGGTCAGGCCGATCAGCGCCAGACCCACCACGATGCGCAGGATGCGGTCGATGCCGCCGATGTTCTTGTTCATGTCATCCACTCCTTAAGTGAAACCGGCCAAGGGAACCGGACGGCAGCATAGGGAGGGGGAGGGGGCATGTCGGTGACCTAGTCACACACTTTGCTAATTTTCGGCCAGGGCGGAAGGATTAATGAGCGACACGCTGCCCCGCGACAGGGCGACCCAGTCCCGGCGCTCGAATTCCTTGAGCAGGCGGCTGACCACTTCGCGGGCGCTGCCCAGTTCCATCGCCAGGTCCTGATGGGTGGCGGTGACCACACCGCTTCCCTTGGCCCGCGCCAGCAGGCAGGCGGCGAGGCGGCGGTCCATGCGGCCGAACGCCACCTCGTCGATCAGCATCAGCAGGCCGGAAATGCGCGAGCCATAGGCGCGGAATACGAAGTCCCGGAAGGCCTCGGAGCGGCCCAGCAACTCGCGGAAACCCGGTTCGGGAAGGATTTGGGCGGCGACGTCGCTTTCGGCGATGCCCTCGGCATCGTAATCCACGCCGCTCATCAGGCAGGCGGTGGTGACGATGCAGGTCTCGCCCGCCTGGACGCGGTAAAGAACGATCTCGCGGCCCGATTCGGCCACCTTCTGTACCCGGACTTCGCCCGACAGCAAGATCAGGTAGGCCTGGCAGGGGCTGCCCTCGCCGAACACCCGGGTGCCGGCCGGCAGGGCGGCGCGGCGGCAAAGTTCCCGCAAGCGCTGGCGCGCCGCCTCGTCCAGCCCGGCCAGGGCGGGAACCTGCCGCGTCCAGTCGTCGGCACCGGGTGCGGCCATGGGGCTCAGGCCCCGACGGCCGCCTTGATCTTGGCCACCTGATCGGGAGCGTAGAAGCTGCACACGCCACGCTTGGCGGCGGGCTCGAGCGCCAGATCCTTGATGGCCTTCTTCACCTTGCCGTCGGACACGCCCAACGCCTTGGCGATATTGCCGGGGCTCAAATTCTCGTCGGCCATGATCGTTTCCTCTTCCTCGGAGTTGCAGGATGGCGGCGCCGCGATGATGCGAGAAACCGCGCGGGGAGTCGAGAGGGGCGAACTGGGGGGCTCAGGCAAGGTAGGGCCGGATGATCCGGGCGATCCAGTCCATGAAACGGCGGGTCCGCTTGGGCAGATGGCGGCGGCCGGGGTAAAGGAGGTTCACGGGCATGGGCGGCGCCCGGTGGTCCGGCAGGATTTCCCGCAGGCGGTCGGCGTCGATCAGCGGGTGCAACCCCGCGTCGGGGGCCTGGATGATGCCCAGTCCGGCCAGGCAGGCGGCCACGTAGGAGATGCTGGAATTGACCGTCAGCCCGCCCGCCATGGGAATGGTCCCGATGCCGTCCACCTCGAAGCCGTCGGGCGGTGTCCCCAGGGACTGGGCGTAATGGATGAGGCGATGGCCGGCCAGATCGGCGGGGGTCTCCGGCAGTCCGTGCCGGGCGAGATAGTCCGGCGAGGCGACATTGACCAGCCGCAGCCGCCCCAGCGGACGGACGATCAGGCTGCTGTCGCTCAGCGATCCCACCCGGAGGATGCAGTCATAGCCTTCCTTGATCAGGTCGACGCGGCGGTCGGTGCTGCCCAGTTCGATCTCCAGCCGGGGATGGGCGGCGAGGAAGTCCGGCAGGGCCGGGATCACCAGATTCTTGGCCAGCCCCACCGGCATGTCCACTCGCAGCCGGCCGCCGATGTCGGCGTCGCTCTCCTGGAACATGCTCTGGACCTCGTCGGCGTCGGCCAGCAGGGCCTTGGCCCGCTCGTAGAAAGCCGCCCCGTCCTGGGTCAGGGTGACGCGGCGCGTCGTCCGATGCAGCAGGCTGGTGTCCAGCAGGCGTTCCAGGTCCTTGACCGCGCCGGAGACCGAGGACTTGGGCAGCCCCAGGCTGTCGGCCGCCGCCGTGAAGCCCGACAACTCCGCCACGCGCACGAAGACGTGCATCAGTTCCAGGCGATCCATGGAGCCCCTTCCCTACGGTTTGTTTGCTATTGGCGAACAATGAAGCCAAGAATGCCGGATTTATCACCAATTTCAAAAACAATACCTTGGCCCCGCCCCCCTCGACCGGGGGCTTAACGGACGGAGCATGGTCATGAGCGAAAGAATCGCGATCGTTACCGGCGGCAGCCGGGGCCTGGGCAGAAACATGGCGGAGCATCTGGCCCGTCGCGGCGTCGGAATCATCCTCACCTACCGCAGCGGCGAGACCGAGGCCGCCCAGGTGGCGGCCGGCATCCGGGCGGCGGGCGGCCATGCGGTCGCCCTGCGGCTGGACGTGGGCGAAACGGCGGGCTTCGCCGCTTTCTCCGATCAGGTTCGCGCCGCCCTGGCCGAGACCTGGGGGCGGTCGGATTTCCACATCCTGGTCAACAACGCGGGCGTGGGGGTTCATGCCCCCTTCATGGAAACCACCGAGGCCCAGTTCGACCAGATGGCCGCCATTCACCTCAAGGGCGTATTTTTCCTGACTCAGCGCCTGCTGCCGCTGATGGCCGATGGCGGGCGTATCCTCAACGTATCGAGCGGCCTGACCCGCTTTTCCTTCCCCGGATACGCCGCCTACGCCGCCGTGAAGGGGGCGGTGGAGGTGCTGACCTCCTACCTCGCCAAGGAACTGGGGCCGCGCCGCATCAGCGTCAACACCCTGGCGCCCGGCGCCATCGAGACCGATTTCGGCGGCGGACGGGTGCGTGACGATGCCCAGCTCAACGCCATGATCGCCGCCCAGACGGCCTTGGGTCGGGTCGGCCTGCCCGACGATATCGGCGGTGCCGTCGCCGCTCTGCTCGACGGCGAAGCCGGCTGGATCAACGGCCAGAGGGTCGAGGCGTCCGGCGGCATGTTCGTATGATCGGAAGGCGGGGGAGGCGGTCTCCCCTGGTCCGAGCGGTATGAATAATTTCCAGGACAGGAGAAATGTAGGAAACGCTACAAAATAAAAATCAAGAATTGTCGCAATAGAGACAAGAATACTTAAGTCCATCATTCACAATAAGTGCGGCTTATTTATTGGTACTGGCAGCGTCTTCGGGTGTAGCGTGTCTTGGCGGTGTCGCAATCATGTTGTGCCGCAGGCGGGGGCCAGGCGGCACGGCCGGAATGGCGCCCAAAGGAGAACGAAATGAGCAAAGCCGAAACCCTCTTCAAGCATCTCCTCAAGGCCAGCCAGGGCGTGACCTCGGCCGAGCGTCAGGCGGAGGCGCGGGTCCGGACCAACGGCTATTTCGATCTCGACAAGAATGAGCTGAAGGCCGAAGGCCTGATGGCCGAGGTCAAGGCGATGGAAGGCGACGTGGAGGCTTTGCGCGCCGCCGCGGCGGCTTCCGGCGAAACCGCCCTGGCCGAGGTCTATGAAGCCTCCCTGACGGTCTTCACCAAATGGACCAGCGCCAAGGAAGCCGCCTGATTCTTCAAGGATGCGGCCGGGAAAGGAGCGCTCCAACCCTTTTGGAGCGCTCTCTTCCCGTGCCGGGGCGTCTCACACATCCAGATCGGTGGCGAACTTGGCCCGTTCCTGGATGAAGGCGAAGCGCAACTCGGGCTTGCGGCCCATCAGGCTTTCCACCAGCCGGGCCACGTCCTTGGCTTCCTCGTGGTCCTCCTCGGTGCGGCCCGAGGGGATGGTGACGCGGAGAAGCGTGCGCTTGCCCGGGTCCATGGTGGTTTCCTTGAGCTGCGACGGCGGCATTTCACCCAGGCCCTTGAACCGGCTGATCTCGACGTTCTTCTTGCCGGTGAACAGGGTGCGCAGCAGTTCTTCCTTGTGGGCATCGTCGCGGCCATAGATGACCGTCTGGCCGTGGGCCAGGCGGTAGAGCGGCGGCAGGGCGAGGTAGAGGTGCCCGTTGCGGATCAGCTCGGGCATTTCCTGGTAGAAGAAGGTCATCAGCAGCGAGGCGATGTGGGCGCCGTCCACGTCGGCGTCCGTCATGATGATGATCTTCTCGTAGCGCAGCTTCTCGTCGTCGTAATTGTCCCGCGCGCCGCAGCCCAGGGCCTCCATCAGGTCCTTCAGCTCCTGGTTCTGGCGCAGCTTGTCGGTGGATGCCGAGGCGACGTTGAGGATCTTGCCGCGCAGCGGCAGGATGGCCTGGGTCTCGCGGTTGCGGCCCGACTTGGCCGAGCCGCCGGCCGAATCGCCCTCCACCAGGAACAGTTCGGTGCCGACGTTGACCGAGCGCGAGCAATCGGCCAGCTTGCCGGGCAGGCGCAGACGCTTGGTCGGCGTCTTGCGGTTCATCTCCTTGGCCTGGCGGCGGCGCGCCCGGTCCTCGGCCCGCTCGATCAAGCGGGTGAGCAGGGCGCCGGCCGAGGCCTTGTCGCCGCTCAGCCAGTGGTCGAAGTGATCCTTGACCGCGTTCTCCACCAGACGGGTGGCTTCGGGGCTGGCCAGCTTTTCCTTGGTCTGGCCCTGGAACTGCGGGTCGCGGATGAACAGGCTGACCATGACGCAGGCGCCGCCCATGACGTCCTCGGCGGTGATCTGCCCGGCCTTCTTGTTGCCGGCCATTTCGCCATAGGCGCGCAGGCCCCGGGTCAGGGCGTTCCTGAAGCCGGCCTCGTGGGTGCCGCCCTCGGGGGTCGGCACGGTGTTGCAGTAGGTGTTGACGAAGCCTTCCTCGTCATCGTCGGGCCAGGCCACCGCCCATTCCACCTGCCCCATGTCGTCGGACAGGGGCGCGGTGCCGTTGAAGATGTCCCTGGTGACCAGCGGGCGCTCCTTCAGCACCGCTTTCAGGAAGTCGGTCAGGCCGCCGGGAAAGTGGAGCGTATCCTCGACCGGAATCTCGTCGCCATCCTTGACCAGCAGCGGATCGCACTTCCAGCGGATCTGCACGCCGCGGAACAGATAGGCCTTGGAGCGGGCCATGCGGTAGAGCGGGCCGGGGCGCAGGTGGGCGCGCTCGCCGAAGATCTGGGCGTCGGGATGGAAGATGACGGTGGTGCCGCGCCGGTTCTGCACCGGTCCCACCTTCTCCAGCGGCCCCAGCGGCAGGCCGCGCGAAAAGCGCTGGCTCCACAGCACTCGGTCGCGCGCCACCTCCACGGTCAGGGCGTCGGAGAGCGCGTTGACCACCGAGACGCCGACGCCGTGCAGGCCGCCCGACACCTTGTAGGCGTCGCCGCCGAACTTGCCGCCCGAGTGCAGCGTGGTGAGGATGACCTCCAGCGCGCTCTTGTCCGGGTATTTGGGGTGGGGGTCGATGGGAATGCCGCGCCCGTTGTCGCGCACCGTGCAGGTCCCGTCGACGGCCAGTTCCAGCTCGATCCAGCCGGCATGGCCGGCCACCGCCTCGTCCATGGCGTTGTCCAGCACTTCCGCCACCAGATGGTGAAGCGCACGGTCGTCGGTGCCGCCGATATACATGCCGGGACGGCGGCGGACGGGCTCTAACCCCTCAAGGACCTCGATGTCCTTGGCGGAGTATTCGGTCGCCTTGGGGGCGAGTTGCTGGAACAGGTCGGACATGGCTGGCATTATAGAAATGCGTGCCCGATGCGCAAGCGCATGCTGTAGCGTCATCGGAGTTAACCACAAGATATTGTAAGATCGGGAATCCCCATGAGCGAGAGCCCTTCCAGGCCCGAAAGCATCGAAATCAGTGGCGCGCCGCGTGGCCGCCTGTCCACCCGGGCCATCGCCATGCCCGCCGACACCAATCCGTTCGGTCACGTGTTCGGCGGCTGGCTGATGAGCCAGATGGACCTGGCCGGCGGTACCCATTCCTATCGCCGGGCGCGGGGCCATACCCCCACCGTGGCGGTGGAAGGCATGGAATTCCACCAGCCGGTCTATGTGGGCGACGAGGTCAGTTGCTACACTGAGATCATCCGGGTGGGGCGCACCTCGCTGTCGGTCCGTGTCGAGGCCTGGGTGCGCCGCCATGGCGGCAGCGACTCCCTGGTCAAGGTGACCAGCGCCGTGTTCACCTATGTGGCGGTGGACGACAAGGGCAAGAAGCGCCCCGTGCCGCCCGAGGAGTGATCCCCTCCGCCTTGCTGGCCGGCGACGGCATCGAGCCAAAAAGAAAGGGCCCCGGATGGGGCCCTTTCCATGTGAACGTGTCGGCAACCTTACTTCTTGGCGGCCGGCTTGTTCCAGGGGCAGTTTTCCTTGTTGGCGCGCGGGGCGCCCAGGTTGCCCTTGTCGTCGGCCTGCTGATAGAACGCCACCGAGCCGTCGGGCATGCACACCGGATCGGTGAAGCCGCCGAAGGGCTCCCAGCGGCCGGCGCCACAGCCGGACAGCAGCAGAACGGCGCCCATGGCGAGAATAATCTTCTTCATAATCCCATCTCCTCTCATGCGACAAACAACTGATCGAACGATACAAGTGGTTGGGAGGGGAGTCCACCCGTCTAACACGTTTCCACGCCCTGGTGGCCGGCGAAATCGGCGTTGATTACCGCCACGTGGTCGGAATGCATTCCGTTGTAGCGAGCCGCCATCTCGCGGCCATAGGCACCGATCAGGTTGAATTCGATGTAGTCGCCCTCGGCCACGTCTCCGGGCAGGTCCAGCGGCCAGGGCAGCTTGTCGTTGCCGTCGCAGGTGGGGCCGAAGGCGGTGAAGACGCCGGCCGGGCCGTTCTTCAGGCGCCCCTTGGAATCCAGCAGGCGGAAGGGCAGGGACAACTGCTCCTTGCCCCAATAGGTCTCGGTCAGGCCGCCGAAGATGCCGTCGTTGAGATAGACCGAGTCCGGCTTCCTGAGATTGACGCGGGCCAGCAGCGAGCCGCCTTCGGCCATCAGGGCGCGGCCGGGCTCGCAGGCCAGGCGGATGCCGCGCGGCTCGGTCAACTCCCGGTGGGCTTGCGCGATCACCTGGAAATAGGCCGCCAGCGGCGGCGCCTGGGTCAGGCGGTAATAGGCGGGAAAGCCGCCGCCGATATCCATCCAGTCGATGGCGATGCCGGCGCGGTCGATGGCGGCGCAGGCCATCTCCATGCCGAGGCGGAAGGCCCGCGGGTCCAGGCATTGCGAGCCCACATGGAAGGTCACGGCGGGCTTCAGCCCCATTTCCGCCGCCTGGGCCAAGGTCGCCTCGAACACCTCGGGGACCGCGCCGAACTTGGTGGAAAGGTCGTAGACGGCGCCCGAGCCCTTGGGAATGGCCAGACGCACCACCGGCCGCATGGTCGCGTCGGTCAGGGCCGCCACCTTCTCCAGTT
This sequence comes from Phaeospirillum sp., assembly GCA_030824585.1. GTDB lineage: Bacteria > Pseudomonadota > Alphaproteobacteria > Rhodospirillales > Magnetospirillaceae > Phaeospirillum. Next base: position 30,808 of record JAVBXM010000034.1, on the reverse strand, counting down.
CGGCGATGCAGTCCACGGCGAAGAAGCGCACGCCGCATTCCCAGGCCAGCCGGACCTGCCCCGGCGTCTTGGCCGGATGGTGATAGAACATCACCCCGTCGGGCACGCATTCCACCACCCGGCCGATCTCCATGGGCGAGGCCACGTCGAAATGACCGATGCCGGCGCGGCGCATGGTCCACAGCACCAGGGGATGGGCGTTGCATTTGACGGCGTAGAGGGTGTCGCCGGGAAAGCCGGCGACGAACTCCCGCGCCATGGCCTCGAGGCGATGGGGGCGCAGCAGATGGACGGGAACTTCCGGGTGCTCGGCCTGGATGAAGGCGGCGACCGAGGGATATTGGTCGGTCACCGCGCGCTCCGGCGGGCGCGGGGGGGCACCATGGAGCGGACCTTCTTGGCCTCCAGCCCGGCGAGATAGGCCTTGCCCGCCTCGTTGACGGCCTCGCGCCGGCCGGTGATCCAGCGGCGGCAGCCCGACGAGCCGCAATTGCAGGGGAACTGACGGTACAAGGTGTCCTCGGTCACCGCGTAATCGACGGTCAGCAGGTCACCCGGCCCGATGTCCCGCAGGGCGAGAATTTCCAGGCGCTGCATGTCCAGCACGCAATTTGGGGCGCAGGAATGGGACAGCAATCCGACGAAATAGGGGTCGTGGAGATGGGTCTCGGGCGAGACCTGCAGGCTGTGCTGAAAGACGGTATTGGACAGGACGCCGGCGAACCTGGCGACCCGCGTGCCCCGCTCGAACCGGATATTGGCCCGAACCCCCCTGCCGACCCTGCCGCTCACCGCGGTCACAGCGAACTGGTCGGAATTGGGCAGCGACTCGTCGACGATCATCTCGCGGGGATAGATCTCGGTCATGGCGAACGGCGCACCTCGATCCAAGAGCCAAAGGAGAGAATTCCCTATCAAGGTAATCTCGCCGATTGTCTCCGTCAACGAACGATGCGTACGGCCAATGATCGATTTAGCTGATTGATTTAATTAGAAAATAACATTTATGCCCTACCGTGGGGGCGGGCTGTTCCGCTCCGTGGTCCCGGGGGACCTTCCGGGGCGGGCCGGCTCATGGTAAACAGGTATTCAGACCCATTGGAAAGGCTTGGCCCACCTTGGCGGATTCGACCCCGATCAGTGCCGGTGCAAATACGCTCCGCAGCCTGTCCGAGTGGGAGCGGATTACCCGTGAGCTGCTGGAGGAGGGCCAGAACTTCCTGGCCCACGACACGGCGCGCGAGGGCCTGCGGCAACACCCCGACAGCTTCAAGCTGGCCATCTTCGGCGCGGTGGCGCTGTCGCAGACCGGCGCGGTGGACGAGGCGCGCAAGCTGCTGCAGCCGGTTCTCGACGTCATCCTGATCGACGAGGGGCCGTTCCACCGCCTGCACAACAGCCTGCGCCGCGCCGTCGAGGGGCTGGAGCAGGCCGACAACCAGGACACCCTGGCCTCCATGGCCGAACTGGCCGAGGCGCTGGAACTGGTGCGCGGCAAGAAGCTGGTGGCCAGTGCCGACGCCGAGACCTACACCTCCCTGGCCGGCGTGTTCCGCGAGGCCTGGCTGGCCTCGGGGTCGCGCGCCGATCTCGAGCATTGCCGCGAGCTGTTCCTGCGCGCCTTCCACATCAGCAATGCGCCCCGCGACGGTATCGACGCGGCGGTGACCTCGTGGCTGCTGGGCGACCACGAAGGCGCCCGCGAACTGGCCCGGCGGGTCCGCGACCGGGTGTCCCACGCCGAGACCGACCTTACGCTCTCGCCGGAAGAACGCTACCAGATGCTGGCCACCGTGGCCGAGGCCCACCTGCTGCTGGGCGAGGTGCAGGATGCCCTGGCCTCGTTCGCCTGGGCCAGTACCCTGGAAGGCATCCATTACGGCAGCACCGTGGCGGCGCTCAAGCAACTGGCGCTGTTGCAGGAAGGCGGGCTGGCCGTTCCCGACGCCGTCTTCGACGTCATCAAGCCGCCCACCGTGGTGGTGTTCACCGGCCACGCCCTGGACCGGCCGGGCGAAGGCCCCCACTTCCCGCCCGAGCTGGAGGCGGCCGTTCGCGCCGAGATCGCCAAGTCCCTGGACGAACTGGGCGCCCAGGTGGGCTATTCCACCGCCGCCTGCGGCTCGGACCTGCTGTTCATCGAGGCCATGCTGGAGCGTGGCGCCGAGGTGAACGTGGTGATGCCCTACGCCATCGACGACTTCATCGCCGAGAACGTGCGCTATGGCGGTTCGCGCTGGGAAATGCGCTTTCGGAATGCGCTGAAGCTGGCCAACACGGTGACCTACGCCACCGAGGAACGCTATCTCGGCCACGGCATGCTCTACCGTTTCGCCAACCAGTGCCTGCACGGGCTGGCGACGCTGCGGGCCACCTTCCTGCGCACCGCGCCCTACCTGCTGGCGGTGTGGGACATGATGCCCGGCTCGCTGGCCGGCGGGGCCGCCGACTTCATCGACCAGTGGGAGGACATCTCCCGGCTGCGCATCATCGACCTGGACGGATTGTTGCAGCAGAACCCGGACCTGGCCGGCGATTCCATGCCCGCCATGCCCGACCTGGACGGCGACCAGGACGAGGAGCAGGGCGAGGGCCGCGTCATCCGCTCCATGATGTTCTGCGACATCGCCGGCTATTCCAAGCTGAAGGAGGAACACACCCCGGTATTCCTCGACTTCCTGCGCATCATTTCCGAGGGCATGGCCGAGCTGGAACACCAGCCGCTGGCCATCAACACCTGGGGCGACGCCATCTTCGCGGTGATGGACAAGGCCACCCCCATGGCCGAATACGCCCAGACCCTGCAGGAAATGGTGCTGAAGGCCGACGAGGAACTGGCCGACCGGCTGCCCCACCCCCTCTCCCTGCGCATCTCGCTGCATGCCGGCCCGGTGTTCCAGGCCATCGATCCCATCTGCGGGCGGCAGAACTTCTACGGCAGCCACATCAACCGCGCCGCGAGGCTCGAGCCGGTGACGGTGATCGGCCACGTCTATGCGACCCAGCAATTCGTCGCGGTGCTGACCGCCGAGCAGAGCGCCATGCGCTCCGAGGCCCAGAACCGGGGCGAGGATTTCGTCGAGCGTTTCGCCTGCGAATATGTGGGTGTGCTGTCGCTGGCCAAGGATTTCGGCAAGCAGACGGTCTATCACCTGCGCCGCCGGGTGCCCATGGAGGCGCTGCCCGAGGCCATGGAGGAACCGGCCTGGCCGCCCGAGCCGCCACCCGAGCCCAATGCCCAGGCGCTGCTGTCCACCGAGTTGCTGAACGTCATGCGCTCGTTCCCGGCCGACGAGGAGCCCGTTTCCGAGGCCGAGCCCGTTTCCGAGGTCGAACTGGTCGAGGAACCGGTCTCCGGGGAAACCCTCCCCGACGAGGAGCCGCTGGTCCTCGAGGATCAGCCCCCCGTCACCGAGGAGGAGGCTCCGCCCGTTTCCGAAGCTGCCCTGTCCGACGAGGACATGGCGGCCATCCTGGCCATGGGCGAGGTGGCGGACCTGGGCGAGGACGAGGACTTCGCACCCTGCGCTCCCGCCGATCCGGGCGACCTCGGCTCGGCCGCCCTGTCCGACGAGGACCTTGCCGCCCTGGCGGCCGAGGCCGGTCCGGACGGCGAAGGGACCGCCGGGGAGGAGGCTTCGCCGCCGCCGGTGCTGGAAGGTACCCTGTCCGACGAGGACATGGCGGCCATCCTGGCCATGGGCGAGGTGACGGACCTGGGCGAGGACGAGGATTTCGCGCCCTGCGCTCCCGCCGATCCGGGCGACCTCGGCTCGGCCATCCTGTCCGACGAGGACCTTGCCGCCCTGGCGGCCGAGGCCGGTCTGGACGGCGAGGGGGCAACAGAGGAGGAGGCTCCGCTTCCGCCACCGGTGCTGGAAGGCGCCCTGTCCGACGAGGATATGGCGGCCATCCTGGCCATGGGCGAGGTGGCGGACCTGGGCGAGGACGAGGACTTCGCGCCCTGCGCTCCCGTCGACCCGGACGATCTCGGCTCGACCGTCCTGTCCGACGACGACCTTGCCGCCCTGCTGGCCGAGGTCGCATCGGAGGGGGAAGGATTCCCTGAGGAAGAGGCTGTGGCGCTGGAGGCCGACGCCCCCGCGGCGGTGGAGCCGAGAGGTACCCTGTCCGACGACGATCTGGCCGCCATCCTCGCCATGGGGGACCCCGAGGACGAGAGCGAGGAGGAGCCGTTCACTCCCGCCGCCGACCTGACCTCCACCACCCTGTCCGATTCCGACCTGTCGGCGCTGTTGGCCGAGGCGACGGAGGAAGAGGAGTTCGATGCCCAACTGGCGGCCGACGACACGGCCCCCAAGCCCGACTTCTCATTCCATACCGCCATGAGCGACGACGATATCGCCGCCTTGCTGGAAGAGAGTGAGGAGGAGGAAGAGGGCGAGTCTTCCGCCCCGGCTCCCGCTTTTGCCGCCGAGACGCCGCCCGGGATCGGGATGGAAACCGGTTTTTCCGATGACGATCTGGCCGCCCTGTCGCGGCAGGCGGTCCCCTGCGCTCCCGACGAGCCATCCTCGCTGTTTGGCCTGGGGGCGGCCATGAGCGACGACGAAATCGCCGCCATGCTTGAGGACGCCGACGAGTCGCCGCTTCCCGCCGGTCCGCTGCCGGAAATCGGCGTCGGAACCGGCTTTTCCGAGGACGACATGCGCGCCCTGCTGGCCGAGGCCGGCGAGGCGCCCGATATCGGGGCCGATCCCGAAATGGCCAAGGTGGCCGCCGCCGTCGAGGCGGCCATGGCCAAGCTGGAGGCCGACGAGGACATCACCCTGGCTCCGCCCCGGCCCAAGCCGGCGCCGCGCCCCTTCACCGGCAAGGTGGAAATCTCCCTGGCCCCGCCGAAGAAGCCGGGCTGAGAGAAAGAAAGGCGGGTCTTCGACCCGCCTTTCCCCCCATTCACCGCATGGCGAACAATTCCTGGTGAAAGCGCCGCTTCACCGGCAATCCCTGCGCCTGGAAATCATGCCGCAAGGCGGTGCCGAAGCCGGCCGGGCCGCAGAACCAGAGGCTGGCTTCGCGCCATTCCGGCACCAATGCCCGGATGCGGTCTCCGCTGAGCCGGCCGTCGCGGGAATCGATCAAGATGTGCAGGCGCACCCCGGCGGCGTCCGCATCGGTCTTCAGGCGGGCAAGGGCGCCGTCGTCCACGTCGGCGGTGGTGTGGAACAGGTCGATATTCTGCTCCGGCGGCCGGCCGGTCGCTTCCCGTTCCAGGATGCGGTGCTGCATGCGGGCGATGAACGGCGTGATGCCGATCCCGCCGCCGATCCAGATCTGGCGCGGGCAGTCGTCGTCGAAGGTGAAGCAGCCGTAGGGGCCTTCCACCGTCACCTTCTGGCCGGCATGCAGCTTTTCGCGCAGGCGGCGCGTGTGGTCGCCCAGTTCCTTGATGACGAAGGTGATGCGGCGCTCGGCATCGTTCCAGGCGGAGGCGATGGTATAGGGATGGGCGCCCTCGGAGGCATCCGAGGTGACGAAGGCGAACTGCCCGCTCTGGTGGCCGGGCCAGCCTTCCGGGATGTGGATGCCGGCTTCCAGCACCCGCACTCCGGGATAGTAGTGGACGGAGACGATTTCCCCGCCGACCCGCCGATGGGCGGCGACCCGCCGCCGCAGCACGATCACCGCCGCCCAGATGCCATAGGCCAGCAGCGCCGCCACCACCAGCCCCAGGGGGGAAATCCAGTCCTTGAAGTTCAGCAGGACGACGGAATGGAAGGCCATCACCAGGAACACCGCCGCCAGGATGCGGTGGGTCTTGAAGAACAGCCGGTACGGAATGCGGGCCAGCAGCGCCGCCACGATCAGCAGGGCGGCGGCGTAGAAGGCCCATTCCCCCACATCCTCGGCGAAGCCGCGCCACGTTCTGAGAAGCTGTTCGACCATGTTGTCGGGAACCGGCTTGGGGCCGCGCTCCGGCCGTTCCAGCCAGCCCCAGCCCACCGCCCATTTGGGACCCTTGGCCCACAGCCAGTGGACCACGCCGGCGACCAGGGCGGCGATGCCGAACCATTTGTGCAGGCGGTACATCTTGTCCAGTCCGCCCAGCCGCTTTTCCGGCCAGCGCGGCCGCAGGGCCAGGATCATGCACAGGCCCATGCAGCCCACCGCAAGGATGCCGGTATACTGGACCATGACGGTGCGGAGCTGGAAGAAATTGGCCGGCGCCGCCGCGAAGGGCGAGGTGGCGAGCCACAGCACGGTCAGCAGGACCGGCACGGTCCAGAACGAGACGATGATCCGCTGCATGGCGGCCCCCTATCAGTCAATGCGCCCTTATCAGGCTTTCCATCCCCGGCAGGCTCACCGTCACCCGCAGCCCGCCGCCCGGACGGTCGGACAGCGTGATGTCGCCGCCATGGGCGCGGATGGCGGCGCGGGCCACGGCAAGGCCCAGGCCGGTGCCGCCGGTATCGCGCGAGCGCGAGGCTTCCAGCCGCACGAAGGGGGCGAACACCCGTTCCCGCGCCTCCGCCGGGATGCCCGGCCCGTGGTCGTCGATGGTGACCAGGGCGTCGCGGCCGCCGGTCCCCAGGGTGACCGCCGCCTCGCCGCCATACTTGATGGCGTTGTCGATCAGATTGGCCAGGGCGCGCTTCAGGGCCGCCGGGCGGGCCTCGACCACCAGGGAACCCGGCCCGTCATAGGAGCAGCGGGCCCCCAGGTCGTCCAGGTCCTCGACCATGCCCTGGACCATGGCGGCGAGGTCGAGACGGATGCGCGGCTCGCTGGCCGCGTCGTCGCGGGCGAAGGCCAGGGTCGCGGCGATCATCGCCTCCATCTCCTCCAGGTCGGTCAGCATCTTGTTGCGCTGGTCGTCGTCGTCCATGAACTCGGCGCGCAGGCGCAGCCGGGTGATGGGGGTCTTGAGGTCGTGGCTGATGGCCGCCAGCATCTGGGTGCGGTCCTGCACGAAGCGGGCGATGCGGCTTTGCATGACGTTGAAGGCCTGGGCCGCCTGCCGCACCTCGCGCGGGCCGGCCTCGGCCAGGGGCGGCGCCGAGACGTCCACTCCCAGGCGTTCGGCGGCCTGGGCGAAGGTGGCGAAGGGCCTGGTGGCGCGCCGCACCGCCACCAGGCCGGCCAGGGTGACCAGCACCAGGGCGATGACCAGCGGCGCCACGAAGCGTGGCCGCCACAAGGGATCGCCCAAATCCAGCGGGGCCAGCACGTTCAGCCACGAGCCGTCCTTGAGATGCACCGAGACGCGCAGCGCCGGGCCGATTACCCGGCCGCCGCCGCCGCCGGGACCGCCGCCGATTCCGGGGCCGCCTCCCGGGCCTCCCGGGCCGCCGGGGCCGTGCATGTGCCGTCCCCGCCCCATGCCGGTGCTGGGGCCGCCCAGCAACGGGCCGGGACGGGTGGAGACCTTGATCTCGCGTCCGTCCAGCCCCTCTTCCAGGGCGGAGAGGACATAGGCGGCCAGCCCGAAATCCTCGTTGTCCAGGGCGACCGGCTGCGGTCCCCAGCCGACGCGGAAATTGGGAGTGTCCTGGCTGGAGAGCGTGTCCCGGCGCAGCTCGGGCACCAGTTGCTCGGCCAGGGTGACCAATCCTGCCACCCGCTCGGCGGCATTGCGTCCGCCGATGGATTCCAGCGCTTCCTGCCGCTGGATGGCGAACAGCACCACCGCCGCCGCCACCGAAATCATCAGGGCGGCGACCAGCACCAGCGCGGTGCGGCCCACCACGCTGTCGGGCAGCAGCCTGATGCCGGTGGCGCGGGCGGGGCTCATGACCGTTCCACCTCGGGGGTGAAGAGATAGCCGCCGCCCCGCACCGTCTTGATGATCTGCGGGTCGCGGGCGTCGTCGCCGATGCGCCGGCGCAGGCGGCTGACCTGGATGTCGATGGAACGGTCGAAGGGTACCGCCGAACGGCCCCGGGCGAAGTCCAGCAACTGGTCGCGCGACAGCACCCTGCGGGGATGCTCGACGAACACCTGCAGCAGGCCGAATTCGCCGGCCGACAGCGCCACCATCACGCCGTCGGGCGACAGCAGGTCGCGGCTGGCCAGGTCCAAGGTCCAGCCCAGGAAGCCGACCTTGGTACTGCCGCGGTCGGGGGCGGTCTCGTCGGCGGTCTGGGTCCGGCGCAGCACCGCCTTGATGCGGGCCAGCAATTCCCGGGGATTGAAGGGCTTGGCGACATAATCGTCGGCGCCCATCTCCAGCCCGACGATGCGGTCGGTATCCTCGCCCATGGCGGTCAGCATGATGATCGGCACGCCCGAGCGGGTTTCCCGCAGGCGGCGGCAGAGCGACAGCCCGTCCTCGCCCGGCAGCATCAGGTCGAGCACGACCAGATCGATGCGGCGCTCGTCGAGCACCTTCATCATCTCGACGCCGTCCTTGGCGGCACTGACCCTCAGGCCGTGCCGCATCATGAACTTGGTCAGCAGGTCGCGAATTTCGCGGTCGTCATCCACGACCAGGATATGCGGATTGGTAGTGTCCATGATGCCAGCGAACCGTCAAATCAATCTGTTCACCGGCTTTCAGCCGCCATTGCGGCGGCGGCCAAGCTCGCGGAGGCGAGCGCCCGGCGAGGGGCAACGAGGTGAGCCACGTCAGTGGTTCACCGTAAAATATAGCGCGCGGCGTGCGCGGCGTCGGTTGCTTTTCGGTAACCGATGGTAACAGACGAAAGATTGTTTCTCCGCACTGGAATGGGGGCGCGAAACCGGGTAAACAGGGCTCCCCGGACGATGTGAGATTCCATAGACGTGAGCCCGCAAGACAAACTGGTTATCGCCCTGCCCAAGGGCCGCATTCTCGACGAGGCCATGCCGCTGGTCCGTGCCGCCGGCATCGAACCGGAACCCGCCTTCGATGATCCGAAGACCCGACTGTTGCGCTTTGCCACCAACCATCCCCATATCGACATCATCCGGGTGCGCTCGTTCGACGTCGCCACGTTCGTGGCGTTCGGAGCCGCCCATCTGGGAGTGGCCGGCAACGACGTGCTGATGGAATTCGACTATCCCGAAATCTATGCGCCGCTCGACCTGGGCATCGGGGCCTGCCGCCTGTCGGTGGCCGAGCCCGACGACCTGGCCGCTTCGGACGACCCGCGGCGCTGGAGCCACGTGCGCATCGCCACCAAATACCCGGAAGTGACCCGGCGCCACTTCGCGGCGCGCGGCGTCCAGGCCGAATGCGTCAAGCTCAACGGCGCCATGGAACTGGCTCCGTCCCTGGGCCTGTGCACCCGCATCGTCGACCTGGTGTCGTCAGGCGCCACGCTCAAGGCCAACGGCCTGAAGGAGGTGGAAGTGCTGGCCGAGGTGACGTCCCGCCTGATCGTCAACCGCGCCGCGCTCAAGACCCGCCCCGACGAGATGACCGGCTGGATCGAGGCTTTCCGCAAGGCTTGTGGCCGCAAGGCCTGCGGAGGCTGACCGTGCAGAACCTCGATTCCCAGGGTCCCGGCTTCGAAGCCGCCTTCCTCGCCCTGCTGGCCATGAAGCGCGAGGTGGACGAGGACGTGGATCAGGCGGTGGCCGCCATCCTGGCCGAAGTGAGGTCGCGCGGCGACGCGGCGCTGATCGAGTACACCAAGCGCTTCGACCGCCTGGACCTGACACCCGCCACCCTGCGCATCACCGCCGCCGAGGTGGAGGCCGCTTACGCCTCGTGCGATCCCGAGCTGATCGGCGCCCTGGAACTGGCGGCGACGCGCATCCGCGCCTTCCACGCCCGTCAGGTTCCTGCCGACGATTCCTTCACCGATGCCGCCGGAGTGCGGCTGGGGCTGCGCTGGAGCCCGGTTTCTGCCGCCGGTCTCTACGTGCCGGGCGGGACCGCCGCCTATCCCTCGTCGGTGCTGATGAACGCCATTCCCGCCAAGGCCGCCGGGGTGCCCCGGCTGGTGATGGTGGTGCCCTCGCCCGGCGGCGTGCTCAATCCGCTGGTGCTGGCCGCCGCCAAGGTGGCGGGGATCGATGAAATCTACCGGGTCGGCGGTGCTCAGGCGGTGGGTGCCCTGGCCTTCGGCACCGAGACCATCCGTCCGGTGGACAAGATCGTCGGCCCCGGCAACGCCTGGGTGGCCGCCGCCAAACGCCGGGTCTTCGGCACGGTGGGCATCGACATGATCGCCGGGCCGTCGGAAATCCTGGTGGTGGCCGACCGCTTCAACGATCCCGCCTGGATCGCCGCCGACCTGCTGTCCCAGGCCGAGCACGACACCGCCGCGCAAAGCATCCTGATCACCGACGATGCCGCTTTCGGCCGCCGGGTGGCCGAGGCGGTGCAATCCCACCTCAAGACCCTGCCGCGCGCCAAGATCGCCCGGGAAAGCTGGGACAACCATGGCGCCGTCATCGTGGTGCCCGATCTGGACGCCGCCCTGCCGCTGATCGACCGCATCGCGCCCGAGCATCTGGAACTGGCGGTGGAGAACCCCGACGCCCTGGCCGCCAAGGTCAGGCACGCCGGCGCCATCTTCCTGGGGCGCTACACCCCCGAGGCGGTGGGCGACTATATCGGCGGCCCCAACCACGTGCTGCCCACGGCGCGCTCGGCCCGCTTCTCGTCGGGCCTGGGGGTGCTGGACTTCATGAAGCGCACCACGCTCCTGGGCTGCGATGCCGACAGCTTGCGGGCCATCGGTCCGGCGGCGGTGCGTCTGGCCGAGGCGGAGGGGCTGGGGGCGCATGGGCTGTCCGTGGCGTTGCGTCTCAACATGGGACCGGGCTGATGCCTCACCGCCAGAAGCTGGCCAAGATCGAACTGGTGGAGAAGCACCAGGTCCGTCGCGCCGCCGAGGTGGAGCACGAGCGGGCCGTCGCCCTCTACGACCTGCTGGAAGAGAATTACTTCGCCCCCAACGGCGACTTCGTCGGTCCCTATGCCCTCTATCTCCGGCTGGAGGAGACAAGGCTGATCTTCGACGTGCGCAGGGAGGACGAATCGCCCCTGGTGCAGGTGCCGCTGCCGCTGAAGACCTTCCAGTCCATCGTCAAGGACTACTTCCTGATCTGCGAAAGCTATTTCACCGCCATCAAGAAGTCGACGCCCAGCCAGATCGAGGCCATCGACATGGGCCGCCGCGGCCTGCACAACGAGGGCTCGGAACTGCTGCGCGAGCGCCTGGGGGGCAAGATCGACGTGGATTTCGACACCGCGCGCCGCCTGTTCACCCTCATCTGCGTCCTCCACATCAGGGGGTAGGCGGGAGATGGGGGACCTGCCCTCCGCCGTGCTGTTCTGCTGCACCATGAACGCGGTGCGGTCGCCCATGGCGGAAGGCATCATGAAGCGCATCCACGGCAAGCGCATCTACGTCTATTCCGTCGGCGTGCGGCGCGGCGAGCCCGATCCCTTCGTGGTCCAGGTGATGGACGAGATCGGCGTCGACGTCTCCAAGCACAAGCCGCGCCTGTTCGAGGAACTGGAGGACGACAGTTTCGACGTGGTGGTGTCGCTGTCGCCCGAGGCCCAGCACAAGGCGGTGGACCTGACCCGGCACAATGCCTGCGAGGTGGAGTTCTGGCCCACCTTCGACCCCACGTTGATCGAAGGCAGCCGCGAAGTGCGCCTTGACGCCTACCGCGCAGTGCGCGACGAATTGGAGCGGCATATCCGCAAGCGCTTCCCGCCCCAGGGCATGGCACGGGAATAATAACCCCGCTTCCGCTCGAAAAGGCTTGACCAAAAACCTGCCAGCGCTCACTTATCGTCGCGCGCGCAAAACCCGGTTTGGAGGACAAATGGCGAAAGAGGATGTGATCGAGTTTTCGGGGACGGTGACGGAATTGCTTCCGAACGCCATGTTCCGGGTGAAGCTCGACAATGACCATGAGATTCTTGCCCATACGTCCGGCAAGATGCGCAAGAACCGCATTCGCGTGCTGGCCGGTGACCGGGTGAACGTCGAGATGACGCCCTATGATCTGACCAAGGGGCGCATCACCTTCCGCTATAAGTAAAATCATGGCCGTTCTGGTGTTGGCGTCGGCATCGCCCAGGCGCCTCGACCTGCTTCGCCAGATCGCCATCACGCCCGGTCTCGTCGACCCCGCCCATATCGACGAGACGCCCCTCAAAGGCGAATTGCCGGTTCCCCACGCCCGCCGTCTGGCCGAGGCGAAAGCCCTTGCCGTGGCTGACCGCCACCCGGGGGCCTTCGTGCTGGCCGCCGATACGGTGGTAGCCTGCGGTCGCCGCATCCTGCCCAAGGCCGAGGACGAAGCCACCGCGCGCAAGTGCCTGGACCTGTTGTCCGGCCGCCGCCACCGCGTGGTGGGCGGCATCTGCCTGATCGCTCCCGACGGGCGGGTGGGGCGCCGCACGGTGACCAGCTCGGTGACCTTCAAGCGCCTGTCCCATGCCGAGATCGCCGCCTATGTCGCTTCCGGCGAATGGGACGGCAAGGCGGGGGGCTACGCCATCCAGGGGCTGGCGGCGCGCCATGTCCGCGACATTCAGGGCTCCTATTCCAACATCGTCGGCCTGTCGCTGTTCGAGACGGCGCAGTTGCTGGACGGTTTCGGCTTTCAGCCGTGACCGAGCCCTCCCGGAGCGTGGGCGTCCCGCCCGCATACCAGCTCCTGGTTTCCGCCGGCCCCGGCGAGGCCCGCTATCTGGTACTGGCCGATGGCCGCCCGCTGGAACTGGTCGTCGACCGTCCCTCCCTGCTGCTGGGGTCCGTGTTCCGCGGCCGGGTAACCGCCCTGGACAAGGGGCTGGATGCCGCTTTCGTGGAATTGGGCCGGAGCGACCGCCCGGGCTTCCTGCCCGGCGCCAGGGGCCTGGGCCTGTCCGAAGGCGCCACGGCGGTGGTGCGGGTGCGGGCCGAGGCCCGAGGCGGCAAGGGGCCTCTGCTGGCCCCCGAGGATGGTTTCCCGGCGTTGGGGGAGGTCCCGGCCCTGCTGCGCCGGCCCGACCCGCTGGAGGGTCTGCGCGCCGCCTTTCCCGGCGTCCGGATCGTTCCCAACGCCCACCACGAGGTGGATGAGGTGTTGGAGGCCGCCCTCGATCCGGTGGTGCCGCTGCCGGGCGGTGGACGGCTGGTCATCGAGCAGGCCGCCGCCCTGACCGCCATCGACGTCGATTCCGCCGGTGTCCGCCCCGCCGAGGTCAATGGGCTGGCCGTGGCGGAAATCGCCCGCCAGCTACGCCTACGCAATATCGGCGGGCAGGTGGTGGTGGATTTCGTCTCGGGCCGCGACCGCAAACCGCTGTTCCGCCTGGCCGAGGCGTTGAAGCAGGCGGTGGCGGCCGACCCGGTTCCCACCCATGTGTTCGGGGTATCGTCCCTGGGGCTGGTGGAACTGACCCGCGAGCGGCGCGGCTCCGCCCTGGCCGAATTGCTGTGCCGCCGCGCCCGGGCGGCCACCCCGGAAACCCTGGCCCTGGCCGCCCTGCGGTCGCTGCTGGCCGAGGCGCTGGCCCGGCCGGGCAAGGTACTGGCCCTGCGCGCTGCTCCCCCGGTGGCCGCCGCCCTGGCGGGGCTGGCCGCCGAGCGGGCGGAAGCCGAACGCCGCCTGGGCCACCCCCTGACCATCCGGGAGGATGCCGCCCGCGCTCCCGAGGACGTGCTGATCGAGGAAATGACCCGATGACCGAGGAAAAGGCCCAGGCCTGTCTCATCTGCGGCAAGCCCGCCGAGCCCAAGTACAAGCCCTTCTGCTCGACCCGTTGCGCCGACGTGGACCTGCATCGCTGGCTGAACGAATCCTACCGGGCGCCGGCCGTGGAAGACCCGGAAGGCCTTCCCGAGGACGATTGAACTTTTTTGCCTCAGGGGGGCTTGACCAAGGCGCCGAAAGTCGCCTATAAGCGCCTCCTCTTCGCCGCGAGGCGTGCGAGGCCCAGGTAGCTCAGTTGGTAGAGCATGCGACTGAAAATCGCAGTGTCGGTGGTTCGATTCCGCCCCTGGGCACCACTTCAAGCCCCCGAAAGGTAACGCCTTTCGGGGGCTTTCCATTTTTGGGGTATAATGGCCTGAGCGGCTCCGGGTATCACCGGGGTATCACGGGAACCAAAGTCGCACCCTTGAACCTGCCGAATGATGTTCCGGGGAGCATCCGCTGGCGAGTATGAGCCGGAGGCTGCACGAGTGTGAATGGACGGCGTAGCCGCCTCGACCGCCCCCAAATTGTCTAGTGAGTACCATTCCGGCATCCGGTCAGAATTTTGAGCCGCCTCACTTTCACGCCATCCGCACGACCCTTGCGGAAGGTCAACGTGAGGAGACGCATCATGGCGGAGATCGTTTGTCGCATTCGCCGGATCAAGTCGATGGCATCCATCGGCGTGGCTGACCGCCATAACAGGCGGACCCATTTCACCAAGAGCGCCGATCCTGAGCGCCACCACCTGAATCAGGTTCCCATCGGCGGGCCGTCTCTGGTGGGCGACATCAAGGCCAAACTGGCGACAGTCGATGGGGCGTTGCGGTCGAATGCCGTTCTGGCTGTCGAGATGATCCTGACGGCCGCTGCGGCATGGTTCGAGGCCGATCCGTCCAGGGCGGCGGCATTCCTGGCGCGCGCCGTTCAGCAGCTCATTGAGCGGTACGGCGACAGACTGGTCCGGATCGACTGGCATCTGGATGAAACGGCCCCCCACATCCACGCCTTCATTGTCCCGCTCGAGGTGAAGCCGAGTGGCAAGGTGAAGCTGAACGCCAAGGGCATGCTGGGCGGGCCACGCCAGATGCGAGAGCTTCAGGATTGGGCGGGCGAACTTGGCCGTCCGCTCGGCCTGGAACGGGGCAAAAAGCGACCATTGATTCTTCCCGAGAATGGCGACGCCGGAGCACCGCAGCCCAGGCGGCGGTACAAGTCTCCCCGCCAGTACATGGCCGAAGCCGAGCAGATGCACGAGGCCGCCAGGCGCATGCTGGCCGAGGCGGAAAGAGAGCGGCAGTCGCTGGATGGGGAGCGCGCGGCGTTCGATCAGGAACGGGCAGCGTTGCGACTTCAGCAGGCCGAGTTGAACGACCTCATGGCCCGCGTGCTGCACCTCAACGAGGGGATGGCCACCCTTGGCGTGTGGGTGAGCGAGGAGTTCGGGGCCACCGTCGCCTTCACCGATGCCACACCAGAAGATGTGGAGCGCATTTACGCCGAAGTTGCCGAGTTCCTTCAGGGGACGCCGACATGGGATGGGGCGCCTTGCGGAAGCTGTACGCCGTAGGGAGTTAGCGCTTTGAGCCGACGCTCAGGCGCACCTGAGCCACAACGCGATGCGGATACCCAGGCCAACAAAGAGTACGCCACCCGTGGCGTAACGCATGTCCTCGGCGGTCCATGGCGGGATGTGAAAGACAATGGCCTCTGCGGCTGGCCAGTAGAGGTGGGCACCCACCGTCGTGGCTATCCCAAGGGCGCCAGCGGCGACAAGGAGAGCCGGGATGGCATACAGCCGAGCGAGCATGGGCAAGCTCCATGGCTTGAGATCAGATCGGCATGTTGACGCATCCCGGCAGAAAGAGAAACCCCCGCCGGGTGGCGGTGCATCCGACGGGGGCTTCCTATTGGATCCCGGTTCCCCCTGTCCTGCTTCCAGGGCTGCCCGGACGTTCTTCCGGTCATAGAGCGGGTGACCAGGAGTGGGCAGGAAGTCGCCAGCAGGAACTGGCGGGCTATCTCTGGATTAGCACTACGCAGGCATCCGAAAACCAGATAGGGCCTGGACGTCCGCCAGGGCCGCCAGGAGAGCCCGGGCCGAGATGTCGCCCTTCTGAGCGTCTTCATGGAAGCTGCTGCCATCGCTGCAGGACCACGCAAGTTTCAGCGCGACGCCCCAAAGCGTCTGGGCAGGTTCCTGGATAAAGGCGGCGAATGCCTGATCATAACATTCTTCTGCCACTCCGGCAGCAGCCTCCAACTCATCAACGCGATGCTTGGCAAAGGCACATTGGCGCTGCGCCTTCCATTCCTTCCAGATAGTGATGGAAGCGTCCCGTCGCGCAACCAGTTCATCCAAGGACAGGGTGGAGAACCCGCGCCGCCATTTCTGCGCATAGATGCCATCGATGATGGCCTCGCTTAAATCCCACACACGGTACTTGGTCGATGCCACCAGATTCTGAAGATTGAGGGGCTCATCAGGCATTTCGGGAAAAGCCGCGCATCGAGCGGCGTCGGCAACGGCGTCGGCATCGTGCCAAGCACTCTGCGCCAGTTTGAAAGCCTGATAAAGGGCAAGCAGGCGATTGTCGGGATCTTCGCTATTTGTCTCGTCCATGGACGACATGGCGGATGCAGGCGCGGTGGACGAGGTGGAGCGACGGTCAGCAGTGGTCATGATCATTTTGATTCCTTACCAGCAGTGGTTGACATATGTGCCCAGCCGGGCGCGATGAGCGGCTACGGCGGCAGCTCGATGGTGGTTCTCGGCCTCCCAGGTCTTGGGGGCTGGAACGAGCATCCGGGTAGGGCGGCGGGCAACCTCGGCCGCTATCGCCTTGACCAGTCCCCACACCCGGCGCAGGGCGGCGGCGAAGGCTGCGCGGATGGTCTGATATTGGCCGCGTGTCCGGCGGGCAGACTTCCAAGCTTCGATAAAGATGGCTCTGCGGTCGATGGTCATTTGTGGAAGCTCATTGGTGTGTTTGTCACCTCATGCGGAAACAATCGCACCAATCTTTGGTTTGCGTCAACCTCTGTGTGGTGATATTTTCACCACATAGGCATACGGAGGCACCATGACCCCTGAACAATCCCGTGCCGCCCGGGGCATCCTTGGGTGGAGCGTGCGCGACCTAGCGGAGAAGGCCGAAGTCGGCGTGAACACGGTGAGCCGCTTCGAGAACAGCGGCGAGGCGATGCATAGCACCGTGACCAAGATGCAGGCAGCGTTGGAGGCCGGGGGGGTCGCATTCATCACCGGCGGAACGTACCAAGGGGACGGTGGACCTGGTGTCCGGCAGAAGAAGCAGCCGAGTGAATGAGATTGCAGGAGCTATGAAATGACCGAGCTTGAGCCTGTGATCCTTCAAGAAGACGAAAAGACGGGAGACCGCTTCCTTGTTTACGGAACGGACAAGGGCCTCCGTATCGACGTCAGGTATGAGGGCGAAACGCTTTGGATGACCCAAGCACAGATCGCCGATCTGTTCGGTGTGACACGCCAGAGCGTCAACGGACATCTGAACAATATTTACGAAGAGGGGGAACTTGAGCGGGAGGCAACCTGCAAGGAAATTTTGCAGGTTCGTACCGAGGGTGGGCGCGAGGTCAGTCGCAAGACCTTGATTAATAACCTAGACGCCATCATCGCCGTCGGCTACCGCATTTCCTCCAAGCAGGCGACCCTTTTTCGCCGGTGGGCAACCGAAAAGCTGGTGCAATTCGCCACCAAGGGATTCGTGGTTGATTCGGTTCGCCTCAAGCAGCCCGAGAACACGGATCGCGTTGCCGAACTGCGCGAAATCATCCGGGACATCCGGGCAGACGAGGCCAATGTCTATCATGAGCTTCGTCGCATCTGCGCCATGTGCCAGGACTACGATGGTTCCTCGGAGGAGTGGCATGAGTTTTATCGGAACACCCAGGCCAAGCTCATGTATGCCGTGACGATGCACACTCCGGCCGAAATCATCAAATCGCGCGCCGACGCGACTGCACCAGACATGGGTCTGACGACCTGGCCAAACGACAACATCCGGAAGCAGGATGTCGCCGTGTCCAAGAATTATCTGGCCGATGCTGAAATCAAGGAACTGAACCGCCTGACCACCATCCTTCTCGACATTTTCGAAGATCAACTCGATATCGGGCGTCTGGTGGTCATGGCGGACGCAAAGAAACTTCTCGATCAGCAGCTCAGGTCGCTCAACCGCGTTGTTCTCACGGGGGGCGGGCACGTGAAGATGACGGATGCGAAGAAGCGGGCAGAGAAACAGTACGAAATCTACAGCGCGAATCGAAAGGCTGAACGCCAGAAGGACGCTGATCGGGTCATTTCCGAATTGAGGCGGACGGATAAGGCTTTGCCAAAGCCGAGGCGACCGAAGCCGTAACTCCCATTTCGCCCCGGCCCATCAATTCACCGCTACCCCCAGCCCCGTCTCGATCACCAGATACAGAACACCAACCAGGGCCGGACCCAGCACCAGCCACAGCAATGCCCGCCCTCGACGTCGGTGCGAGCGGAGGTCGGCGGACCATTGGCGGAAGGCGGCCCAGGGCCACAGCAGGGCCACCATCATAATTGCCGGAATGGATCGAGTATAGGCTGGCCGGTTGCAGGCGGGCTCGCGCAGGTCCGCCCCGATCTTGAGAAGACCGCAGAGCAGATAGACGATACTCGTCACCAGGAAGGGCTTCATCGATCGGTATCCCGGCCAGGCCGGTTCCCTGCATGTCGAAGGCGCGGCCAATGGTAGCGGTGGACTGGGGGAAACGCCAGAGATCGGTGGCGCCGGATTGCGCCTACGAAGCTTGACAAGATTGGGCTCCGAGAGCACCTTCGCATTGAAGCCTCGAGCTTTCTGGACCGCAGGGATTCTGACCCTCGCCGCTCTGGAGAGTCCCGAGGCTTTCTCGTTATTGAGATACAGCACATCGCCATCGCGGAAGGCTGCATCAAGCCAAGCCTGGGCGACCTTCGCGCCCGCAGCCTTCGACATCATCGATGTGCCGCGCCCCCCATTGCTCAATGCGCCTTGCGCGGCCCGCCGATGGCGATACCACTAAGCCAGTCGGCCAGATCATCGGCCCGCTGTTCGCCACGCATCACGTCCCAGGTGAACTGCACGCCGGTACCAAGCTGGCCGGTGGGCAGGCCGAAGACATAGCCGGTGGTTTCGATGGCGTGGCGCAACCAGCGTTCCGAGGGTTCGTGCTCGCCGATTCCCACCGCTGCGGCGGCATCATGGCCGGTGTTGAGCAGGCTCTCGACCATGGAGGCCACCGGCGTCGCCTGATAGTCCCGGCCGGTGAAGGTGCTGTTGGCCACGTCGCGCGCCACCGGGATGCCGGACACCAGCCCGAGGGCGATTTCCTCGGCCGCCCAGGGCAGCCAGCCGTGGTCCTCATCCGGCCCGCCGGTCTTGAACAAGCCATGGAAGATTTGCGGCAGCACGAAGTAGAACCAGGATCGCGCCAGCACCATGGCGAAGTCGTGTCCGGCCTCGGCGAACCGCCCATCAGTGGCCTTGTCCCAGGCCAGCCCCATCCGCCGGCCCAGGTCGCGCTGCCGGTTGTAGAAGTGGTTCCAGAACGAATAGAACATGGTGGCCAGCTTCTGGAACTCATTCCCCCGCTGGATCGCCGCCAGATCCTTGATGCCGCCGCCGCCATGGGCGTTGCGTACCGCCTTGTCGGCGGAGAAGATGGCGTCCGCCTCGACCTTGCCTTCGGACAGCGCCTTGCGATAGGCACCGATCCACGTGGGCATGGCGCTGGCCATGTCCAGCATGCTGATGCCGTAATAGGCGAAGCGGCGGGCCTGGGCCACCGGCCCGGTCTGCCCCCGCAACTCGCGCAATCCGTCGCGCACATCGCGGTCGGTCTCGTTCATGCGGTGGCGCATCTCGGCGGAGCGCTCGAACACGAAGTCGCGGGCCCTGGCTATCTTGTCGGGCCCGCCGAAGAACTCCCGCACGCCGACGCCCATCCATTTCGTCCCGACCTCGCCGATGGAGTTGGAGGCGGCGGTCGAGCCATGCACCAGCATGGTGGTGAGGCGGTAGCCCAGCCCGACCATGGTTGTGTTGGTGCGCGCCCAATGGGCCGAGCGATCCCACCAGGCCAAGCCGCGGGGATCATAGGCGCGGTCATTGGCGATGCCCTGGAGCCAGGGGCGGAACTGCTTGTAGACCTCGCGCCCCAAGGTGTGCTCCACCGCCTCGCGGATACGCCGGTCGCCCAGGAAGCGGTCGGCATCCATGACGAACTCGCGCCAAGCCAGATCGTGCACCACCGCCTCCAGGTGATGGGGCAGCACATCCAGGGACAGGTGCAACGGCCGGGCATATCCATCGACACGCTCGATGGTGTGGCCCTTGGGGGTGGTGGCGCGCTGGTAGTTGTTCTCGAACAATCGGTCGGCTGAGAGCTGGCGCCGCTGCTCCACGTCGAAGGCCCGCAAGGGGTCGTAGACCACCGGGTAATAGCCGCCCCGCAGCGTCATGGGCTCGCCGCCATCGGCCGGTCGCACGGTGAATTCGCGGGCCGCCACCTTCTCGGGCGCCACCCCGCTCATCCGCTTCTCCATGGCCTCGACCTGGGGCCACAAGGTGTGGTCGAGCAGATCCCAGACGCCCTGCACATAGGTCCAATCGGCCCGGGTGAGGTGGCGTTGGAGGGTTGTCCACACCGCATCGGGGCTCCAGCGTTCGCCGCGCGTCAGCTTGTCGAAATTGGACTCGTTGCCGGCGTTGAGGGCCAGGGCCAGCAGCTCCGACTTGCGCATCCGGGTGGGCTCGCCGGTGCGGCTGTCGGGCAGTTCATGCAGATCGGGGAGGTAACGGTCGAACCCCGCCCGCAGCGCCGGGCCGAGGCGGGCGTTGAGGGTCTTCAACTCCCCGGCCACCGCTCGCCGCAGGTCGTTCTCCACACCCTGCCGCTCGGCGGCGTGGCGGAAGATGACCCGATTGAAGACCCCGTCCTCCTGGTGGCCGTCCAGCCAGTCGAACACCTGTTCCATCTTCAACAGGCTGGCGTCGAACCCCTGCAGCATGGTGGTGAAGCCGTGCCAGGGGCCATCGGGATTGCGCTCGCGCGGCAGGTCGCGCTGGGGCAAATCGGCGGCCTGACGCACCGCCTCCTCGACCACCGCGTCGAATTCCCGCTGTTCCTTGCCGTCCAGCAGCCGTTGCTTGAGGCGGCCGAGATGGGCGATGTTGCGGACTGCGTCGGCCAGGCCGCGCATGTTCTCCACCGTCATGTCGGTGTAGTGCTGGCGGCCGGACTCGTCGAGCAGCCGGGCCGGCACCGCCACCTCGTTGCCCAGGTCGTGCTGCTCGGCCACCCATTCGGCCAGCGCCTTGCGCCGCTCGACCGCTCGCCGCGGGGCATACCGGAAATCGAAGCGCTCCAGCAGGCCGTGGATCTGGTCGAGGTGATCCTGGGCCATGCCCTTGAGAGTGGGCTTGGCCGCCAGCTTGGCCAGCATGGCCACCGCTCCGTCAACATCATCGGCTGCTCGCTTCGCCTCCATCACCAAAGCGTGGTTGAGCAACTGGCGTTCCTTCTGACGGGATGCCTCGGCGTGGTCGCCGGCGAGCAACGCCTTCTCCGCCGCTCGACCGGCGGCGGCTTCGGCCCGGACATAGCGATCAACGGCAATGGCGTCGCGCACCGTTTTCTCGGCAATCAAGCGGGCGGCCCATTGACGCGCCAGCGCCGCCGGAGTCGTGGCGCCGTCTTTGCCGCTCCGCCGGGCCAGGGTCCGCAATTCGGTGGCCAGCACTTCGCCCTGCCGGTCGTTGTGAACGGCGGCCAAGGCCACGTCCTCGATGCTGCCGTCCTTGAGCATGTCACCGTGGCGCTCCTCCATGCGCGAACGGGTTTCCCGGTCGATCAGGTAACTCAGCACCGACCGCCGGTCGCCGGCCTTGCGCAAGTCTCGCTGTTGCGCCTCGATGGACATCAACGCCTTGACCATCTCCTCGCCCGAGCGATACCCGAACAGCTCGGCGACAAAATCGGGATGGACGCCGCCCTTCTTGACCACGATGGGCGGGACGCCCTTGGGCAATAGCGACAGCCCTGCCTCGCTACCCAGCAACTGAACCAGGGCATCGCGGGACAGCCGCAGCCGTGCCGCCGGTTCGCTGCCATCGGGCATGCGTCCCGTCCGCAGATAGGTCAATGCCGCCAAGTCTGGCCGGCGGGACAGCTCGCCCTTGACCTCGGCCTGCAAGGTGGCCTCCTCGGCCTTCCACCATTCCGTCTGAACCCGCCGGATTTCGGCCATGGCCTTGCGTTCGACCGTGGTGCGCGCCTCCTCGCGGGCCGTGTCGGCAGCGGCGACATAGGCGCGGAATTCGGCCTCGGTCATGCCGGCTTGCTCGGCCGAGGCGAACAGCCGGCCCAGCCGCTGCTGCTCGGCCTTGGCCGCGACCTGCTCATCGGTGGCGATCAGGCGGTCGAACACCCCGCGAATATCGTCGTTGATGGCATTGCCGGCGCCGTGCAGTGCCCGATAGATCGACACCAGCCAAGCCCGGAACCGGGAGAAGGCCCCCTCCAGTCCGGCACTGGGGGCTTTGCCCTCCATGAAGTAGCTCTCGCCGGCACGTGCCCATTTTTCATGGTGCATGGCGGTGATCATGCCCGGGTCATCCACCCTCATCCACCGCATTACCGTCGCCAGATCGGCCCGCAAGCCCTCGGGGGCGTCGGCGCGGGTGGCGTCACGGACCAGTTCGTCCAGCCACAGATGCGTCGATTCATGCAGAAGGGTGGAGAGGTCGGCATCTCGGAACAGGGTGATTATCGTCCGGCCATCGCCGAAGGTAATGCTGCCCCGTGCCCGGCCGCCAGAGCCTTGGGCATAGGCCTGGCCGTCTGTATCCTTGATGCCGGCCAGCAGGTCGCGTAGGCTGATATCTGCTTCCGTATGCCGGGGGACGGCGGTGCTGTCAGGCCTTCCCTCGGATGCCGCGCCCTCGCGAGGGGGAACCTCTGCGGAAGAAGCGCCCGCCCCAATGCCGTCAGCACCAGGCGCGGCGGGCAACCTCTTCTCCAGCCGCTGCTCATGCAGGCGAAGGATCGTTCCCTCGTCCAGTTTCCTGCGGCCATCGGCATATTCCAGCACCGTGGTCTTGACTGCGTAACGGCGTCCGTCCACCTGAATGGGGGCGAAGAAGCGATGCGCCTGGACGATGCCGGCCCGGCCGGCGGCGTCGGGATGGCTATCGACCAGCACCGCCTGCTCGGTGATGGCGCGGACGGCCCGCAGTGCCGCCAGGTGGTCGAGGTGGGAAACCGATTTCTCGAATTTACCCGCGATGGCATCGAGCTTGCCGCGCGATACCTCGAACGACCAGCCGGTATCGGCGTTGGTGATGGGGGCGGTGTCGATGGCTTTGGCCGATTCCTTCCCCAGCTTGCCGACCTTGCCCTGCTCGGCCACCGGCGCCACTGGGATAAAGGGCAGACGCCGATCCAGATTTATCCCAACATTGACCGGCTGGCGTAGCGCCGAGGCATCGCCTTCACCGACACTGGCATAGCGGGCCAACGCTTCCTTGATGGCAGCATTGTCACGTTCGGTTCATCTCGCCCGGCTCGGCACGTTCGTAGCGCCGCATCGGTTCGGCGAGTTCCAGTGACTTCAGCCGGTTCATGCCGAGGCGACCCAGAATGCGGAAGACTGTAGCCTTGGAAACGCCAGTAGTGGCGGCGATCTCGCCCCCCGTCCGGCGTTGGCGCCGCAGGACCGCTATTTGCTCGGCAAGGGCAGCGGGCGTTTCCGCCGGGGAATGATGCGGACGCGATGAGCGGTCGTGCAGGCCGGGCAAGCCCTCACATCGGTAACGAGACACCCATTTACGGACCGTCCTGAGGCTCACGCCCATATCGGTGGCCACCGATAGGGGCCTTTGCCCCTCATCGATAACGCGCCGGACCAGAATCGCTCGACCCGTCGGCGTCAGAGCGGCATTCTTGTGGATGCCCATTCGGTCTCTCCCTGGATAGCCAAAGTCTCGCAACTTCAGCTTCCTCGGTTCAGATCGAGTGGGCAACCTCCTGAGACTTCACATCTAGACAGAGGAATGCGCCGATTTGAGGTCCTTGTGATAACCTCAAATCGGCGACAACTACTGATAATTTGCGGGAGCACTATCGCCGACCGAAGTTACGGTGCATCAGGTCACTCGGCTATGAACGATAGCCCAGGCAACACCTTTCCCACCGCTTCCACATCGACCGCCGCCCGTACTTCCGCCTTGGCCCGTAGGCGCTCCCCCTCGATGCCCGCCGATATCTGCGCCCAGGTATCGGTCTAGTTGATGATGGTGACGGCGACCACGTTGTCGCCGGTGACACCGATTCCGGCGGCGAGATGGGGATAATCGGCGGCCTGCGGATCAACGGCTGCCTGATAGGCCCGCGCCTCGGCCAGCTTGCGCTCATAGACCATGGCCTGCGCAGAGCCGGGGGTGACATGGGCCATCCGTTTCGTCTCTGCCGCCGCGTTGATCCGGGACCGCACACCTAGCGCGCCGCTAGCCCCCTCACCGCTCCCTCCCGCTCTCATCCTTGTACCTCTGCAGCGGCGCCAGCACGTATTCGATGGGCTTTCGTGTGCCGGTCCGCACCTCGGCCGAGACGGCCATGCCGGGGGTGAGCGGGATGCGTTTGCCGCCTTCGACGGTGATGGCGGCCTGTTCGACGGCGACGCGGATGGGGAAGAAGTATTCCTTGGTCTTCTCGTCCTGGACGGCGTCCAGGCTGATGGTGGTCACCTTGCCGTTCAGGGTGCCGTAGCGGGTGAAGGGGAAGGCCTCGATCTTGACGATGGCGTCCTGGCCCACCTCGACGAAGGCGATGTCCTTGTTGGGGAGTTTCGCCTCGATCTCCAGCACGGCGCCGGCGGGGACCACCACCAGGAGCTTTTGGGCCGGCTGGACCACGCCACCGACGGTGTGGATATCCAGTTGCTGGGCGGTGCCGTCGACGGGGGCGGTCAGCGACAGCACCTGCTGGCGCTGGTTGGCCTTGGCCAGTTCCTGTTCCGCCGTGCTGGCCTTGGCGCGGGATTCGGCCAGCTTGGCGGTGGCGTCGCGGCGGAATTCGCCCTTGGCCTGGTCCTTCTGGTTTTCCAGCGCGGCAATGGCCGCCTGGGTTTCCACCTGGCGGCTTTTGGCCATCTCGCGATTGCCCTGGGCCTCCGACACCTCCTGCTGGGCGCGCGACAGTTCGAGAAAGGAGCCGAAGCCCTGATCGGTCAGCGTCTTGCGCCGCCCTGCCCGGTCCTCGGCCTGGGTGATGACGTTGGCGAGCCGCGCCATGTCGGCGGCCAGCGTCCGCATTTCGGCCCGCTTCTTGGCCAGTTCCGAATCCAGCGCGGCCAGCCTGGCGCGGTGCTCGGCCAGTTGGGCGTTCATCTGGGTGCGGGCCAGGTCAACCAGATGGCTGGGCAGATCGCCGGGTGGGGCGAAGGCCTTTTCCGGCTGGGGCTCCAGCAGGGCCGACAAACGGGCGGCATCGGCGCGCGCCGTGTCGAAATCGGCCAGCAGGCGGTCCACGTCGTTGACGCCGCCCGTCACCTCCAGCTCGATCAGCACGTCGCCCTTTTTGACCTTCTGGCCTTCGGCGATGCGGATGGCGCGCACGATGGAGGTTTCCAGGGGCTGGATCACCTTGACCTGTTCGCTGGGGATCAGCTTGCCGGCGGCCACCGCCACGATGTCCAGTTCGCCCAGGGATGCCCAGGCCACCGAGCCGGCGAAGAAGGCGCACAGCGTGAGCGCGATGACCCGGGCGGTGGTCGAGGCCGGGCGCTCGGAGACCTCCAGGGCGGCGGGCAGGAAGGCCATCTCCGCCTCGCCCAGGGGGCCCAGCTTGGGGCGCAGGCGGTCGGCCTTCAGCGCTTCGCGCCAGATATCGACGTGCTGGGCGAGGCCGTGGGCGATGGCTTCGATCTTGGCCAGGGGCTTGTCGAGGAGGGCGATGCGGTGGCGGAGGGAAATAAAAGAGAAGGTGAACCACGAAGGCGCGAAGGCACGAAGACGGCGTGCCAGCGGCACCAGCCCACCTCCCGCCCGCGCAACGGAAATGAATTTTCTCCACAAACTTTCGGGAGGTATGGCCTCGCCACCCGAAGACTCGCTTCGTGCCTTCGTGCCTTCGTGGTGAATCTGCCCTTGCTCCATCATTCCCCCGGCTGCTCGGCCATGCGCAGCTGGACCGGTCGCCTCACGATGATCTCGCCGTCGGGGCCGCGCACTACGCTGGCATTGGGGGCGGCAGGCCGTACCGGAGGCGGTTCGGCCGAGGGGCCGGTCTGGGCGTGCCACAGCCTGGCGTAGCGGCCGTCGGGCAGGCGCAGCAGCTCGGCATGGCTGCCGTCCTCCACCACCTCGCCCTTGTCCACCACCACGATGCGGTTGGCATCCCTGACGGTGGACAGGCGGTGGGCGATGATGAACACCGTGCGCCCCAGGCAGATCTTGCGCATATTGTCCTGGATGGCCTTCTCGGATTCGTAGTCCAGCGCCGAGGTGGCCTCGTCGAAGATCAGAATGCGGGGATTGGTCACCAGGGCGCGGGCGATGGCGACCCGCTGGCGCTGGCCGCCCGATAGCGACGAGCCGCGCTCGCCCAGCACGGTGTCGTAGCCCTCGGCCAGTTCCGAGATGAACTCATGGGCGCCGGCCATGCGGGCCGCGTGGATCACCCGGTCCAAGGGGATGGAAGGATCGGCCAGGGCGATGTTGTCCTTGATGCTGCGGTTGAACAGCCAGTTCTCCTGCAGCACGACGCCGATCTGGCGCCGCAGCCAGGCCGGGTCCACCGAGGAGAGGTCGAAGCCGTCGATCTGCACCCTTCCGCTTTCGGGCAGATAGAGGCGCTGGATCAGGCGGGTGAGCGTGCTCTTGCCACTGCCCGACGGCCCGACGATGCCCACCACCTGGCCCGCCTGGATGGTGAGGTTGATGCCCTTCAGCACCGGCGGGCGGTCGGGGCGGTAGCGGAACACCACGTCCTTGAACTCGACGGTGCCGACGATGGCGGGCAGCGCCGCCTTGCCGCCCCCCGTCGAGGATTCCGGGTGGGCGTTGAGGATATCGCCCAGACGGTCGACGCTGATGCGGACCTGCTGGAAGTCCTGCCATAGCTGGGCGAGGCGGAGGATGGGCTGGGCCACGCGGCCGGCCAGCATGTTGAAGGCCACCAGCTGGCCGATGGTGAGCTCGCCGTCCATCACCAGCCGCGCCCCGAACCACAGGGTGGCGGCGGTGGCCAGCTTCTGGATGGTCTGCACCCCCTGGGACGCCATGGAATTGAAGTTGGCCGACTTGAACGACACCTGGACATAGGCCGCCAGTTGCTCGTCCCACTTGCGCTGCATCTGGGGCTCGACCGCCAGGGCCTTGCAGGTCTCGACGCCGTTGATGGCCTCGACCAGCAGAGCCTGGTTCTCGGCGCCGCGCTTGAACTTTTCCTCGGTGAGAGTCTTCAGCACCGGCGTGGCGGCCAGGGACAGCACCACGTAGAACGGCAGGCTGCCTACTACGATCCAGGCCAGGATCGGCGCGTACCAGAACATCACCGCGAAGAACACCACGGTGAACAAGAGATCGATCACCAGGGTCAGGGCCGAGCCGGTGAGGAAGGAGCGGATGTTCTCCAGCTCCCGCACCCGGGCCACCGTGTCGCCGACCCGGCGCGCCCCGTGATAGGCGATGGGCAGGCTCATCAGGTGCCGGAACAGCCGCGAGCCCAGCTCCACGTCGATTCGGTTGGTAGTGTGGGAGAAGACGTAGGTGCGCAGATAGCCCAGCACCACCTCGAAGATGCTGACCGCCACCAGGGCGAAGATCAGCACGTCGAGGCTGGTCAGCGCCCGGTGGACCAGCACCTTGTCGGTGACCACCTGGAAGAACAGCGGGCTGATCAGGCCGAACAGCTGCAGGAAGAAGCTGGCAAGGAGAACCTCGCCGAACAGCTTGCGATATTTGACCACCGCCGGAATGAACCAGGTGAGGTCGAAGCGCGAGCCCATGGCCGCCAGCTGCGCCCTCGTGGCGATCAGCACCAGCCGCCCATCCCAGCGCTCGGCCAGATCGGCGGCCGAGACCTGCTCGGCGCGGCCCACCGCCGGGTCATGGATGATGCACTTGTCGCCCTCCACCTTGGCCAGGATGAACCATGCCCCGTCGGGTCGCCGGGCGATAGCGGGAAGCGGCGTGGCGGCCAGTTTCTCGAACGACGAATCAACCGCGCTGGCCTTGAACCCCACCTCGCGGGCATAGCGGATCAGGTCGATCTCGCCCACAACCGAGGCGGGATCGCCGTGGCGATGGCGCAGGGCCTCGTAGTCGGCCGGCTTCTCGAACAGCTTCGCCAATAAGGCGAGGCAGACCAGGGCGGAATCCGGCGGGGCCGCCTGAGGAGCTTCCGCCCCGGCGGGATTGTGTTTTGCCCCGATATCACCCCCACTCGTCACCGAACCCTCTATTTTCGCCGACTGTTCCATCGGATGCGGAATAGGCTATGTCGTCCAGATGTCGGCTGCAATATGTCAAAATATGCCATCAAAAAGGAGAATATTATAACAGGTTTATAGCTTTATATCGTGTGGGTGGGCTTGACGCTGCGTCTTTCTGGTTACTACCATTGCGTCTACCGTCATCGCGGGCGATGGCGGGCAAACGTTGCACTTGATGCTTTGGAAGGCCGGTGCATTCGCACCCGTCAACGGAGCTTCTTGCGCGTCGGCCAGAGCAAGAGGGGATGGGCATGCGCCAGCACATACGGACATCGTTGTGGGATGTGGTGACTCTTTCGGCCGATGGCGGGAAAGGGGCATCCTGCGATCACTCCGGCGGAGATGACGGCCATGGTTCCTCGCACGGCTCCGGCCAAGGCTCCTCTGGCAACGATGTCATCACGGCAAGCGGTAATCGCCTGACCCTCAAGGGCAAGGGCGGCAACGATATCCTGACGGCCTCGGGCAGCTTCAACGACCTGTTCGGTGGCGACGGCAACGACACCCTGACCGCCAGGGGCGAGCACAATGAGTTGAACGGCGGGGCTGGCAACGATGTTCTGGGCACCTC
This sequence comes from Phaeospirillum sp., assembly GCA_030824585.1. GTDB lineage: Bacteria > Pseudomonadota > Alphaproteobacteria > Rhodospirillales > Magnetospirillaceae > Phaeospirillum. Next base: position 2,093 of record JAVBXM010000034.1, on the reverse strand, counting down.
GGGCAGCCACAATGATCTGAGCGGTGGCAACGGCAACGACACCCTGACGGCCATCGGCGGCTTCAACAACCTGAGCGGCGGCGACGGCAACGACACCCTGACCGCCACCGGCGAGCACAACGACCTGAATGGCGGCGACGGCAACGACATTCTGACGGCCACCGGCAGTTTCAATCAACTGCGGGGCGGCGATGGCAACGACATCTTGACCGCTACCGGTGAGCACAACGATCTGCGGGGCGGAGCAGGCAACGATATCCTGACGGCGACCGGCAGCTTCAATCAGCTGCGGGGCAACGGCGGCAACGACACGCTCACCGCCCTGGGCGGCAGCCATAACGAGCTGTTCGGCGGCGACGGCAACGACACCCTGGTCAGCACCGGGACGCAGGCCGAGATGATGGGGGGCGGCGGCAACGATACCTTCGTGGTCACCGCCCCATCGGGCAACGTCATCCATGGTGGCGATGGCTTCGATACCGTCACCTATACCGGACCCCAGGCGGTGTCGGTCAATCTGCGCGAGCACGGCGCCACCCTGGTCGGCTCAAAGCACGACAAGGACGTGCTGATCAAGATCGAGAATGTTACCGGCGGTTCGGGGAACGACGTCATCACCGGCGACGACGGCGCCAATGTTCTGTCGGGCGGAGCCGGTAACGACACCCTGGACGGCGGAGGCGGCAAAGACACCCTGATCGGCGGCGGCGGCAACGATATCCTGTCGGGCGGGGCCGGCAACGACGTCTTTATCGGTCTCGATGGCGCCGACCGTATCGACGGCGGATGCGGCACCGATTCCCTGGTCCTGACCGGCAATGTCGCCGATTACCACTTCAGCCGCTCCGGTTCCGCCTGGAGCGTCTCGGATGATGCGGGCAACTCCGCCGCCCTGAGCGGGGTGGAGAGCATCCAGCTGGGCGATCACACTATCTGGCTGGATGGCCGCAACAACGCGCCCATCCTGGCCGGGCCGCTGTCCGCCGCTTCCGACGAGGATGCTTCCCCGACCTCTGTCAATCTGCTGGCCGGTACCCGCGACGTGGACGGCAATCCGCTGTCGGCGGTGCAACTGAGCCAGACCGGCGGGCGAAACGTGGCCTATTCCCTGGGGGCGGGCGGCCGGCTGATCCTCGATCCGGCCCAGTTCAACGACCTGGCGGCCGGGATGGCCGAGACCCTGACCTTCACCTATCGGGTCTCCGATGGCGTCACCTCGGTGCCGCAGAACCTGACCCTGACCATCGAGGGCCGCAACGACGCCCCGGCGATCACCGGGATCAACGGCGTCTCGACCTCCGATCATGTGGGCGGAAGTGGAAGTGCCGCCGCCGCCGATCCCGACCAGGGCGCCACTGTGACCTACCATCTGTGGGACGGCACCCAGGCGGTGGACAGCCTGACCACCGCCCACGGCAGCGTCACCATGGATCCGGCCACCGGCATCTATACCTTCACCCCCAATGCCGGGGCGGTCTCCCTCGGCCTGGGGCAGAGCGCCGAGGACGGGTTCCTGGTGGTGGCGCGGGATGACCAGGGCGCCTTCAGTTCACCAGCCACTGTGGCGGTAAGCATCACCGGCTCCAACGACGTTCCCGTGATCTCCGGCGCGCTGTCGGGCGGCGTGGGCCAGACCGGCGGCCTCTATACCGCCGATCTGCTGGGCGGGGCGTCCGACGTGGACAACGGCACCGCCCTGTCCGTCGTTGGCCTGACCCAGACCGGCGGGCCGAGCGCGGTGTTCGGCCTCGACGGCTCGGGCTTCAGCCTCGATCCGGCGCAGTTCGCCAGCCTCGCCGAGGGCGAGACGGCGACCCTGGTGTTCGGCTACAGCGTCTCCGACGGCCAGGGCGGCTCGGTACCGCAAAGCCTGACCGTGGTGGTCACCGGCTCCAACGATGCGCCGGTGATCTCCGGCGTGCTGTCGGGCGGTATCGGCCAGAACGGCGGACTCTATACCGCCGACCTGCTGGGCGGGGCGTCCGATGTGGACAACGGCACCGCCCTATCGGTGGTCGGCCTGGCCCAGACCGGCGGGCCCGGCGCGGTCTACAGCCTCGACGGCTCGGGCTTCAGCCTCGATCCGGCGCAGT
>JAVBXM010000081.1 GCA_030824585.1 Phaeospirillum sp. | reverse complement strand
CGCCTGGTTGTCGGAGGGAACGACGGGAGTCGCTGCGCGGAAGGTCGGGGCGGGAACGGTCGAGGCGGCAAAGACCGCCACCGAAGCCCCCGACAGGGGCAGGCAGAAGATGCAGTGCCCGGCCCCCAGGCTGGAGGCCGGCACCCGGCCGGCATCCTGGCCGCTGCTTCCGTCATGGCAGAGCGAGGCCCGAAGGTCCGCCTGCAAACGCGCCTCGGACAAGCTCTGACTGGCCGAGGCAATGCCCGGATTCAGCAACGGAGAGGCCAGTTGCAGGCAAAGGGCCAGCATCAGAAGGCGGGTGATCCCCGTCATCCTGCCGCGCATGCGCTGCAACAATTCCTGTCCGCGACGGACCGCGAGCATAATTGAGAATGCCTCTGAATTACGAAAGCTCCGCGTTACCGTGTAGGTTCTGCCGGTACGGGAGTCAATGATGAAATAGCCGGGATTGGCGGCGGTCCCGGCCGCCCCAATGCAGGCGACCGGCCGATGCCGCCGTTCCCTGGGGCGGAACGGGCCGCCGGCCAAGCGGCCCCAATCCCATGGCATGGCACTCATGGAGTTGCCGGCCCCCGGCGCCGCCCGGCGACGGCGGCATGGGCCACCGGCTCGCCGGTGGTGTAGCGGAGCTCCACCACCGCCGTCCCGCCACCGCCGGCCCAGACCACGCCATGAGCCCAGGCGGGGGCCGACGGGGCTCATGGCGAGGGCGGCGGTGGCCAGTCTCATGGTGTTCACGGAACGCGCGAGAACATCAGGGTCGCCGACAGCATATCCTCGGCCGCCAGATCGGGGAAACTGCCCGGAGCCTCATGGTCCACCGTCAGAAGCGTCTCGCCGGAAAAGGGCTCAAGCGTGGCGATTCCGCTGGCGTCGGCGGTCACCTTTCTCGGCGTGTCGGTCTTGGTCTTGGCGTCGCTGACCTCCACCTCGGCCCCGGCCAGGGGCTTGCCGCCATAGCTCACCCGTACCTTCAGAGGCTCTCCGGGCTTCAGGCGAAAGGGATCGGCCAACGGCACCAGTTCCAGCCGATGGCCCACCGCCTGGGTCGCGCCCTCGCCCGAGATCAGCAGTTTGGCGAACTTCTGCGACCACAGGCTTTTCAGGTTGTCCGGCAGATTGCGGCGGTGGGTGTTGCGATAGCCCTGGGTGGTCTTGACCCAAAAGCCGCTGTCGTAGCGGGCGGCAACGACGGATGCGCCCTTGGGTGCGGGGGCCGACAGCACCTTATCGGCCACGGAAAGCTGGTCCAGCAGGGTGACGGGCTTGCCGCCGGCTCCCACTGCCGCCAGATCGAACAATCGCGGCTTTTCGGGCAGCGAAACATCGCCGGGATGGCCAAGCCGGACCTCGATCCGGCCTCCTCCGGATGCCAGCCACAGATCGTGGGCCTCGGCCGAGCCGGCCCAGGCAATGAAAACCGTCATCAATGCGGCGATTAGGACTTTGACTTTGGATCGCTGAAGACACACCTTCGGCATCGCAGACTCCTGTCTGTGTGAATGGACCATCGTTCACGGAAGGGCCCGGAGTCCGGCCAAAGATGCCGGGTCCTTCCAACTCTTCACCCAACCCAAGGTCCGGGGCGGACCTGAGGCGAACCGGACGTGCCAAGACACGCCGGTCAGGGTCTAAAAATTCAATCCAGTCGGAGAAACGAGCGGGTGCCCGGACTCCGAACGGGACGACGACAAACACGTCACCACGTTCGGAAGAAACTTCCGTACCGCTGAGACACCCCGCTCAAACGGATGGGCGACGGCGTGAGGCAGGTCTCCTGGCTTGCGGGTCGTCGCCTTTGTCCAGCCTTCCCAGGGTTTCCCCAGTGGCATTGTCGGACAAAAGCTCGCCGCTCACAGTTGCGGGGGCAGCCACGGTTTCGGTCCCGATTGGGTCGTCCTCACCGTGTTCCCATTTTAATCCCCAGGGGTTTACCCATTGGGGAACCAGCACGCGATCACAGAGCTACCCCGCTTGCGGCAAACAGGTCAAGCCGGCGGATTGGGTATAGGCCGAATGGATCGAGGCGAGGCCTGTGGCTATCCCTTCGGGTCCGGGCAAAAGCCGAAGCGGGCACTGCCCGCGTCCCGCATTTCCCGCGGCAGGAATACCATACAAAATGATGTATGAAATCTATAGCTTTGTATGTATATTCATCATGATCCGTTACCGTCCGGCAACGGGGTCTGCCCTCCGAAGCAGGTGGCGAGGCCAAGGTGATGTCGAAGATAATTGCCAATATGCGCCTGCGCACGCAGGTGCTTCTCATCCTGCTCCTTCCCCTGCTCGGCCTGGTCGGCCTGGGCGCCGACATGGTGGCCGGCAAGCAGCGTCTCATGGCGGACATGAGCCGGTTCGAGGAGATTGCTCAATTCGCCGTCGAGGTGAGCGCCTTCGTCCATGAACTGCAAAAGGAACGCGCCACCACCGGGGTGTTCGTCGGCAGCAAGGGACAGGTGTTCGCCGCCGAGATGCAGGCGCAAAGGAAAGCCGTCGAGGGGCCATACGCCCGAGTGCGCGATCATATCGCCATTCTTGGCGAGCGTCATCTCGGCGCCCGATTCGCCGGCCGGATCGCCGCCGCTCGAACCGAAATCGATCGGCTGGCCGCCCACAGAGAGCAGGTCGACAAGCTTGTGGTTCCGGCCAATGCCGCCACCGGCTATTTCACGCAGACTATTTCCCGCCTGATCGACATCGTTCCCACCTTGGCCGATCTTACCCGCGATGTGGGCCAGTCGACCAACATCCATGCCTATGTGGCCTATATCCAGGCAAAGGAAAGAGCCGGGCAGGAGCGCGCGGCCGGCGCGGCCGGCTTCGCCGCCGGTCACCTCGATCTCGAGCAGCTTCGCCGATTCCAGGCCGTGGGGGCCGAGCAATCGACCTACCTGCGCGTCTTCGCCGGGTTGGCGGCGGAAGAACAGCGGATATTCGCGGAGAGGACCGTCACCGGCCCGGTCATCGACGAGGTCGAGAGACTGCGCGGAATCGCCATCGCCAGTTTCACCAGCGGCACCGTCGAGGGCGTGCCGGCCACCCATTGGTTCAAGGTGAGCACCGAGCGCATCGACCTGTTCCGCAAGGTCGAGGAGAGGTTGGGCGAGGATCTGCGCCGGGCGGCGTCAGAAACCAAGGAGGCGGCGGCGGTCGCGTTCTACGGCGTGGTTTCCCTGACCATCGGGCTGATCATCGTCGTGGTCATTGCCGGCTACGGCCTGATCCAGAATTTCAGCAGGTCCATTGGCCGGCTGTCGGGTTCGATGGAACGACTGGCCCATGGAGACCTTCAGACCGCCGTCGATGACACCGACCGGCAAAATGAGATCGGCACCATGGCCCGCGCGGTCCTGGTGTTCAAGGAGCAGGGACTGCGTGCCGAGGAACTCGCGCGGGCGCAGGAGCAGGCCAAGGCGCGGGCGGCGGCGGAACAGCGCCAAGCCCTCAACCAATTGGCCGATGGCTTTGAAGCGTCGGTGGCGGGGGTCGTCCAGACCGTTTCCTCGGCCGCCACGCAAATGCAGGCCACCGCCGGGTCGATGTCGTCGACCGCCCAGCAGACCGAGCGTCAGGCGGTTTCCGTGGCCAACGCCGCGCAAGAGGCCTCGGCCAACGTCCAGACGGTGGCGGCGGCGACGGAGGAACTGTCCGGCTCGATCAATGAAATATCCCGGCGGGTCACGGAATCCAGCAACATCTCCAAAAACGCGGTCACCGAGGCGGCTCGCGCCGACGAGATGGTGGAGGGGCTGGCCGAGGCGGTGGGCAAGATCGGAGAAGTGGTTTCGCTGATCAACGACATCGCGGCCCAGACCAATCTGCTGGCCTTGAATGCCACCATCGAGGCGGCCAGGGCCGGCGATGCGGGCAAGGGCTTCGCCGTGGTGGCCAGCGAGGTCAAGAATCTGGCCAACCAGACCGGCCGGGCGACCGAGGAGATCAGCGCTCAGATCACGGCTGTCCAGTCCGCGACGCGCAATGCCGTGGACGCCATCAAGGGGATCGAGGGAACGATCGGGCGGATCAGTGAAATTGCGTCCGCCATCGCCGTTGCCGTCGAGGAACAGGGCGCCGCCACCAATGAGATCGCCCGCAATGTCCAGCAGGCTTCGGTGGGAACGCGGCATGTGTCGGAAACCATCGGCGATGTCACCCGTGCCGCCGCCGAGACCGGTGCCGCCGCCACCCAGCTCCTGGCCGCCGCGGGCGAGTTGTCGCAACAGTCGGAACTCCTGCGCGGGGAAGTCGATAAGTTCGTGGTCCGTGTCCGGGCCTGAGGGTATCGGCGGGAATGAGGCCGCTGCTCAATCCCCGGATCGGTCGTTTTCCGCGATAGGCTGGTGATCAGCCATCCGACCGCCTATAACGCTCGGATGAAGACCCTGCTTCCGGCCCTGGCCGCTGTTCTCATCACCCTGTCGGCGGCGGGCCGGGCGGCGGAGCCTTGCCGGATCGGCGTCGACCTGGGGTCGTCGGGGTTCCGCCTGGAGCGCGAGGGCCATGCGGGAACGGCGCGGGCCGATATCCCCACCCTGAAGGACGTCTGGGCCAACAATACCGTGTCGGCCACCGTCGAGGAGACGGTGGAAAGGTTGAACGCCGCGCGGCGGCAACTGGGCGTTCCGGTGGATTGCCGGGCGGTGGGCGGCGGCTACTCGGCCTGGCGGCTGGCGGTGGACAGGGGAGGCCCTGCCGCCCTGGCCGCCGTTCTGCGTGACCTGCGCGACAGGACCGGCATTGCCGTGCTGGTGGTTCCCCAGGACCGGGAAGGCGCCCATGCCTTCCACTCCGCCGCGCTGGCCTTGGGG
>JAVBXM010000257.1 GCA_030824585.1 Phaeospirillum sp. | reverse complement strand
GGCCTACCGGCTGCTGGGGCGGCGGGGCTGCGCCTGGGTGATGGCCCCCATCGTGCTTTATTTCTTCCTGACCGGGACGGAACAGCGCCGGGCGTCGCGGACCTATCTCGGCCGGGTGCTGAACCGCCCTCCCACCCTGGCCGAGGGCTTTCGCCATTTCATGGATTTCGCCGGCCGCGCCCTGGATGCCTTCGCCGCCTGGAGCCGGGCCGTTCCGGTTCGGGCCATGGAGGTCGGCGAGTTCGTCGCCCGGGCCGCCGCCGATCCGCGCGGCGCCCTGCTGGTGGTCAGCCACCACGGCAACGCCGAACTCTCCCACGCCCTGATGGACCCGGCGCTGCGCCGGCGCCTGACCGTGCTGGTCCACACCCGCCACGCCGAGAACTACAACCGCCTGCTGGAAGCCCATCGCGGCGAGGCGGCGGCCCGCATGCTCCAGGTCACCGAGATCGGCCCCGACACCGCCATCGTGCTGCGTGAGCGCATCGAGGCCGGCGAGTGGATCGCCATGGCCGGCGACCGGGTGCCGGTCCTGTCCCGGGGCCGGGTGTGCCGGGCGTCCTTCCTGGGCGAGGCGGCGGAATTCTCGCAAGGTCCGTGGCTGCTGGCGGCGCTGCTGGATTGCCCCGTCCATCTGCTGTTTTGCCGCCGGGACGGGGAGGGGGGCTGGCGCCTGGGTCTGGAGCCCTTCGCCGAGCGCGTCGAGCTGCCGCGCGGCCGGCGCCAGGAGGCCATCGCCGGATATGTCCGGCGCTATGCGGCGCGGCTGGAACGGGAGTGCCGCGAAGCCCCCTTCCAGTGGTACAACTTCTTCGACTTCTGGGCGGGGGAGAAAGTCCGATGATTTCCGCTGAAATCACCCTGACGGCGCAGTTCTACGACCTGGACCCCATGCAGGTGGTCTGGCACGGCAATTATCCCCGCTTCCTGGAGGAGGCGCGTTGCGCCCTGCTGGACCGCATCGGCTACAACTACCCCCAGATGGAGGACTCGGGCTATGTCTGGCCCATCGTCGACCTGCGGTTGAAATACGTGCGGCCCATCCGTTTCGCCCAGCGCATCCGGGTGGTGGCGCAACTGGCCGAGTACGAGAACCGGCTGCGCATCGAATACCGCATCCTCGACGCGGATAGCGGCGAGGTGCTGACCAAGGCCACCACCATCCAGTTGGCGGTGGAGGCCCGCTCGGGCGAATTGTGCCTGGAATCGCCCGCCATTCTTCTCGACAAGGTGCGGGAGCTGCTGCCGTGAGCCGGCTGGTCGCCCTGTTCGTGCTGCTGTTCGCCTGTCCCGCCCTGGCCGAGACCGCCATGCTGAAGGACGGCGACGTATTGCGCGGCCGCTTCGTGCAGGAGCGCCACATGCAGGGCTTCGCCGCCCCGCTGCGCTCCGAGGGCAGTTTCCTGGTGGCGCCGGGGCGCGGCCTGATCTGGCGGGCCGAGACGCCCTTCGCCATCACCACCGTGGTCACCCCGGCCGGGCTGGTGCAAAGCGTCGACGGCGCCGAGACCACCCGGCTGTCCACCGCCCGGCTGCCGTTCCTGGCCCGGCTCTACGACATGATGGCCGCCGCCCTGGCCGGCGACTGGCGGGCGCTGGACGGCACCTTCGCCATCACGCGCAAGGCGGAGCGCATCTGGCTGCGGCCGCTCAGGCCCGACGACCCCCACGTTCCCGCCATCACCGCCCGGCTGGGCCGCTTCGTCGAGGAGGTGGAGATCGCCAAGCCGGGCGGTGACATGGACCGCCTGACCTTCACCCGGCAGGACCTCAATGCCCGTCCGCTGGATGCCGCCGAGGCGGCGCTGCTCAAGTGAGGAAAATCCTCGCCCTGCTGTGGCTGGCCGTGGTGCTGGCCGCCGCCGCCCATGTGGCGAGCCTTTCCCGTCACGGCCTGCCGCGCGAGACCGACATCATGGCCCTGTTGCCGCGCGAGGAGCGCGAGCCCGACCTGCAGGCGGCCAAGGACCGGGTGGCCCGTTCGCTGTCGGGCCGGGTGGTGGCCATGGTCGGCCATGCCGAGCGCGGCAAGGCCCGTTCCGCCGCCCAGGAGTTGCGCCGCACCCTGGTGGAGGCCGGGTTGGTGCGGTCCGAGGGCGACGTGCCCGACGAGGCGGCGGTCAAGCGGCTGGGCGCCGCCTATTTCGCCCACCGGGCGGGATTGCTGGCCGAGGATGACCGGCGCAAGCTGCTGGGCGGCGAAGGCGAGGGGCTGGTCAAGCGGGCGCTGTCGCAGATCTACGGCTTCGGCGGGGCGGTGGATTCCCGCTTGCTGGCCCGCGATCCCTTCCTGCTGTTTCCCGCTTTCCTGGGCGGCCTGCCCACCCCGGCCAACCGCATGAGCATGGACGAAGGGCTGCCGACCGTCGGCGAGGGTGGCACCACCTGGGTGTTGCAGAGCCTCCGCATCACCGGCGAGGCCTTCGACCTGGACTTCCAGAAGCGTTTCGTCGCCGCCTTCGACGGCGCCCAGGCGCAGGTGCCGGAGGGAACCCGCATCCTGCGCCTGGGCGCCGTGTTCTTCGCCCAGGCCGGAGCTGAGCAGGCCATGGGCGAATCGGCGCGCATCGGGCTGGTTTCCCTGGCCGGGACGGTGCTGCTGGTGGTGCTGGCCTTCCGCTCGCTCCGCCCGCTGCTGCTGTCGCTCTCGGCCATCGGCAGCGGACTGGCGGTGGCGCTGTCGGCAAGCCTCACCCTGTTCGATTCGCTGCACGTGGCCGCCCAGATGTTCGGCGCCGCCCTGATCGGCATCGCCGTGGATTACGCCCTGCTGTATTTCGGCCAGATATTCACGCCGCGCACCGATCCCGCCCAGCGTCTGACCCATGTGCTGCCCGGCATCGCCCTGGGGGCCGCCTCCGCCATCACCGGCTACTGCACCCTGGCCCTGTCGCCGTTTCCCGGATTGCATCAGGTGGCGGTGTTCTCGGCGGTAGGGCTGGCCGGGTCGTTCCTGTCGGTGGTGCTGTGGTTCCCGCTGCTCGACCGTGCGCCGGCCGCCCGGCTGAACCCCCGGCTGGCGGCGGCGGCCGGCTGGCTGTGGCGCTTCTGGGACGAGGCCGGATATGGCCGGGCGCGCCGGCTGACCCTGGCGGCCCTGGCCCTGGTGGGAGCTTTCGGGCTGTCCCGGCTGCAGGTGGACGACGACATGCGGCGCCAGCAGGGGCTGTCGCCGGTTCTGGTGGCGGAGCAGGCGGAGATTCAGCGTCTGGCCGGCTTCGGCCAGGCCGGGCGCTTCTTCCTGGTGCAAGGTGGCGACGAGCAGCAGGTGCTGGAGCGGGAAGAGGCCCTGGACGAGCGCCTTGCCGGGCTGGGCGGCCGCCAGGCGGCGGCGCGTTTCGTGCCCTCCGCCAGACGGCAGGCCGATAACGCCGCCCTGGCCGAACACGCCCTTTACGCCCCCCATCTCGCCGCCTACCGCGCCGGGCTGGGCATGGCCCCGGCGGCGGAGCGGGAAATCCCCGCCCGGCCGCTGTCCCTGGCCGATATCCGCGCCACGGGCGGTCTGCCGTTCCTCGACGCCCTGGTGCTGGACGAGCGGCTGCATGTGGTGATGGTGGACGGCAACGCGGACTCCGCCGCCTTGCGCGCCGCCGCCCAGGGGCTGGACGGCGTGCGCTTCGCCGACCCCACCGGTGATCTCAACCTGCTGCTGGAAAGCTATCGCCGCCGCGCCCTGATGCTGGTGGCGGCCTCGACCCTGCTGATGGTGCCGCTGCTGGCGTGGCGCTACGGGGTGCGGCGGGCGGTGCGGGTGCTGCTGCCGTCGGCGGCGGCGGTGATGCTGACCCCGCCGCTGCTGGCCCTGGCCGGAATCGGCTTCTCGTTCTTCGCCGCCATGGCCCTGGTGCTGGTGCTGTCCATCGGCGTCGATTACGCGGTGTTCTGCGCCGAGGACGACCGCCGCGACCCGGTGACCCTGGTCTCGGTCAGCCTGGCCATGGTCACCACCTTGCTGTCCTTCGGCCTGCTGGCGCTCAGCGAGGCGGCGGCGGTGCGGGCCTTCGGCGCCACCATGCTGGTGGGGGTGGCGCTGGCCTTCCTGCTGGCGCCGTCCGTGGCGCGGCGGCAATGATCTGCATCCATTGATTTTGTTGGGCGGGCGGCATACAAATCCAGCGGTTTGGGAAGCCATTCGAGGGGGGATAAAATGAGGATTGCCATTCTGGCGGCGCTGATCTGCGGATGCGCCCTGACCAGCGCCTGCAGCACCACGCAAACCAGCCTGCCTTATGATGCGAGCCGGGCGGTCAAGGTCGGGGCTCCGGCCAAGGCCAAGGTGGAGATCGTTTCCGTTACCGACAACCGCAAGCACGATGCCAACTGGCTGGGGGCGATTCGCGGCGGCTACGGCAATCCGTTGAAGACCCTGGTGACCGAGGGGCCGGTCAAGGACGAGGTCAAGTCCGCTTTCGCCCAGGGCCTCAAGGCCCGTGGATTGACCGGCGACGGCAGCACCTATGCCATGCGCCTCGACGTGGAGCAGTTCGACTGCAACCAGTACGTCCGCCGCGAGGCCCATGCCCGTATCGACGTGTCCCTGGTCGACAAGATTTCGGGCCAGACGGCCTATCGGCGCAAGGCGGTGTCGGATCTGGTCACCGGCAGCCTCATCAGCCTGGATGTCGGCGTTTTCGCCGACGTGGAGGATTTGCGGAAGGTCGCCAACGCCGCCCTGCAGGACGCGGTGGATCAGGTTCTCAACGATCCGGCGTTCGTGACGCTGGTTCGCTAGCGGGCGGCCTCCCGCGGGCGGGTGACATCTTGACGGACCCTAGTTGATGCGCTTTTTCCCTGGTTTGATTGTCGCCGTCCTTGCCGCCTGCTCCGCCGCGCCGCCCGCCTCCGACCGGGTGATGGTGGCGCCGGGCGTCGCCCTGGTCCTGCCGGCCCCGGGCGAGCTTGGCCGCCGGGAGGATGCGGTGCAACTGGTGACGGCGCGGCGCGACGGCGAGACTTTCGTGTTCGAGTGCCGCCTGTCGGTGGATGGCGAGCGCCTGCTGCTGGCCGGCAGCGATTCCATGGGCCGGCGGGCCATGACCGTGACCTGGAGCCGGGACGGCATCGTGGTGGAGCGGGCCGACTGGCTGCCCGATTCCTTGAAGCCGGAAAACATCCTGGCCGACATCGTGCTGCTGTATTGGCCCGAGGAGGCGGTGCGGCGGGGCCTGAGCGGCGCGGCCCTGACCCAGACCTCCCAGGGGCGCCATATCGGCGATGCCATCGCCGTGTCGTGGCGGGGCGATCCCTGGAACGGGCTGTCCCGGCTGGTCAACCGTCCGTGGGGCTACGAGATCGAGGTCCGCTCGGCCAGGGTGGCGCCGTGAGCCGTCGCCTCTACCTTCCCGCCATGGCGGTCGCTTCCTGCCTGGGGCTGGGCAAGGCGGCCGCCATGGGGCCGCTGCTGGCCGGCTCGCGCCAGGGCCTGCGCCGGGTGGACGGCTTCGCGGTGCCGCTGGGCGTGCTGCCGGGAGAACCCCCGCCGCTGCCCGCCGCCTTGACCCGCTGGGAGTGCCGCAACAACCGGCTGCTCGCCGCCCTGGCCGCCGAAATGGCGGAGGAGATCGCCGCCGCCATCCGGCGTTTCGGCGCCCACCGCATCGCCGTGGTGATCGGCACCAGCACCTCGGGCATCGCCGAGGGCGAGGCCGCCTTCGCCTCCCACGCCCGCACGGGCGAGTGGCCCGCCGGCTTTCATTACCGGCAGCAGGAAACCGGGGGCGGCGCCCTGTTCCTGGCCGATCTCCTGGGGCTGTCCGGCCCCGCCTATGTGGTGGCCACCGCCTGCTCGTCCAGCGCCAAGGCCCTGGCCTCGGCGCGGCGGCTGATCCGGGCCGGTCTGGCCGATGCGGCCATCGTGGGCGGTGCCGATACCCTGTGCCGCCTGACCGTCACCGGGTTCGGAGCCCTGGAGGCGCTGGCGCCCAGCCCGAGCAATCCCTTTTCCGCCAACCGCGCCGGCATCACCATCGGCGAGGGCGGCGGGTTGTTCCTGCTGAGCCCCGACCCGGCCGAGATCGAGCTGGCCGGGCTGGGCGAAACCTCCGACGCCCACCACGTCAGCGCCCCCGACCCCGAGGGGGCCGGGGCCCTGGCCGCCATGGGCGCCGCCCTGGCCGATGCCGGGCTGCCGCCGGACGAGATCGGCTACGTCAACCTGCACGGCACCGGAACGGCGCTCAACGATTCCATGGAAGCCAAGGCGGTGGCGGCCCTGTTTCCCCGGGGCGTGCCGTGTTCCTCGACCAAGGCCATGACCGGCCATACCCTGGGCGCCGCCGGGGCGGTGGAGGCCGCCTTCCTGTGGTTGACGCTGTCGCGCCGCTGGAACCCGGAAGGCCGCCTGCCACTCCACCTGTGGGATGGCGCGGTCGATTCCCACCTGCCGCTTCTTGATCTGGCGGGGGCGGAACACCGGCTGTCCCGGCCGGCGGCCCTGTCCAATTCCTTCGCCTTCGGGGGCAGCAATTGCTGCCTGGCCTTCCGCCGGGGAACGCCATGAGCGCCTGTCCCTGGTCCGTCGGGGAGTTGCTGCCCCACGCCCGGCCCATGCTGCTGCTGGACGAGGCGTTGTCCTATGACGCCGCGGGGGCGGTGGCGGCGGTGACCATCCGTCCCGACCATCTGTTCGCCAGCCCCGAGGGCGTACCCGCCCATGTGGGGATCGAATTCATGGCCCAGACCTGCGGCGTGTGGGCGGGGGCCGAGGCCCGGCGCGAGGGCGGCGCGGTGCGGCTGGGTTTCCTGTTGGGCACCCGGCGCTACCAGGCGGTCCGGCCGTTCCTTGCCTTCGGCGAGCGGCTGGAGATCACCGCCCGGCTGGTGTTCCGCGACCAGGGCATGGGGGTGTTCGACTGCCGTATCACCGGCGCCGGGGGGGACGTGCTGGCCGAGGCGCAACTGAGCGTCTACCAGCCCGATCAAGGGGGGGAGGCGTCATGACCGCCAGGACCATTCTCGTCACCGGCGCGGGTCGCGGTATCGGCCGGGCCATCGCCCTGAAACTGGCCGGCGACGGCTTCAAGGTGGTGGTGCACTACCATTCCGACGAGGCGGCGGCGCGCGGCACCCTGGAGGCCATGGGGGGCGCCGGGCGGCTGATCCGCTTCGATACCGCCGACCGCGACGGCTGCCGTGCCGCCCTGGAGACCGATCTGGAGGCCAACGGCCCCTATTGGGGCGTGGTGCTCAATGCCGGCATCGCCCGCGATACGGCCTTTCCGGCCATGGAGGACGAGGATTGGGACCGGGTGCTGGGGACCAATCTGGACGGCTTCTACAACGTCCTGCGGCCGCTGGTCATGCCCATGGTCTCGGCCCGCAAGGGCGGGCGTATCGTGACGCTGTCCTCGGTCTCGGGGCTGGTGGGCAACCGGGGGCAGGTCAACTACTCGGCCGCCAAGGCCGGCATCATCGGCGCCACCAAGTCCCTGGCCCTGGAACTGGCCAAGCGCTCCATCACCGTCAATTGCGTGGCGCCCGGCCTGATCGAGACGGGAATGATCGCCGACGTTCCCCTGGACGAGGCCATGAAACTGATCCCCATGCGCCGCCTGGGGCAGCCCGAGGAGGTGGCGGCCCTGGTCGGCTTCCTGTGTTCCGAGGCGGCGGGCTACATCACCCGGCAGGTGATTTCGGTGAACGGAGGCATGGTGTGATGCGCAGGGTGGCGGTTACCGGCATGGGCGGCATCACCGCCCTGGGGCACGACTGGCCCACCATCAGCGCCGCCTTGCGCGACGGGCGCACCGCCATCCGCGCCATGAGCCCGGACTGGGACCGCTTCGAGGGCGTCAACACCCGGCTGGCCGCCCCGGTCCTCGACTTCGACCTTCCCGATCACTGGCCGCGCAAGAAGACCCGCACCATGGGCCGCGTTGCCCGCATGGCGGTGGCGGCCAGCGAGAAGGCCCTGGCCGCTGCCGGCCTGCTGGGCGATCCGGTGTTGACCGGCGGGCGGGCGGGGGCGGCCTTCGGCTCGTCGTTCGGCAGCCCGGATTCGGTGCTGGGCTTCTACGAGCTGAAGATGAGCGGCAAGTCGAGGAACCTCAACGCCACCACCTACATCCAGATGATGAGCCACACCGCCCTGGTGAATATCGGCATGTTCTTCGGCCTGACCGGGCGGATGATCCCCACCTCCAACGCCTGCGCCTCGGCCAGCCAGGCCATCGGCTTCGCCGCCGAGGCCATCCGGTGGGGCAAGGCCGATATCATGGTGGCCGGCGGGGCCGAGGAACTGGACATCACCGACGCGGCGGTGTTCGACACCCTGTTCGCCACCTCGACCCGCAATGATACCCCCCATCTCAGCCCCCGGCCGTTCGACGTGGACCGCGACGGGCTGGTGATCGGCGAGGGGGCGGGCGCCCTGATCCTCGAGGATTACGACCGGGCCAGGGCGCGCGGCGCCACCATTTATGCCGAGGTGGCGGGGTTCGGCACCAATGCCGACGGCAACCACGTCACCCAGCCGCAGCCCGAGACCATGGAGCAGGCCCTGCGCCTGGCGCTCGAGGACGCCGGCCTCGATGCCGGGGCCATCGGCGTGGTCAACGGCCACGGCACCGCCACCGAGGGCGGCGACATCGCCGAGGCGGCGGCCACGGCGGCGGTGTTCGGGGCGCGCGTGCCGATCCATTCGCTCAAGAGCTATTTCGGCCATTCCCTGGGGGCCTGCGGCGCCATCGAGGCCTGGCTGGGTATCGAGATGATGCGGGAAGGCTGGTGCTGCCATACCGCCAACCTGGACAAGGTGGACCCGCGCTGCGCCGAGATGGACTACATCCAGGGCATGCCGCGCCGCATGGACGCCGAATACCTGATGAGCAACAACTTCGCCTTCGGCGGCGTCAACGCCTCGCTGATCCTGCGCCGGGGGGGTTAGAGCGCGATGACAATAGATCGGCGCAGCGGCGCGCCGATCTATTGTCTGAATCGCCCTCTACCTTATTGATTAGAGACGGATTCAGCTTCTCGGACGAATCGCGAAGCGATTCGACCTCAAAGCATCCGGCTCTAGGGTCAATCGACATTCAGGGAATTGGGCTGATTTCGGGCCAAAATGCCTTCCATACAGAAAATTCAGACACAGATGAACACAGATAAACACAGATGAATTTGGGAAATTCCTTATCTGTGTCCCGCGTAGCGGGAATCTGTGTTCATCTGTGTCCCATTCCATGACCTGTCCGCTTGAATGTCGATTGGTCCTAAGGCAGGGCGGTGTCCAGGATCAGTTCGCCGTCCATGTAGTCGATGTCCAGCTTCAGGCAGAGTTCGGCCTGGAACTTGGTGGAGATGCCGTGAATATGGCATTTCATGTTGGCGGCCTTCACGCGGCTGGCGAACTTGCCGATTTTCTGGATGGCGATATCGTCGTCCAGGGTCCGGATATCGGTGCCGACGGAGATGGCGTTGGTGCCCGAGAACGCCGACAGGGTCGCGAAGTCCATGTCCAGGGTGACGGCGATGAACTTGGCGTAGGGGCGCAGCCACTGCATGTACTCGGCGACCCGGTTGGAGGGGGTCCCCTCGTCGATGCCGTGGATGTCGAAGATGATCCGCTCCTTGCGGTTGGCCAGCAGGCCGTGGCAGATCTTGAGATACATCTCGCGATATTTCTTCGACGACAGCGTGACGCGGTGAACGGGGAGCAGGACGATCATATTCCGGTCCGCCGCCTCCTTCAGCCGCCTGGCGCCATACTCGACGGCCAGCGCGTCCAACTCGGCGAACAGCAGGGGGTCGGCCTCGGCCGGCAGGACGCCGTAGCCGTAATGGCTGACCTGGTTCTCGTCCACCCGCGACGCCAGACAGGCCCAGGCCGAGGTGGACATGGTGCCCAGGGACAGGACCGGGGATAGCGAGGTCTGGACGTCGCTGATCTTGAACTCGACGACGTTGGCATCCGCCTCGCCCATGATCCGTTCGATATTGCTGATGTGCTCGGCCGGATCGATGTTGGCGAGGGGGGATATCTTGCCGCGATGGGAGCCGTGGCCGTCGTCGGTGTTGGCGTTCAGGTGGATGATGGCGACCAGTTGCTTGGCGATGCCCTTGCCGGTGAGCCGCGATGAAATCTCGGAACTGATGTCGTCCATCAGCTTGTCGAAGTCGCTGGCTTCCCGGCCGCTGGACAGGATGATGTACGAGAACTCGTCGGCGGCGGAATAGACGTCGCCCTCGGACAGGAAGCTTTTCAAGGTGGTGGTGACCAGCCCGTGCACCTTGGCCGAGACCCGGGGCCAATCGTGGCCGAAATGCTTGCGGGCGGGGTCCAGGGCCAGGAAGCTCAGCCGGCGGCCTTCGTGCGCCTTGGTGGCGCCGAGCAGTTCGTGCAGCCGCCAGGCCAACCCGCAGGCGGCCGGCTTGGTGTCGTCGGTGTTTGCCGCGCTCATTTTCGTCAAATCCTGACTTTGATGGGTTCAGCGAAGGTGAAGATCCGCCGCAAGTTGTGCAGGCGTTCGATCTGGGCGCCGCTCAGTTGGGTGTTGGCGGCAAGGATCAGGTGGCCGTTGGCCAGCTTGACGTCGGACAGCACCACCTGACCGGTGCGCAGCGAGGCCAGCGGCACGTCCATGGAGGTGGACGGCATCATGTCGACCACCCGTTCCAGGCAGGTCTTCACCTTGGGCAGCAGGACCGGGTCGTATTGCGAGCGGCGGCGTTCCAGGACGGCGAAGGCCGCCTTGGTCAGCGGCCCGCCCTCGGTGGCTTCGGCCAGGTCCTTGAGGATCTTCAGCAGACGGGCATCCAGGGGGATGTCGTTGCCGACCGGCCCGTCGGCCGGAAAGCCGCTGCCGTCGAAGCCGCGATCTTGCAGGTAGACGATCTCCGAGACCTTGGCCAGGCGCGGAATGTGGGCGATCAGGTTGCGCGCCGCCTCCGGGTTGCGTTCGAACAGCGACTTTTCCAGATCGGTCAGGGCTTCGCCGGACCGCTTCTTGGTGATCAGTTCCGGCGGGATGGCCACCTGGCCGACCGGCACCAGGGTGGCGGCGATTTCCAGTTGCCAGCGCTGGGGCATCTTGAATTCGGTGGTCAGCAGCCGTACCCATTCCCGCAGCCGGGTGGCCAGGCCGGCCACCACGGCGTCGTTCATGGAGGCGATGTCCACCAGGACCTTGATGGCTCCCGTCAGGGTCTTTTCCAGCAGTTCCTTCTCCGCCGTCACCAGCCGGTATTGCTCGCAGGCGGATTCCAGTCCCTCGCGCAGTTGCTCGACCGGATAGGGCTTGGTGTAGAAGCGGAAGATGTTGCCCTGGTTGATGGCCTCGATGGCGGTCTGCTGGTCGGCGTTGCCGGTCAGCATGATCCTGACGGTATCGGGAGCCAGCTCGCGAATCCGCTTCAGCGTCTCGATGCCGTCCATCCCCGGCATGCGCATGTCGCACAGGGCGACGGCGAAGGGGTTTTGCGCCGCCATGGCCGTCTGGACCTCGTTCAAGGCCTCGGTGCCGCCCTGGGCGGTGGTGACGTCGAAGGTGTCGCTGAGTTGGCGGCGCAGTCCCGATAGCAGGTGATGGTCGTCATCGATCACCAAGATACGTTCCGGCATTACTTTCCCTCCCCGGAAATCTGCGACGCCAATTCGCGCCAGCGCGAAATCTGGCCGTCCTTGCGTGCTTCGACAAGATAAGCCATGTCCAGGCGGTTTGGGACCTGAATTGCCGCGGGAAACACCGCCGGGAGCGGTGGGCCGAGGGCAATGGCCGCGTGCAGCGCCGTCAGTATGGTGTTGTCGTGGCCGAGGCTGGTGGAGGGGGTTCCGGCAAAGGCCACCGCTTCCACCAGCGGCGGGGTGAACCCCCACAACCCAAGCAGATAGGCGCCGATCAGCGCGTGGTTGGCGCCGAACGCCTGTTCCTCGGCCTGGTAGAGGGATGATCCGGCGGGGGGCTGGGCCAGAATCCGCGCATAGTCCTCGGGATAGGCGTCGAGCAGGACCAGAATGCCGATCCGCGACAGCATGGCGGCGCAATGGGCGGCCTTGGCGGTGGCCTGATCGGCTCCCATGGAGGACGCGATGGTCTCGGCCAGATTGGCGGTTCCCAGGCAATAGCCGGTCAGCGCCTCGAGCAGGGGGGCAACCGAGGGACTGCCGGAGAACTGGCGGAAAATCCCGATCTGCAGGACCAGGGCCTGGATGGTCTCCAGACCGATGGTGCGGACCGCCTGCAAGGTGGTGGTGACGGGACTGGCCACGGAAAAATAGGCGGAGTTGGTCAGCCGCAGCAGTTCGGCGGTCATGGCCACGTCCCGGTCGATGAGGGTGGCGATGGATTTGGCCGAGCATTGCGGCGAGCGCAACTCCTTGTCGACCTTCATGACGAGGTCCGGCAGGCTGGGCAGGTTGCTCAACCCGGCCAGCACCGCCCGCAGCGAGGGTGTGGACAGCAGGCGCTTCAGGGCGATGGGCCGCGAGATGGCGGCGTGCAGGGTTTCGGCGTCGCACGGCTTGGCCAGGTAGATGTGGGCCGGCCCCACCGTGCGCAGAATCGATTCCGCGTCGGCATAGCCGGACAGGATGACCCGGATGGTTTCCGGGTGGCGCTGCCGGACGGTTCCCAGGAATTCCGCGCCATCCATGCCGGGCATGCGCATGTCGGAGACGACCACGTCGAAGGCCGGCTCCTGCTGCATCAGGGCCAGGGCCTCCGCTCCCGAGGAGCAGAAGGTCATGTCCCATTCCTCGCCCATGCTCATCATGGAGCGGCGCAGGCCCCGAAGGATGTGGGCCTCGTCATCGACAAACAGAACGCGCAGCATGTCCGTCATTCCCTGGCCCCCGATTCGCCGGTCCCGCCGATGGGCAGGCGGACGATGAAGACGGCACCCCCGCCGTCGTTGTCGGCGACATCCATGCTGCCGCCATGCTTGGCCACCACCACGTCGCGGCAGATGGCCAGGCCCTGCCCGGTTCCCTTGCCCACCTCCTTGGTGGTGAAGAACGGGTCGAAGATGCGTTCCCGGATGGCCTCGGGGACGCCGGTGCCGTTGTCGGCAATGGCGATCTCCACGTGATCGTCCTTGTGCGAGGTGGAAATGGTGATGCGCCCCGGCAGGGGCTTGCCCGAGGCCTCGATGGCGTGCGCCGCGTTGACGATCAGGTTGAGGAACACCTGGTTGAGCTCGCCGGCGTGACAGAGCACCGGAGGCAGCGAGGCGTCGAAATTCCGATCCACCTCGGCGGCATGCTTCCAGACGTTGCGCGACACGGTCAGGGTGCTGTCCAGCGCCCGGTTCATGTCGGTCATGGTCTTGGTGCTGGTGCCGGGATGGGAGAATTCCTTCATGGAGAGCACGATGCGGGCGATCTGGGCGACGCCGTCCAGGGATTCGCTCACCGCCGACGGGACCTCGGCCATCAGGAAGGGAATCTTGGCCTGGGAGAAGGCGGCGTTGAACTTGTCGACGGACTCGCCCATGGCCGGGTGCTGCATGGCGCTGGCGGCCAGTTCCCGTCCGGCGGACACCGCCGCCGCCAGCTTGCCCAGGGCGTTGTCGAGGAAGCGGAGGTTGTCGCCCACGTACTGGATGGGCGTGTTGATCTCGTGGGCGATGCCGGCGGCCAACTGGCCGACGCTGGCCAGCCGCGAGGCCTGGACCGCCTCGCGCTGCGCCTTCTTCAGGGTTTCGATATTGCGGAAGGAGATGATCACCGACCGCTTGTCCTCGTCCT
Organism: Phaeospirillum sp.; assembly: GCA_030824585.1. Taxonomy (GTDB): domain Bacteria; phylum Pseudomonadota; class Alphaproteobacteria; order Rhodospirillales; family Magnetospirillaceae; genus Phaeospirillum. The sequence goes on along the minus strand of JAVBXM010000257.1, from coordinate 24,802 downwards.
CGCCCAGCGGCGAACAGGCATAGGCCACCGACAGGGCCTTGCCCGACGCGGTGACGAAGATGGCGTCGTCGTCGCGGAAGGTGGCATTCTCCCGGATCACGCGCCGGAACGGCGAGTCGCCGAAGCCCACATCGGCGGCCGGCGTCCTGACCCGCAGCAGGATCTCGAGGGGATAGCCCTCGATATCGCCGCTGCTGTCGTCGCATTCCAGCAATTGCTTGGCCGATGGGTTGGCGAACGAGATGTAGCCCTCGCGGTCGACCACCAGCACGCCTTCGAACAGGCTGTCGGTGATGCCCTTGAGCCGCTCGCGCGAGCCGCGCAGGGCGGTTTCGGTATGGGCCCGGATGTCGATCTCGCGCTGCAGTTCCCGCGTCCGCTCGGCGACCAGATGGGCCAGTTCCCGCTGCTGCTCCTCCAGGCTGCGCTCGTATTGCAAGCGGAGCGTCGCGTCGCGGAACACCAGCACCGCCCCCGAGGGTTCCTCGTTCTCGATGATCGGCGCGACGAAGTAATCCACCGGGATGACCCGATTGTCGGTGTTGCGAAAGACCTCGCCGCTGACCTGGCCGGGAGTGCCGCTCAGATAGGCCTCCACCACCGGCGATGCCGAGGCGGGGCAGGGTCCATCACACTGGAGCGGGTCGGGATGGACCAGGCAATGGAAGCATTGGCCGATCATTTCAACCGAATTGCGGCCGATGATCTCGCCGGCCATGTGGTTGGCGAAGGTGACCCGGCCGCAGGAATCCAGGCCGACAATGCCCTCGCCGGCCGAGTCCAGGATCAGCTCGTAGCGGCGGCGGAGCTTGTCCAGGTCCTCCTCGCGGCGCTTCAGGCGGGTGATGTCGGTGCGCACCGCCACCACGCCGCCCTCGCGGGTCGGACATTCCCGGCTCTGCACCCAGCGGCCGGCGGAAAGCTTGACCACGAAGGAATGGCCGTCGGCATTGCGGAAGCGCGCCATGCGGCCGACCAGCCATTCCTCGAAATCCTGCTCGCCGATGTCGAAGAACCGGCGCTCGTTGCCGTTGCGCAGCACGTCCTCGAACAAGATGCCGGGAAACAGGAATTCGTGGGAGCCGTCCAGGGTGTCGGCATAGGCCTGGTTGCAGATCACCAGCCTTTCGTTTTCGTCGTAGACCGCGATGGCGTCGGAAATGCTGTCGATGGCGTCGCGGAGCTGCTCGCGGGCCTGGATCGCCCGGTCCACGGCGCTGGCCTCGCGGGTGATGTCGGCGCCGACGCCGCGATAGCCGGTGAAGGTGCCGTCGGGGGCGAACATGGGAATGGCGCTGAGGCGGATGACCTTGGCATCCTTGCCGTCGGGCGGGCCGACGGTGAAGACCAGGTCGCGGAAGCTGGCATGGGCCCGCAGGTCGTTCCAATGGGCCGTGGCCCGTTCCGGCTGGTCGTCCAGGCCGATCTCGAACCAGGTGTGCCCCAGGATGGCCGCCGGCTTCACTCCCAGGACACTGCCGATGCGCTCGGAGACGAAGGTCAGCCGGTGCTCGGCGTCGCTTTCCCAGAACCAGTCCGAAGCCGAGCCGGCCAGGTCGCGGAAGCGGCTTTCGCTTTCCCGCAATTCCGTTTCCGCCTGCCGGCGCAGGGTGATGTCGCGGATGACGCCGATGAACTGGCGCTCCCCGCTGGTGGTGACCTCGCCGATGGCGATCTCGGCGGGGAAGATTTCGCCGTTCTTGCGCTTGCCCAGCAGCTCGCGGCCGCCCTTGCCCAGGATGCGGGTCCGGCCGTGGCGATCCGCTTCCGCCAGGAAAGTGCCGTGGATCGAGGCCAGATCATCGGGCATCAGGGCGGCGATGTTGCGGCCGATGGCTTCGGCGGCGGCATAGCCGAAGATTTTTTCGGCCTCCCGGTTGAACCCTTCGATGTCTCCCCGGGCGCCGATGACGATCACCGCCTCGCCCACATTGTCCATCAGCAGGTTGAAGCGCAGCTCGGCTTCCTCCGCCACCCGGCGGCTCATCTCCTCGACCTCTTCCTGCATGACGTCGAGAGCGCGGTCCTTCAGCCGGCGCTCGCGCTCGGTCTCCTCGTAGGCCCGATCGACCATGTCGATGAGACGCGCCAAATCCACCGTGCCGTCGGGAGATCCCTCGGCGGCCTTGCGGAGTTGGCGGGCCAGCAGCTTGTGCATTCAAGCTCCAAGAATGTCGCGTTTCCCGGATTTATACCGGTAAGCATACGTCAATAAGGTTGTGCGTCCATAGGCGCTTTCCCTGCCGGGTCACCTTCTTGGCGGCAAGGATGGCCGGGATCGGACCCTAACCTTTCGTCAATATAACGGCAGGGGGAAAACGGAATTCAATGGCTGTGTATCGGTTCTGTAAATGGCCGGGCCGTTCCTTCCGGCTAGTCGGAGAGGGGAAGCCTCACGATGAACCTCGTCCCTTGCCCGGCTTCACTTTCGACCAGCAGGGCGCCGCCGTGCTTGACCACCACGACGTCACGGCAGATGGCCAGTCCCTGGCCGGTTCCCTTGCCCACTTCCTTGGTGGTGAAGAAGGGATCGAAGATCCGGTCGCGGATCGCGTCGGGAATTCCGGTGCCGTTGTCCGCCACCGAGATTTCCACCGCCCCGTCGCGGACGGCGGTGGTCACGGTGATGCGGCCGGGCAGGGGCTTGCCCGATGCCTCGATGGCCTGGGCGGCGTTGACGACCAAGTTGAGGAACACCTGGTTCAGCTCGCTGGCGAAGCACGGGAGCTGCGGCAGGTCGGGGGCGAGGGCCGTCTCGACGGTGGCGAACTGCTTCCAGACGTTGTGGGAGACGGTCAGGGTGCTTTCGATGGCGCGGTTGATGTCGGTGACCACCTTCTCGGTGGTGCCGGGATGGGAGAATTCCTTCATGGACAGGACGATCTTGGCGATCTGCGCCACGCCGTCCAGGGTTTCCTGGACGGCGACCGGTGTTTCGCTCAGCAGGAACGGCAGCTTCACGGCGGCGACCTGCGCCGCGAAGCGGCTGGCCGGTTCGGACGGGCCGGTGGCCGCCGCCAGTTCCTGGCCCGCCTGGGCCAGGGCGATCAGCTTGGTCATGGCGCCGCGGATGAAGTTGAGATTGTCGCCGATATACTGGATGGGCGTGTTGATCTCGTGGGCGATGCCGGCGGCCAACTGGCCGACGCTGGCCAGCCGCGAGGCTTGCAGGGCTTCGCGCTGGGCGGTCTTCAGCATGGCGATGTCGCGAAAGGAGATGATCACCGAGCGGCGGCCACTTTCGTTGGCAAGGGGGGAGCAGGCATAGGCCACTTCCACGGCCAATCCTGCCGCCGTGACGAATACAGCGTCGGTGTCGTGGAACGGCGTGTTGTCCGTCAACGCCAGCCCGAGCGGCGAGGCCGCGAACGCCATCTCTCCCGTCCGGCCCCGAATCCGCATCACGGCGTCGAGGGGGTAGCCCTCGATGTCGCCCGCTTCCTCTTCGATACCCAGCAATTTCCTGGCCGAGGGGTTGATGAAGGCGATCAGTCCCTCGGAATTGAGCATGAGGACGCCCTCGAACAGGCTGTCGGTGATCCCCTTCAGGCGTTCGCGCGATCGCCGCAGCGCCGTTTCGGTCAGGGAACGGACGCGGACCTCCTTGGACAATTCCTGGGTCCGGGCCTCGACCCGGCTTTCCAACTCGTCATAGGCCCGGCGCAGCTCCTGTTCGGCCCGGTGCCGGCGGGTGACGTCGGTGTAGGTGGTGACGTAGCCGCCGCTGGGAAGCGGCTTGCCCCGGACCTCCAGGATGGTTCCGTCCAGGTGTTCGCGCTCGTCGTGGAACGGCAGCCCCTTGTGCAGCCAGGCCAGCCGCGCCGTCACCAGGTCGTCGGGGTCGCCGGGGCCGTATCCGCCGTGCAGGGCGTTCTGGCGCATGATCGCCTCGAGGGGGGCGCCGTGCGTCACCACGCCGTCGGGAAGGGCGAGCAATTCCACGAAGCGGCTGTTCCAGGCCACCAGCCGGAGGTCGGCATCCACCACGGTGACACCCTGGCCCAGGTGGTCGAGGGCATCGGCGAGTATCACCCGGCCGGACTCGATGGCGGCCGAGGCATCCTTGAGCATGCCGCGCATATGGGCCGGGTCGATGCCCTCGCCGCCAAAGGCGCCGGCCACCACGATCCTGGCCGAGGCATTGCCGATGGTGCCGGCCAGCAGCTTCTCCGCCAAGCCGACGAAGGGGTGCGACGGGGTGGCTTCCGGCGGCGGTGGGCTGTCCAGGGTCGAAACGTAATCGGCGAAGGCCTGCCGGCTGCGCTCCCCACCGATGAAGCGCCCGACCAGATCCTGGAGGGAGGTGGCGGGAATGGCCATGGCCGCCGCCGCCCCGGCTTTCCTGGCGGCGGCCGAATCCCTGCCGCCCATGGCCATGCCGGTCAGATAGCAGCCCACATTGACCGCCAGACTCCAGAACAGGGCGTGGGAAATCTCGTTCAGGCCGCTAAGGCCGAACAGGGCGCGCGGCATCAGGCTGGGCACCCCGAACAGGCCCTTTTCCAGGAATTCACGCCCCAGCCAGCCCGATTCGGCGAAGGACGGGAACAGCAGCGTATAGCTCCATACCGTGAAGCCGGCGGCCAGCCCCCACAGCGCGCCTTGCCGGCTGGGTCGCCGCAGGTACAGTCCGCCCAGCAGGGCCGGGGTGAACTGGGCGGCGGCCACGAACGAAACCAGCCCTATGCCCACCAGGGTCCGCGAGTCCCCGATGGCGCGAAAATACACGTAGGCGAGGATCAGCACCGCGACGATGGAGACGCGGCGGATCGCCTTGATCATGGGCACGGGGTCGCGCTCGGCCGCCATCAGCCGGCGCAGGATCAGAGGCATCACCAGCTCATTGGAGATCATGGTCGCCAGGGCGGTGACCTCGATCAGCACCATGGCGGCGGCGGCGGACAGGCCGCCGATGAAGACCAGCAAGGCCAGCCACGGCTGCTGTCCCGCGATGGGCAGGGTCAGCACGAAGGTGTCCCCCGGAACCTGCAGGTCTCCAAGCAGCAGGATGCCCGCCATGGCGATGGGCAGGACGAACAGGTTGATCGCCGCCAGATACAGGGGAAAGATCCAGCCGGCCGAGCGCAGGTGGCGCGGGTTGTTGTTCTCGACCACCAGGACCTGGAACTGGCGCGGCAGGCAGATGATCGCCGCCGTTGACGCCAGCACCACCGCCCACCAGTCCAGCCGGCCCAGGGACGGCAGCACGTTGAGCAGGCCGGCCGCCGCCGGGGTATCGGCGGCCCGCGACAGCAGGTCGCCCAGCCCGTGGAACATTCCCCAGACGACGAAGCCGCCCACGGCCAGGAAGGCCAGCAGCTTGATCACCGATTCAAGGGCCACGACCGTCACCAGTCCCCGGTGCTGTTCCGAGGCGTCGATGCGGCGGGTTCCGAAGACCATGCAGAAGGCGGCCAGGACCAGCGCGGTATAGGCCGCCGGGTCCTGCCATACCGGCCGGGACGGCTGCCTGGCGAACCCCTGCAGGCTGGGGTAGTGCTCCAGAATCTGGAAGCTGACTCCGACGGCTTTCAACTGCAGTGAAATGTACGGCAGGATGCCGATGACCGCGATGATGGTCACCATTCGGGCCAGGGTGCGGCTGTTGCCGTGGCTGGCCGAGATCAGGTCGGCGATGGAGGTGGAGTGATGCGCCTTCGCCGCGCGGATGATCCGGGCGAGGACCGGCTGGCCGAACAGGAACAGCAGGGCCGGCCCCAGATAGACCGCCAGGAAGCCTCCGCCATCGGTGGTGGCCCGGCCGACGCTGCCGTAGAACGTCCACGACGTGCAGTAGACGGCCAGGGAAAGGGCATAGATCACGCCGCCAAGCCGTTCGGAACTGGCCGGCGCGGCCCGCTTGTCGACCGCCATGGCAAGGCCGAACAGTGCCGTGAAGGAGGCGAAGGCCGTCAGCAGAATCAGAAGGCCGCTCATCCCAGGCTCCTCGAGCGTCTGAAGCGCACAGCATAAAACGGTAGCGGGGCCGGTGGCGGAAAATTTTCCGCCACCCTGGCTGGTGCTTCCGCCCCAAGATGGCACACGTTATGGTGTGTCAATGGTGATTACGATCAATTTATAGGCTTATACCCTATGGCATGGGCGCAATCCATCCATATATCATATGATGGCCAGGCCCAATGATCTACCTACCCTATGGTCCAAGGCTTATAGGTAGAATTATGCGGGTGCTTTGTCCTTCTCTGTTGTGCCCCGACGGAGTCATGATGATGACGTTCGGGGGGAGTACGTTGGGGTTCGATGTTGTCGTAGCTCCACCTGGAGACTCGCAATGGCGGTGCAGATTACACCTCCACCAGGGTCTTACGGGGGCTTACCCCCCGTAGCGGCCCCGGATTTTCGCGCTCTTTTCGAAGCGGCTCCCGGGCTGTACCTGATTCTCGATCCCGCCTTGCGGATCGTGGCGGTCAGCGATGCCTATACCCGGGCCACCAGGACCCATCGCCAGGAGATCGTCGGTCGCAGGATCTTCGATATCTTTCCCGACAATCCCGATGACGCGGCCGCCGATGGGGTCCGCAACCTGAAGGCCTCGCTGGAACGGGTGCTGTCCACCCGGGCCGTCGATACCATGGCCATCCAGAAATACGACATCCGCAAGCCCGAGGAGGAGGGCGGCGGCTTTGAAATCCGCTACTGGAGTCCGATCAACACGCCGGTCCTGGGGCCGGACGGCGCCCTGGCCCACATCATCCACCGGGTCGAGGACGTGACGGACTTCGTCCTGCTGCAGCAGCGCGAGACGGAGCAGGCCAGGATCGCCGAGCATCTGCGGGAACACACCGGGCGGATGGAGGCCGAGATCTATGCCCGCGCCCGCGAGGTGGCGGACATCAATTTCAAGCTCAAGCAGGCCAACGGGGAGTTGGAGCGGCTGTACGAGAAGACGCGGGAACTGGACGACCTCAAATCCCAGTTCTTCGCCAATGTCAGCCACGAGTTGCGCACGCCGTTGACCCTGATCCTCGGGGTGGCCGAGCGCCGGCACGCCGATCCGGCCATCACCGAGGCCGAGCGGCGCGACCTGGGGGTCATCGGCCGCAACGCCCGCCTGCTTTATCGCCATGTGAACAACCTGCTCGACATTTCCAAGCTGGAGGCGGGGCGGATGGTGCTTCGCCATGTCCAGGTGGACCTGGCCCGCGAGATTCGCCTGATCGCCTCGCATTTCGACTCCCTGGCCGAGGGCCGGCGCATCCGCTATGGGGTGCGGGGGGCGAGCGAACTGGCCGCCCAGGTGGACCAGGAGATGGTCGAGCGCATCTTGCTCAATCTCCTGGCCAACGCGTTCCGCCATACCCCGGACGGCGGCACCATCACGGTGTCGCTGCAGGAACGGGACGGCGTGGCGGTCATCGAGGTCGAGGACAGCGGCCCCGGCATTCCCGCCGAGGAGCGCGAGGTGATCTTCGAGCGGTTCCGCCAGGGAAGCAGCCGGTCGGGCGGCACCGGCCTGGGGCTGGCCATCGTCAGGGAGTTCTGCTCCCTGCACGGCGGCAGCGTGGCGGTGGCGGCGGCCCCCGGTGGCGGGGCGCTGTTCTCCATTGCCCTGCCGCGCTTCGCCCCGGCCGGGACGGAGGTGGAGCCGATATCGTCGAGCTATTTCTCCACCGCCAGGGATGTGGCCCGGGACCTGGGCGGGGGCGAGGCGGCCTCGCCCGTCCAGGGCCAGCCCGGCGGGGCGCTGGTCCTGGTGGTCGAGGACAATCCCGACATGAGGACCTTCGTGGCCGAGGCGCTGGCCGCCCGCTACCGGGTCGAAGTGGCCTTCGACGGGCAGGATGGGCTGGAGAAGGCGCGGGCCCTCGGCCCCGACCTGATCATCTGCGACGTGATGATGCCCCGGATGAGCGGCGAGGAGATGGTCGCCGCCCTGCGCGGCGATTCCGCCATGGACGACGTTCCCATCATCATGCTGACCGCCAAGGCCGATGACGGGCTGCGCGTCAGGCTGCTGCGCGATGCCGTGCAGGATTATGTCCACAAGCCGTTCTCCCTGGAGGAATTGCTGGCCCGCGCCGGGCGGCTGATCGACGAGCGCCGCCGCAAGCTCGCCACCTTGCGCGAGAGCGAGGTCCGCTTTCGCTCGACCTTCGAACAGGCGGCGGTCGGCATCGCCCATCTGGGCCCCGACGGCCGGTTCCTGCGGGTCAACGACCGGCTGTGCCAAATCCTCGGGTTCGGCCGCGACGAGATGCTGGACCATCCCCTGGGGGATTTCATCCTTCCCGAGGACTGGGATACGGACGCGGCCCAGGTCCGGGCGCTGATCGCCGCCGAGATTGCCACCTACACCACGGAAAAGCGCGCCGTCACCAAGGGCGGGCAGGTCACCTGGATCAGCCTGACCATGTCGTCGGTGCGCAACGCCCGGGGCATTCCCGATTACTTCATCGCGGTGGTGGAGGACATTCGGCGCCGCAAGGAGGCCGAGGCCGACGTTCTTCACCTCAACGCCGACCTGGAACAGCGGGTGCAGGACCGCACCCGGGAATTGCAGGCCGCCAACGAGGAACTGGAAAGCTTCTCCTACGCGGTGTCGCACGATCTTCGCGCTCCGCTGCGCGCCATGACCGGTTTCAGCCAGGCGCTGGTCGAGGATTACGGCGACCGGCTGGACGGCGAGGCCCGCGAATATCTCGACCAGATCGTGCGCGGCGGCACCCATATGGGGGCGCTGATCGACGGGTTGCTGCAACTGGCCCGCTCGACCCGCGGAGAGCTGTACCGCGATCGGGTCGACCTGTCCCAGATGGCGCGCGGCATCCGCGACGAGTTGTCCCGGCTTACCCCCCGGCGCCGGGTGGAGTGGCGCATTGCCGGGGACCTGACCGCCCAGGGCGATGCCAGGATGATCGACGTGATCTTGCGCAATCTGCTGGGCAATGCCTGGAAGTACACCACCGGCAAGGCCGACCCGGTGATTTCCCTTTATGCCGAGGAGACCGGGGACGGCCCGGTCTATTGCGTCGCCGACAACGGTGCCGGCTTCGACCCCAAGCATGCCGAGAAGCTGTTCAAGCCGTTTTCCCGTCTGCATCGCCAGGACGAATTTCCCGGGATCGGCATCGGCCTGGCGACGGTCCTGCGCATCGTCCGCCGGCATGGGGGAACCATTCAGGCAAATGCGTCGCCGGGGCAGGGGGCGGTGTTTCGGTTCACCTTGCCCGCCAGGGCCATGGAAGAGGAAGGGACGCCGGATGCACAAGACGATCTTGCTGGTTGAGGACAACCGCCAGGACGAGATGCTGATCATGCGGGCTCTGCGCAAGGTCAACCTCGCCAATACGGTGGACGTGGTCCGGGACGGGCAGCAGGCCCTGGACTATCTGTTCCGCGACGGGGAGTTCGCCGGGCGCCCCTCCGCCGACCTTCCCGCCGCGGTCCTGCTTGACATCAACCTGCCCCGGGTCAACGGGCTGGATGTGCTGAAGATCATCCGCGCCGACCAGCGTACCTCCAGGCTGCCGGTGGTGCTGCTGACCTCGTCGGACGAGGAGAACGACCGTCTGACCGGCTATCAGGAGGGAGCCAACAGCTTCGTCCGGAAGCCGCTGGATTTCCGGGAGTTCGCCGAGACGGCCGCCCGTTTGGGCATCTATTGGCTGCTGACCAACGAACCGCCGGTGAAATGACATGTCCACGGAGACGGCCATCAACATCTTGATCATCGAGGACGTCAAGGCCGACGTCCTGATGATCGAACGCCATCTGCGCCGCAACGACATCGCCGCCCGATGCGTGTGGGCGACCAATCGCACCGAGATTTCCGATGCCCTGGAGCGCGGGGCGCTGGACCTTGTCCTGTCGGATTACAATGTCCCCGGCCTCGATTTCCAGGAAAACCTCGCCCATATCCGCAAGCTCCGTCCCGACCTGCCGATCATCCTGATTTCGGGCAGTATCGGCGAGGAAGAGGCGGTGGAGATGCTCAAGCTGGGGGCCTGGGACTTCGTCCTGAAGGGCCATCTGGCCCGGCTGGTGTCGTCGATCCAGCGCGCCCTGGCCGAGGTGGCGGAACGCAAGGCCCTGCACCGCGCCGAGGAGGGCCTGCGCGTCAGCGAGGAGCGGTTCCAGCTGGCCATGCGCGGCGCCAATGACGGGCTGTGGGACTGGGACCTGAAATCCAACCAGGTCTATTTCTCGCCCCGCTGGAAGGCCATGCTCGGCTATGGCGAAATGGAATTGCAGGCCTCGCCGTTCACCTGGGTCAACCTGCTGCATCCCGACGACCGCCTGCCGACCCAAAAGCGCATGGGCGATTTCCTGAAGGGCCGGGAGGACCGCATCGAGCTTGAGTTCCGCATGCGGCACAGGGACGGCAGCGACCGGTCCATCCGGGCGCCGGCCTTCCTGACCCGCGATGCCCAGGGCCGGCCGGAGCGGCTGGTCGGCACCCATGTGGACGTCACGGAATTGCGGCGCAACGAGGCGAGCCTGCGGCAGGCCGCCGCCGTCTTCACCACCACCTTGGAGGCGGTGTTCGTCACCGATCCCGACGGCATCATTCTCGCCGTCAATCCGGCCTTCTCGATGATTTCCGAGTATTCCGAGGCCGAAATGGTGTCGCGCCCCCTGGCCATGCTGCAATCGGGCCGCGACGATCCCGCCCTTTACCCGGCCATCTGGCGGGAGGTTCGGGCCAATGGGGCGTGGCAGGGGGAGGTGTCCTGCCGGCGCCGGGGCGGTGACGTGTTTCCCGCCTGGATGAGCATCGCCCTGGTGGGGACCGAGACTGCCGAGGCGGTGAACTATGTGGGGGTGTTCGCCGACCTGTCGCGGCTCAAGCAATCCGAGGCCATGCTCCAGCATCTGGCCCACCACGATCCCCTGACCGATCTTCCCAACCGCACCTTGCTGCGCCTGCGGCTGGAACACGTGCTGGACCGGGCCCGCCGCGATGAGAAGCGCTGCGCCGTTCTGTTTCTCGACCTGGACCATTTCCGGGTGGTCAACGAAAGCCTGGGGCACGGGGCGGGCGACGAGGTGCTGCAGATCGCCGTCAGCCGGCTGCGCGACCGGGCGCGGCAGGCCGATACCCTGGCCCGCCATGGCGGCGATGAGTTCATCGTGGTCTTGGAGGATGTTCCCTATGCCGATGATGCCGCCACCGTCGCCGGAAGCATGATCGAGCATCTGGCGGTACCCTGCCGCCTGAAGGACGGCCAGGAGGTCTGCATCGGCGCCAGCGTGGGCATCAGCCTGTTTCCCGACGACGGGGACAGCGCCGAGCAACTGATCCAGCATGCCGGCTCCGCCGTGAGCCAGGCCAAGGGCGAGGGGCGCAATACCTATCGCTTCTATACCCGCTCGCTGACCGAGGAAGCCCGCCGCCGCCTGGAGATGGAGGCCGGATTGAGGCGGGGATTGGAGCAGGGCGAGTTCGTCCTGCATTACCAGCCCCTGATCTCGCTGGCCGACATGCGGGTCGAGGGGGTGGAGGCCCTGGTGCGCTGGCAGCCGCCGGGAAAGGAGCTTATCCCCCCCTACCAGTTCATTCCGCTGGCCGAGGAAACCGGGCTGATCATCGCCCTGGGGGACTGGGTGCTGCGCGAGGCCTGCAACCGGATGAAGCGCTGGCTCGACGAGGGATTGCGGATCGACAAGGTGGCGGTCAACCTGTCGCCGCAACAGTTCCGCCTGGCCAATCTGAAGGAGAGGGTACGCGACATCTTGCAAGAAAGCGGGCTGCCGCCGCCCTGCCTCGAACTGGAACTGACGGAAAGCACCATCATGGCGCGCGGCGACGCGGCCGAAGGCCAGATGGCCGCCTTGAAGAACCAGGGCATCCAACTGGCCATCGACGATTTCGGCACCGGCTATTCCTCTCTGGCCAATCTGCGCCGTTTCCCCCTGGACAAGCTCAAGATCGACCAGAGCTTCGTCCGCGACATCCCCCACGATCCCGCCGCCATGGAGATCACCGCCACCATCATCGCCATGGCCAAGAACCTGCGGCTGGCCGTGCTGGCGGAAGGGGTGGAGACTACGGCGCAGTTGGATTTCCTGACCGGGCGGGGGTGCGATTCCTGCCAGGGCTACCTCTACAGCCGCCCGCTGGCCGCCGACGCCTTCATCGACTGGATGGGGGGCGACATCCAAAGATCATGATCCTCACCAGGGAAAATCCCGGAAGCGCCGCCGGAACAGGCAATCGGCCAGTCCCGCCAGCCCCGCCAGGATCAGCAGGCCGCCGGCCGGCAGCAGGGGCCCCGCCGCCAGGCCTTCCGCCGCCCGGTAGGTGGCGCGCAGCGCCTCGCTGAGATAGGTGGTGGGCATCAGCAGCGCCAGCCCGTTCCACGGCCAGGCTAGGCTGTCCCAGGTGTAGAAGGTGCAGCCGAAGAACATCATCGGCATCATCACGAAGGCCAGCACGCCCTGGGCCCTGGCGGGAGTTCGCGGCAGGGTGAAGGCGATGACGAACAGCAGGCTGAAGGCCACGGCGCCGAAGACGATGGCGCCAAGGGCCAGGACCGGCTGGGCGGGGGCGAGCCCCAGCACCAGCCGGATCAGGATCAGGGCGGCGGCGCCGGCCAGCATGGCCATCACGGTGGCGCCGGCCACCAGGGCGCCGAGAAAGCCCCTGAGCGAGATCGGTCCCAGCAGCCACGCCTCCATGGCGTGGAAGTAATAGCCGGTGGCGAACATGCCGCCCACCACCGCCATGGCCGAGTTCATCACCACGATGGCGACGATGCCCGGCGCCACCACCTGGGCGTAGTCGCCGCCGCCGCCGATCTTGGTGCCGCCCAGCACGCCGCCGAACACCAGCAGGTAGACCAGCGGCTGGAACAGCAGCCGCTGGACGGCGCCGCGCCAGTCGACCACCGCCTCGGTCAGACAGCGCAGGGCATAGGCCATCCAGATCCGCTCAGGCATGGGCGGCGGCCTTGGCGAACCAGGCGTCCAGGGCGTCGGAATCCCCGTCGGCCATGCGGCCCTGTTCGATCACCCCGACGCGGTGGCACAGCGCTTCGGCCTCGTCGCGGTGATGGGTCGACAGCACGATGGTGGTTCCCGCCGCCGCGCCGGCGCGCAGGCGGCTCCACACCACGGCGCGGGCCTCGGGGTCGAGGCCGGTGGTCGGCTCGTCGAGAATCAGCAGAGCCGGTTCGGCCAGCAGGGCGCGGGCGATCATCACCTTGCGCTTGGTACCGCCCGACAGGGTGTGAATGGCGGCATCGGCGCAATGGTCGAGCCCCAGCCAGGCCAGCGCCTCGTCGATCCGCCGCTTTCGCCGGGGGCCGGGCAGGCCGAAGAACAGGGCATGGAACGACAGGTTGCGCCGTACCGTCAGGTGGGGGTCCAAGGTGCAGTCCTGCGACACCACCCCCATGCGGCGGCGGATGGCGGTGCCGTCCGTCTCGCCGAACAGGACGACGCGGCCCTGGGTGGGGCGCATCAGGGTCGAGGCGATGCGGATCAGCGTCGTCTTGCCGGCGCCGTTGGCCCCCAGGATGCCGAAGGTCTCGCCTTCGGCCACCTGGAAGGACACATGGTCCAGCGCCCGCACTTCGCCGGCATAGGTCTTGCCGACGCCGTCCATCTGTACCGCCGGTTTCAGCATGCCGGCGGCTTTCCCCGTTTCTCCAGCAATTGGGTGACGTTGGCCACCAGCTTGGCGGCCCGGGGCTCGTCGGCCATGATCTCGACGAAGGTGGTCAGCAACTCGTGATAGACCGTGGTCTTCAGGCGGCAATAATGGTCGGGCGGGTCGGCGATGTCGCCGTTGCGGTTGTGGGAGATCACATAGCAGCAGCCGCCGCACATATAGCGGACCCAGCATTTGGAGCATTTGGGGCTGCCCTCGACCCCGGCGTCGCGGAAATCGGCGCGGATGGCGTCGAAGCGTCCGGTCAGCGGGGTTTCGGCCAGCACGTTGCCGAAGCGGAAGTCGTCCTTGCCCACGAAGCGGTGGCAGGGATAGAGGTCGCCGTCGGCGGCCACCGCCGCCACCGCCCGCCCGGCATTGCAGGGATTGAGGCGGTACTTGCGGAAGAACATCAGTTCGAAAAGGTCGAAGGTGTATTCGAAGAAGCGGGGATCGTCGTCCTCGGCGAAGGACAGCAGGCTGGCCCGGTTGGTCTTGACCATCTGCTCCAGCATGGACAGGCGGTCGCCGTCGGACAGGGCCAGGGGATCATCCGGGTCCACATCCACGGTGGTCAGGCCGGCGCCGCCCGGCGACAGGGCGGAATTGTGGGCGTAGATTTCGGCGATCCGGCCGCAACTGGCGCTGGTGACGATGGTGCGGGTGACGGTCTTGTCCGGCTTGATGCTGCGCAATTCCTCGAGGGTGCGCACCGTGCGCTCGTAGGGCGAGAACGAGCCCCGCGCCGGGCGCTGGGCGTCGTGGATCTCCTTGGGGCCGTCCAGGCTGACGGTGACGTTGTTGACCTCGTCCCTGAGGAAGTCGCGAATCTCGTCGTTCCACAGGGTGCCGTTGGTGGTGATGTTGAAGTCCACGGTGCCGCCCAGCCGGGCCGCCTTGTCCTTGCCCTTGGCGACGAAGGATTTCAGCACCGGCAGGTTCATCAGCGGCTCGCCGCCGAACAGGTTGACCATGTAGCGGCGCCCCGGCCCGGTGATGAAGCGGTCGAGGAACGCGTCGGCCACGGTCTCGTCCATCAGCATGCGGATCTTGCCGTAATCGCCGCCGTCGCCGTAGCAATAGGCGCAGGCCAGGTTGCAGTCCTGGCTGACGAAGAAATAGAAGACCGACAGGTCCTCGCGGTCGCCCAGCATGTGGGTCTTCAACTGGAACGCCTCGGTACCCACCTGGTCGAGCAGGGTCTTGCGCGTGGCCTCGGCCTCGGCGGCGGCGACCGTCTCGCCCGCCTCCAGGGCGGCGACGGTGCGGGCGACGGACTTGTCCACCTGGAAGAAGCGGTAGGAGGTGCCGTGGAAGATCACCGGCCCCAGCGCCGTCGGCAAGAGATGGAAGTCCTTGATGAAGTCCGAAGTCATGCTGTCTGCCCCTGTTGAGATGAAAAGGGGGCGGGGTGCCTGCCAGCATCCCGCCCCCGCCTGCCCTTAGTGCGAGCAGTCGGTCGGGCACATGGGGCCGGTGCAGCAACCACCCGCCATCATGTACTTGCCCAGCTCGGCGCCGAACTCGACGATGCGAATCTCCTTGACCATCAAAATCACCTCCCTTCGGTCATTTGCTCGAGGAACCCCGGCTCCGGACGCCTGCCAAGTTGCCCGGGGCCGGTCGCGTCGGGGCCGCCGTCAGAAGCTGACGGTGAGCCCCATGTTGAAGGAACGGCCTTCCGCCAGCAGGGGGACGCGCGGTCCCTGGTTGCTGTTCTCCCCCAGCCTCATGGCGTTGACGCCGCCCAGCGGCTGGTAATAGCGGTGGTCGAACAGGTTGGTGATGCCGCCGTCGATCTTGAAATTGCCGAACACGTAGCCGGATTTCAGATTGAACACCGCGTAGCCCGGAGTGGGCGGATCGTGGCGGATGGGGTCCACGTGGGTCTTGTCGTCGACCAGTTCCACCTCGATGCCGTTGGTCCAGCCCTCCAGCCGGTGCTCCAGGCCAAGCTTGGCGTTCAGCGGCATCATCCGGTACAGGCTGGCGCCGGTGGAGAGGTTGTGCCCGCGCTGGAAGCCCAGCTTGCCGATGCCGGTAAGGGCGCCCAATCCGGGGATCTCGGCCAGCAGCTTGCGCCCGCCGAAATCGATGCCGAAGATGTCGGCGTTGGTGTTGACGAACTGCAGCTTCCATATCTGGCGGCCGCCGGGTTGCTGTCCCAGGGCGGTGCCCAGCGTGCTGGTGCCGGTGCCGTTCACGTCGATGTAGTTGTGGACGTAGGTGTAGTAGGGGGCCGCGGCGAATTCCCAGTCCTTGCCGGCCTCGTCATGCCACTTGGCGGTGGCGCCCACGGTATAGGCGGTTTCCGGGCGCAGCCAGGGGTTGCCCTGGTAGTTGTTGCCGTCGCCGTACCAGCCGACCATGTTGGTCATCTGCCAGTTGTAGCGCTCGTAGAGATCGGGCGAGCGGGTCTTGCGGGCCACGCCGAACTGGTAGTCCTGCTGGCCGTCGGGCTGGAAGCGCACCAGGGCGCTGCCGTCGAAATTATAGTCCTCGCGGGCGCGGTCGATGCTGTTGAACAGCCGGGCGTGGGCATAGTTGCTGATGGCGAAGTAGCCCTGCACCGTGTCGGTATCCATCAGCACGATGTCGGACCGCAGGCCGATGACGGTGGACCACTGGCTGGTCCACCTGGATTCCATCTCGACGTAGTTGCCGATGCGGTTGCGCTGCCCGTTGCTGATCTCCGTCAGGTCCTGGATGCCGCTGCCGGCGAACGGCCAGATGTCGTCCAGGGTCTGGCCGTGGAATTCGTTGCCCAGCCGTACGGTATGGGTGTCGGACAGCGGAACCTCGGCCTTCAGCCCATAGCCGAAATCCTTGCCCTCGGTGTTCATGGGCATGTTGCCGCCGCGCTCGGCCAGATTGTTCATCTTGTGGCTGACGGCGTGGTAGTAGGCCTTGTTGTCCAGGCGGCCCCAGCCGTATTCGCCCTCATGGCGGATATTGCCGAACCAGCTTCGGTTCTGGGTCATGTCCATGGGCTGGTTGGCGAAGCCCTGGTAGGGCATCCACTGGGCGCCGCCTTCCACGACGATCAGGTTGGATTCGTTGCGCCCCGCCAGGCTGACCTTGTGGTTCTGGGTGTTGTAGCGGGAAAGCGGCACCGCGCCGCCGCCGCCGGCCGAGTAGTTGCTGGCTTGGCTCCAGGCGCCGGAATAGCCCAGGCTGACGGATTCGCTGGCTATGGAGGCATTGGCGGCGGTACCCACCGCCGCGTTGTTGGAGCGGTAGAAGGTGGAGAACTGCCCGTGGACCGCCGTGCCCTCGTCGGGGCGGGCGAAGACCGGCTTGGCCGATTGCACCAAGATGGTGCCGCCGATGCTGTCGCCGCCGAAGCTGACCGGGGAAATGCCGGTCATCACCTCGACCTTGCTCACCTGGCTGGGCGCGATGTAGGACAGCGGCGGGTTCATGTGGTTGGCGCAGGCCGCCGACAATTGCATGCCGTCCACCAGGGTCAGGACCCGCTGGTCGCCGAGGCCCTGGACGGTGGGCAGGGCCGAGACGCCGCCCGCCCCCGCCACGGTGACGCCCAGCATGTCGTCCAGCAGGCGGGCGGTATCGGCCTTGCCCTGCCGGCGGGCCGCCAGGGCAAGGCCGTCGAGGGACGCGGCATAGCCGCGTTCGCGCTCCGAGGTGACCACCACTTCCGGGATGGGCTTGTCGCCGTCGGCCGTGTCGGCGCGCACCACGGCGAAGCCGCTCCTGTCGCCGCTGTGGACCTCGAGACCGGTGCCCTTGAGCAGGCGGACCAGGGCCTCGCGGGGGGAGAATTCCCCCTGGACCGCCGGAGCCGCGCGGCCGCCGACCAGATCGGCGGAATAAAGCACTTGGATGTTGGACTGCGCCCGAAGGGCGTCGAGGGCCGAGGACAGGGGCTGGGCGGGAATGTCCAGCTTGATGCGGGCCTCGTCGGCCAGCGCGGCGGAGTGAATGCCCCATCCGACCAGGGCGCCAAACATCACCATGCGCCGGGCCCGCCGCCCGCCGCCGCCATTCCCTCGGCTCATGATTCCCCTCTTTCTCTCAATCGACTCTGCTGCGCCGTCCCTTCGCGGACGGTTCAGAGGGATTGACGAAGGAGGAGGGGGCCCCCTGATGCCGGGGGCGAAGTTTTTTTCAGCGTGTCATCAGGCGGGGAGGGACCACCTCGCGGGCGGGGGCCGGCATCAGCACGGTCTGCTCGCCGGTCCGCCGGGCGGCGACGGGCAAGGTCGCCTCGATGGCCCGCAGCAAGCCGGCCCGGTTGGCCAGCTCGAACGATCCGCTGATCCGCAATCCGGCGATGGCCGGCGAGCCGATCACCACCTTCTCGCCGCCATAGCGCGACAGCCGCTCGGCCACGTCGGCCAGGGGCGTGTCGTCGAAGATCAGGCGGCCCTGGCGCCAGGCGGTGGCTTCCGCCTCGCCGGCCAGGGGCACGCTCCTCATCTCTCCGTCCGCCGATACCGTCATGGCCGTGGCCGGCGACAGGAGGCGGGACGGCGTCCCGGTGCCGGAGTCGATTTCCACGGCGCCCTCATAGACCGACACGGTCATGCCGCCTTGCCCGGTCTGCACCAGGAAGCGGGTCCCCAGGTCCCGGATCTCCATGCGTCCGACCGCCACCGAGAAGGGGCGGCGTTCGTCGTGGATGATGTCGAAGACGGCATCGCCGCCGCGCAGGGCGACGTGCCGCGACCATGGCGCATAGGGGATGTCGACGCTTGCCCCGGCATCGAGGTGGACGCGCGAGCCGTCTCCCAGGCTGACCAGGGCCGGGAGCCCCCCCGACGCGGTGACCGTGCGGCTGGCGGTGGCCAGGAATACCAGCCCCAGGCCGGCGACACAGGCGGCGGCCAGCCCGGCCGCCCGGCGCAGGGCCGGCCTTGCCGCTGGGCGAGCCAGGGTGGCGACCTCGGCGGCGTAGTGGCCGCGCAGGGCATCCAGGTCGGTGTCGATGCGCCGCAAATCCTCGACCGCCTCGCGGCGGGGCTGGCTCTCGGCGGTCCAGCGCATGAAGTCCAGGCGCTGGCTGGCCGAGGTCTCCCCCGCCTGGAGCGCGACATAGCGGGCCACCACCTCGTCGGCGGCATGCTCTTGATCGTCGTGTGCCCTCGGCGTGTCGGTCATGGCGCTATGAAGCATAGGGCATGTCCGCCTTGTCAACCGTCGCCGTCGGCGCACGAAAGCACCGCGCGCAGTTGCGTGTAGGCGCGGATCACATGCTTTTCCACCATGTTTCGCGAGATTCCCAGGTGTTGGGCGATCTCGGAATGACTCTTGCCGCCGATCTTGTACAGCAGGAAGACCTCGCGACAACGGGGCGGCAGATGGTCGATGCCGTCCTTGAGGGCCCTCAGCCTTTGGCGGGCCGAGGCGGCGGATTCCGGGTCGCCTTCGGGCGGGGCGGCGCAGACCGGCTCGGTCAGTCCCTGGCACTGGCGGATGCGGAACCGCTCCAGCCGCGCCCCGTCGCGCACGATATTGACGGCGATGCGGTACAGCATGGCCACGGGGGTATCGATACCGCCCGCGCCATAGCGCTTCAGCATCCGCGCGAAAGCCTCGTGGGCGACGTCCTCGGCATCCCCCGAATTGCCCAGCCGGCGGGTGAGAAAGGCATGCAGGCGGGCGATGTTCTCGGTGTAGAGGCGTCCCAATTGCTCGCCGAACCCGCCCTGGCAGGCGGAGGGCAGGGCGCATTCCGCAGCGCTGCCCTCGGATGGTGTGGTGGATGACCAGTCAGGATCGGAGGCATCCATGCTCGCCCCCGACCGGACTCATCCCGGTGCTGTGTCGCATTGCTGCAAGTCCTTTCCGGCATTCGAAAAAGGCCTTCCCTCCCCGGCTGGGCCGGGGGCGGAGGAATCAGGTTTCGGATGTCAGGCGAAAGGCGGCGCGCGGGGCGAGGATCGCCCGGCCAGGGTGGCCGGAACGGCGGCGGGAACGGTGGCGGGAGGAGGCGGCGAGGCAAGGGAGGCCGCCAGACGGGCCGGCAGGGGGGCAAGTTCCGGCGCATGGCCGAACCCGCCGCCGAACACCGGCAGGCAGAAGGCGCAGAGGCGCTGGTGGCCGGCCTGCCCGGAATCGAGCGGGACGCCGTCCGCTCCCAGTTCCACCATGCCGCCGGTGGTGCAGACCCAGACGTGATCGTCGCCAAGCGCCTGGGCGACGGACTTGCCGGGAACCAGCGGCAGGGCTCCGCCGACCAGGATTTCCGCCAGCAGCAGAACCAGTCCGAGCCAGGCGCCGACCGAGCGCCGCCCCATCCATCCCTTCCGGGATGAATCCGATTCGGCAAGTCTTGGGCGAAGTGCGCGCGGCAAAGCAGGCCTCCCTGATGCCGGGAACATGCAGCGGGCACGACAATTCGTCAATGTCCATGTCCCGGGGCACCCCTCTTACTAAAGTCTATGGGAGACGCCGGCATTTCCGAAAGGGGTGGCTGCTTGACCATCGTCAATGCGAATGCGACTCAAGCGCATCTACCACGGGGTGATGCAAATGAGTCGCAACCGCAATATCGAGGCGTGCCCGATGTCCCTCTCCCGTTTCGCCACCCTCCTTTCCGTCGCCACCGCTCTTTCGTCTCCCGCCTGGGCCCAGGAGGCCGGAGCGACCGGGGCGGCCGGGCCGGCGCTTCCCGCCAATCCGGTGGTGCCGGTTCTGGCCCAGCACGCGATGCCGGGCCCGTTTCCCATCCTGCCCATGTGGGACCTGGGATGGGCGCCGGCCGAGATGGCGTACCGCCGCGACAAGGTCCATCCCGGGCCGGGAGTGCTGGCCTCGGTGATGGGGGCGGCCGCCCCGATCAAGCTGGGCACCGGCTACGGCAACGGCGGCAACGCCATGGAGCACTTCGCCCAGGGAACGCTCGCCCATTCCCTCGGCATGGTCCAGGTGACCGGCACGGTGGAGAAGGCCGGCCAGTACGAGGACGGCAACGGCGACAAGGTGCGGACCGGCTATGACCGCCATACCGAGCAGCTTGCCATGGCCTATCGTCCCAATGCCGATTCGGCCCTGCGGCTGATGGTGGTCCACGACCTGATCGACGACCACAAGCTGCCCCTGGCGGTGACCACCACCCAGAGCGGCGTCGCCCTGTCCGAGGGCTACGGCGCCGATCCGGTGCGGACCGAGCGCACCCTGGGCGTCGCCTCGGTGGAGACGGCGGGGCCCGTGGGGGTGATCGACAAGCTGAAGGCGGAGTTCCGCTTCTCGGAACTGCAGCGCGTCGCCAACAATTTCGAGCACCGGCCGGAAACTCCCGTCGCCAGCCGCAACGAGGCCAAGCCGAACCGCCAGGAGATCGGCGGCTCCATCGCGGGCGAGACCGGTCTGGCCGACAATCTTCTCGGGCGGCTGACCCTGTCGACCAAGAGCATCTGGCACGATGCCGCCCGTTATGGCGGCCCCAACACCTCGCTGTCCACCCTGTCGGGTTTCCAGTTTCCCGGCGTCGAGATGTGGGAGAACTCGGCCAATGTGGATTTGGCCTGGAAGCCCGCCGTCCAGACCAGCGTCAATCTCGGGCTGCGCTACGACTACGTGGTCGCCGACGCCACCAAGGCCGATACCAGGACCACGGTCAGCGGCTTTTCCAGCACGTCGCGTTCGCTCTACTCCATGTATTACGGCAACTCGTCGGTGTCGCGCGACGACCACCTGCTCAGCGCCAAGCTGGACGGGGAACAGAAGCTGCTGGGCGACGCCCTGTCGCTGACCGGCTCGCTGGGGCGCATCATGCGCGCCGCCGACACTATCGAGCGCTATTTCGCCCTGCCGTCGGCCAATAACGCCACGGCGGCCGGCACCTCGGCCCGCCAGATCGGCAATCCCAACCTGACCCCCGAGACCCATTACCGCGCCGAGGCCGGGGCCGCGCTGAAGGGCGAGGACTGGATCGATTACGGCCGCAAGCGCCCGGGCGGCGACGACTGGGCGGCCAGCCGGTCCTGGCGGGTGTCGGTGTCGGGCTATGTGGACGAGGTCAAGGACTTCATCAGCCGCGACCGCGCCCACGGCCAGTCGGGCGTGCTGCTCAACGACAACGCCTTCATCTGGCGCAATGTCGATGCCCGGCTGGCCGGCACCGATGCCGAGATGGGGATCAACCTGACCCGGAACTGGTCGACCCGGCTGGTGCTGTCCTATCGCTGGGGGCAGAACACCTCGGACGGACGGGCGCTGTACGGCATCTCTCCCCTGGAGGGCAACTGGCTGGTGGACTATCAGGACACCCTGGCCGACATCGGGTCGTGGAACGCCGGCGCCAAGCTCCGGGCCGTCGCCTCCCAGGGCCGCACCGATTCCGATCCCAAGACCGGCAGCGGCTACGACGTGGCGAGCCGCGGCGGCTTCGCCCTGCTCGACCTTTACGGCGGCGTGCAGTTCCTCGACACCGTCGGCGTCCGGCTGGGGATCGACAACGTGCTGGACAAGACCTACGCCGAGCATCTCCCCGCCAACGCCACCGACGACGCCAATCCGTCCTCCGTCAACGGGCCGGGCCGCACCTTCTACGTTCGCGCCGTCGCGACCTTCTGAGCCGAAAAGGATTTTCCCATGCACAAGTTTTCACGCCGTGCCCTGCTGGGCGGCCTGGGCGGCCTGGGTGGCCTGGGCGCCGCCGGCCTGTTTCCCGCCGTCGGCCGGGCCGCCCCGGTTCTCGACAGCCTGACCATCGCCGGCATGCCCGCCACTCCGTCGGTGGTGCTGGCCCACATGGTGGAATCGGGGGCGCTTTCCGGCCACGTGGGCAAGGCCCGCCTCAAGGTGTGGCGCACCCCCGATCAGGTGCGGGCCGGGGTGGTGTCGGGCGAGATGAAGGTGTTCGGCATTCCCAGCTATTCCTGCGCCAACCTGAAGAACCGCGGCGCCCCGGTGCGCATGCTCAACATCATGACCTGGGGGCTGCTCTACGTCATGAGCCGCGATCCGGCCATCACCCGGATCGAGGACCTGGCGGGCCGCACCATCTTGCAATCCTTCCGCAACGACGCCCCCGACCTGGTGTTCCGCCAGATTCTGCGGAAGCTGGGCATGAATCCCGACAAGGACGTGGCCCTGAACTACGTGGCCACCCCCACCGAGGCCGCCCAGTTGTTCCTGGCCGGCAAGGCCGACATCGCCATCCTGCAAGAGCCCATGGCGACGGCGACCCAGATGCGGGGCATGCAGGCGGGCATCGCCGTCCATCGTGTCCTCGACCTCACCGAGGTTTACGGCAAGGTCAACAACCGCAAGGGAGGCATTCCCCAGGCCGGGCTGGGTATTTCGGAGGATTTGGCGCAGCAGCGGCCGGACCTGGTCAAGGCCATCCACGAGGCCTGTGTCGCCGGAGCCCGCTGGGTGGGCAACAATCCGGCCAGCGCCGGGCGTCTGGGAACCGATTATCTGGACCTTCCCGCGCCGATCATCGAGCGTTCTCTGCCCCATTTCCGCCTGGGCGTGGTCTCGGCGGCCGAGGCCCGCGCCGGGATGGAGGCGTTCTTCACCGACCTGCTGGAGATATCCCCCGACATCCTGGGCGGCAAGCTGCCCGAGCCCGGATTCTATTGGGGAGCCTGATGTGACCCGCAGCCGCGCCGGGCGGATTCTTGACTACGTGTGGGGGGGCTGGGGCGCGGGCGCCAGCCTGCTCCTGCTCACCGCCCTGTGGGAGGCCGGGCACGGCGCCTACGGCACCTTGGTGCTGCCCTCGCCCCGCGATACCGTCGCCGCGCTGTGGGGCATGGCCGAGGCGGGCAAGGTCCTTCCCGCCGTGCTGGAGACCAGCCGCAACGCCCTGGGCGGCTTCCTCGCCGCCACGCTGGCCGGCGGGGTGCTGGGGGCGGCGGCCGGGGCGTCGGACATGATGCGTCGCCTGCTGCAGCCCATCGCCACCCTGTTGCTGGGCATTCCGGCCATCGCCTGGGTGGTGCTGTCGCTGCTGTGGTTCGGCGGAACCGGGCTGGCGGTGGTGTTCACCGTGCTGGTCAGCACGGCGCCGCTCATCTTCGCCGGCACCGCCCAGGGCGTCCGGACCCTGGACGGCAGCCTGCGGCGCATGGCGCTGTCGTTCCGGGTTCCCGCCCGGGTCCTGCTGTGGGACGTCTACCTGCCGCATATGCTGTCTTATCTGTTTCCCGCCCTGGCGGCCGGTCTGGCCCTGTCGTGGAAGGTCACCGTCATGGCCGAACTGCTGAGCGGTGCCGGCGGCATCGGCGATGGACTCGCCACCGCGCGGGTCCAGGTGGACACCGAGAAAGCCATGGGATGGGTGCTGGCGGTGGTGGGGCTGCTGCTGGCGGTGGAGTACCTGCTGCTGGAACCCATCCGGCGCCACCTGCAGGTCTGGCGGCGCGAGATGCCGGGCGCCGGCGGCACCGGCGGCACCGGGGCGGGAGGCTTCTGATGCCCGGCCTGGAGATCAGGGGGCTGAGCCATGCGTTCGGCCCCCAGGGCGTGATCGAGGACCTGTCCTTCTCGCTGCCCCGGGGGGAGATCGGCTGCCTGCTCGGTCCGTCGGGCTGCGGCAAGACCACCGTGCTGTCCATGGTCGGAGGATTGCTCGCCCCGGCCGAGGGCACCATCGACCATGGCTTCCGCCACCCGGTCTTCGTGTTCCAGGACCCCTGCCTGCTGCCGTGGCGCGACGCCCGCGACAATATCGCCTTCGGCCTGAAGGCCATGGGGGTGGGGCGCCGCCAGCGGCTGGAGCGGGCCGGGCGGCTGATGGAGGTCGTCGGGCTCGCTCCCGAGGACGGAGCCAAGTTTCCCCACGAACTGTCGGGCGGCATGCGCCAGCGGGTCGCCCTGGCCCGCGCCCTGGCGGTGGAGCCCGACCTGCTGTTGCTGGACGAGCCGTTCAGCGCGCTGGATGTCGGGCTGCGCCGCCAGATGCAGTCCCTGGTGCGCCGCCTGATCGCCGGGCGGAACCTCACCGCCTTGCTGGTCACCCACGATCTGGCCGAGGCGGTGCGTCTGGCCGACCGCATCCTGGTGCTGTCGCCATCGCCGGGACGGGCGGCGGCCCTGCATCGCATCCCCGAGCCGTTCGCCGAGCGCGACGACGGCTTCGTTCATTGCATGGTCAACCGCCTGCTGGCCGATCCGGCCACCGCCGAGGCGCTGGCGGTGGAGTTGCCGTGATGGTTTGGGCCTATGGTTTCCGGGCGTTCTTTCTGGTCCTGCCGTTGGCGGCCATCGGAGCGG
>JAVBXM010000074.1 GCA_030824585.1 Phaeospirillum sp. | reverse complement strand
CCCTCTCCCGCAAGCGGGCGAGGGATATTCTGCCCAGGGTCCGAGTCCATGCTTGAACTTACCCTCCAATCCCTGTTCTCCGGCGTGCTGTCGGGGGCGTATTACGCCCTGATCGCGCTGGGTCTGGCCCTGGTGTTCGGCACCATGCGGGTCATCAACCTCGCCCATGGCGAGCTGGTGCTGCTGGGCGCCTATATCAGCTATACCGCCGAGGAGAAGCTGGGCCTCGATCCCCTGGCCTCGCTGCCCCTGGCCCTGGCCGTGGTGGTGGGCACCGCCATGGCGGTCTATTACCTGGTCAGCCTGATCAAGAAGGACCGCGAGTTGAACTCGCTGATCCTCACCTTCGGCATCGGAGTGATCCTCACCAACGCGGTGCTGATGATCTGGTCGGCGGACATCCATTCCGCCACCACGCCGTGGTACCACGACGCCACCATCTTGTTCGACACGCTGTTCGCCATGCAGGCCGAGCTGGTGTTCGCCGCCATCGGCATCGCCCTGGTGGGCGCCGTGTGGTGGTGGCTGGAAAAAAGCTGGTACGGCAGAGCGTTACGCGCCGTCGCGTCCAACCGTGACGCCGCCAAGCTGATGGGCGTCAACCCGCAATTGACGGAGGTGCTGTCCTTCGCGGTGTCCGGCCTGCTGGCCACCGTGGCGGGCATCGCCATCTACACCGCCAAGGTGATCCAGCCCTCCATGGGCCATCACCTGACGGTCAAGGCCTTCATCATCACCGTGCTGGCCGGCATGGGCTCGGTGCCCGGCGTGCTGCTGGGCGCCGTACTGCTGGGCATCGTGGAAAGTCTGACCGTCACCATGGCGTCGTCGGCGCTGCAGGAACTGGCCGGCATGGTGCTGTTCCTGGTGGTGCTGCTGTTGATGCCGTCCGGCCTGTTCGGCCGCGCCAAGCGGCGGGGGTAAGCATGAGCAACGTGATCAAGACCGCCGCCTTCCTGGCTTTCGCCTACATTGCCGTGCCGCTGGCGGTGGGTTCCAACACCTATGTCATCGGCCTGATCGTCGCGGCGCTGACCATCGGCGGCATCGCGGTGGCCTGGGCGCTGCTGGGCAATCTGGGCGGCATGGTCAGCTTCGGCCACGCCGCGTTCTTCGGGGTGGGGGCCTATGTCTCGGCCCTGCTGACGCTGCGGGGCGGCTGGCCGGTGTTTCCGGCCATGCTGGTCGCCGGCCTGGGAGCGGCGGTCGCCTCGGTGGCGACCATGCCGGCGCTCCGGCTGCGCGGCCCCTATTTCGCCCTGGCCATCCTGGCCTATGCCGAGATCTTCCGCATCCTGGCCACCGAGTTGAAGCCGGTCACCGGCGGCGCGGCCGGGCTGTTGTCCATTCCCCGCCTGCCCAACGTGCTGGGCCTGGATTTCGGTTCCAAGCTGGGCGGCTATTTCGTGATTCTCACCATCGTGGTGGCGGCCATGGCGGCCTATCACCTGATCCGCCGCTCGGCCTACGGCCTGGCGCTGAAGGCCATGCACGACAGCGAGGACGCCACCCGCGTGGTGGGCGTCAACTCCACCGTGCTCAAGGCCTGGATGCTGGTGGTTTCCGCCTTCATCACCGGCATGGTCGGCGCCTTCAACGCCCATTACATCAATTTCCTCGAACCCGACTACGCCTTCGCCGGGCAGTGGACGACGCTGGCCATCGTCTCGGCCATCTTCGGCGGCTACCGCACGGTGACCGGCCCGCTGGTGGGCGCCGTGGTGGTCTATCTGGTGGATCAGCTGGCCTTCAAGCCCATCCTGCCCCAGGGCCACCAGATCGTGCTGGGCGTGCTGCTGGGCGCCATGATCCTGTTCAGCCCGGGCGGCCTGATGCCCATGCTGATGGCCAAACTGTCGCGCAAGGAGGGCCCGGCCCATGCTGCTTGAGCTTGACGGCATCACCGTGGCCTTCGGCGGCCTGATCGCGGTGGGAGATGTCACCTTCTCCATGGCCGAGGGCGACGTGCTCGGCCTGGTCGGCCCCAACGGGGCGGGCAAGACCACCCTGTTCAACGCCGTCTCCGGGCTGGTGCGCCCGACGCGGGGCAAGGCCCGCTTCCTGGGCCGCGATCTGGTGGCCATGCCCATCCATGCCAGGGCGCGGGCCGGCATCGGCCGGGCCTTCCAGGTGCCCCAGCCCATGCACGAGCTGACGGTGCGGGAAAACCTGATGGTGGCGAGCCGTTTCGCCACCGGGCGCATCGACAAGCAGCGGATCGAGGAAATCCTCGACCTGCTGAAGCTGGGCCACAAGGCGGATGCCGACGCCGCCACCTCGCTGGCCCTGACCGAGCAGAAGGCGTTGGAGGTGGGCAAGGCGCTGGCCACCAATCCCAAGCTGCTGATGCTCGACGAGGTGCTGGCCGGTCTCGAGACGGCGGGCAAGCGCGCCTTCATGCACACGCTGTCCGAGGTGCGCCAGCGCTACGGCCTCGCCCTGATGATCATCGAGCACGACATCGAGACCATCACCCGCCTGTGCCCCCGCGTGGTGGTGCTGAATTTCGGCCGTCTGATCGCCGAGGGCAGCCCGGACCACGTGTTCAACGACCCCGAAGTCATCAGGAGCTACACCGGTGGCGAAGCTGCTTGAGATTGAATCCTTGCGGGCCGGCTATGGCTCCATCAACGTCCTGTGGGACCTGTCGCTCTCCATCGAGGAAGGCAAGCTCACCTGTATCCTCGGCCCCAACGGCGGCGGCAAGACCACGCTTTTGCGCGCCATCATGGGGCTGGTGAAAACCGGCGCGGGCCGGGTCCTCTACCAGGGCACCGACCGCACCAACGCGCCCACCTGGGACATGGTGAGCGACGGCATCGCCATGATCCCCGAAGGCCGCATGGTGTTCCGCGACATGACGGTGGCCGACAACCTGATGATGGGAGCCTTCCCCAGGAAGTGCCGGGCCAATGCGCCGAAAAACCTGCAGATGGTCTACGACATGTTCCCCCGCCTTTACGAGCGCCGCGACCAGTTGGCCGGGGCGCTGTCGGGGGGCGAGGCGCAGATGCTGGCCATGGGGCGCGGCCTGATGGAGGAACCCAGGCTGATCCTGGTGGACGAGCCGTCGCTGGGTCTTGCCCCGGTGGTGGTGGACGAGGTGATGGCCATCCTCGACCGCCTGCGGGCCGAAGGCCGCACCATCGTGCTGGTGGAGCAGAACACCAACAAGGCGCTGAAGATCGCCGACCACGTCTATCTGGTGCGGGGCGGAAAGGTGGTCTTGTCCGAAGCGGCCGATTCGGTGGATCTTGGCCGTCTCCACGACCTGTATTTCGCCAGGGATGCCCTGAATGAGCACTGATCTGCTGGACGGCGAGCCCAAGTCGGGTTTTCAGGACCTTCTCG
This sequence comes from Phaeospirillum sp., assembly GCA_030824585.1. Lineage (GTDB taxonomy): Bacteria > Pseudomonadota > Alphaproteobacteria > Rhodospirillales > Magnetospirillaceae > Phaeospirillum. The sequence continues at coordinate 1,514 of JAVBXM010000074.1, read as the reverse complement.
GCTACCACCTCGCCGAATGGGACGAGAACCATGCGGTGCTGGAGCTGACCATCGAGCCCAAGCATTGCAACCGCGCCGGACTGGTGCACGGCGGCGTGCTCGCCACCCTGATCGACACCTCGTGCGGCTTCGCCGCCACCTTCTGTCCCCATCCCGGCCGGGTGCGCCGCTGCGTCACCCTGCAATTGACCACCAGCTTCACCGGCCAGATCCGCCACGGCCTGATCCGCGCCATCGGCCGCAAGAAGGCCGGCGGCAGCCGCATCGTGTTCTGCTCGTCGGAGGTGCTGGACGAGAACGGCAAGCTGATCGCCATGGGCGAAGGCACCTTCCGCTACCGCACGGGCAGCGAGGGGCCGGAGGGCGTGGCGCTATGAGCAAGGCGATTGGCGGGCGGGACGCCCGCGCTCCCAATTCCACCGGCGCTCGGAGCGCGGGCGTCCCGCCCGCCCTCTTCCAGACCCGCATCACCGAGCTGTTCGGCATTCGCCTGCCGGTACTGGCCGGCGGGCTGCAATGGCTGGCCACCCCCGATTACGTGGCCGCCGCGGCGCGGGCCGGCATCTGCGGCTTCATCACCGCCGCCAGCCATGAGGACATCGCCGACCTCCGGGCCGCCATCCGCCGTTGCCGCGAACTGTCCGAGGGCAAGCCGTTCGGCGTCAACGTCTCCATGCTGCCCAAGCTGGTCCAGGGCGAGCGCACCCAAGGCATCTTCGACCTGATCGTCGAGGAAGGCGTGCGTTTCGTCGAGACCTCGGGGCGCAACCCCGCCCCCTACCTTCCCGCCCTCAAGGCGGCCGGCATCAAAGTGGTCCACAAGGTGCCGGCGGTGAAATACGCGATCAAGGCCCAGGCCGAGGGCGTCGACGCCGTCGCCGTGGTCGGCGCCGAATGCGGCGGCCATCCCGGCATGGACATGGTCGGGACCATGGTGCAGGCCAACGTGGCGGCGGCCAAGCTGTCGATCCCGCTGCTGGTGGGCGGCGGCATCGGCACCGGCGCCCATCTGGTGGCCGCCCTGGCGCTCGGCGCCGACGGCGTGGTGGTCGGCACCCGCTTCCTGGTGGCCGAGGAGATCTGGGCCCATGCCGACTACAAGCGCCGCCTGATCGAAGCCGACGAGACCGAGACCACCCTGATCCTGTCGTCCTTGCGCAACACCGCCCGCGTGCTGCGCAACGAGGCGACCGCCACGGTGCAGGCCCTGGAATCGAGCGGCGCCGGTATCGAGGCGCTGATGCCGCACATTTCCGGCAAGGTGGGCCGCGAGGCCTATCGTACCGGCGACTGGAGCAAGGCGGCGCTCTCGGTGGGCCAGTCGGTGGCCTTCGCCGACCGCATTGAGCCGCTGGCCGCCATCATCGCCCGCTTCGAGGACGAAGCGCGGGCGGCGCTGGCCCGGTTGAAGGGGCTGGCAAGATAATGGCCACCCAGGCCACCCTCCCGGCCTCCCCCCATGCTGCGCACGGGGGGAGGAGAAATCGGAGAACCGGCCCCCATGCTGCGCACGG
>JAVBXM010000135.1 GCA_030824585.1 Phaeospirillum sp. | reverse complement strand
GAAGCATGGGGGAGGGCCGGGGAGGGGGCATGACCACCGCGCTCGACCCCATCGACCGCGCCATCGTGGTCGCCACCCAGGACGGCCTGCCCCTGGTGGACAAGCCCTATCACGAGGTGGCCCGCCAGGTGGGCATCTCGGCGGACGAAGTGATGAACCGCATGGAGCGCCTGCTGGCCGACGGCGCCATCCGTCGCATCGGGGTGGTGCCCAACCACTACGCCCTGGGCTACAAGTTCAACGGCATGACCGTGTGGGACGTGGCCGACGAGGACATTCCCGAGGCGGGGCGCCGGGTGGGCGAACTGGATTTCGTCAGCCACTGCTACCACCGGCCGCGCCATCTGCCCGACTGGCCCTATTCCCTGTTCGCCATGATCCACGCCAAGGAGAAGGCCGCCGCCGATTCCCTGGTCGAGCGCGTCGCCGAGGCGCTGGGGCCGCTGTCACGCGGCCACATGGTGCTGTTCTCGTCGCGTATCCTCAAGAAGACGGGCCTTCGGCTCTAGGAGTTCGCCTTGTTCCGCGTTTCCCAGTTCATGCACGAACTTGTCGCCCCCACCCCGGTGGGCCCGCGCCGCGATCCGCCCGGTCCGGTGGTGATCTGGAACCTGATCCGCCGCTGCAACCTGACCTGCAAGCACTGCTATTCCATCTCGGCCGACAAGGATTTCGCCGGCGAACTGTCCACCGACGAGGTGTTCGGCGTGATGACGGACCTGAAGTCCTTCCGCGTGCCGGTGCTGATCCTGTCGGGCGGCGAGCCCTTGCTGCGCCCCGATATCTTCGACATCGCCATCCGCGCCAAGGAGATGGGCTTTTATACCGCGCTGTCTTCCAACGGCACCCTGATCGACGATGCCATCGCCGACCGCATCGCCGAGATCGGCTTCAATTACGTGGGCATCAGCATCGACGGCATCGATGCCACCCATGACCGCTTCCGGGCACGCCAGGGAGCCTTCGCCGAGTCCATGGGCGGTATCCGCCGTTGCGTGAAGAGGGGCGTCAAGGTGGGCCTACGCTTCACCATGACCATGGACAACGCCGCCGAACTGCCCCAGGTGGTCGACCTGATGGAAAGCGAGGGGGTGGCCAAGTTCTACTTCTCGCACCTGAACTACGCCGGGCGCGGCAACAAGAACCGCCTGGACGACGCCACCGTGCAGGTGACGCGCAATTCCATGGATTACCTGTTCGATACCGCCTGGGCCCATGCCTCGGCCGGGCGCGAGCGCGAGTTCGTCAGCGGCAACAACGACGCCGACGGCCCCTATTTCCTGTCCTGGGTCCGGCGCAACCATCCGGACAAGGCCGACCACATCGCCGCCAAGCTGGTCCAGTGGGGCGGCAACGCGTCGGGCATCAACGTCGCCAACATCGACAACCTGGGCGAGGTCCACCCCGATACCATGTGGTGGAACCACAAGCTGGGCAACGTGCGCGACCGGCCGTTCTCCGCCATCTGGCCCGATACCTCGGACTCGCTGATGGCCGGGCTGAAGGTGCGGCCGCGGCCGGTGGAGGGGCGCTGCAAGGCCTGCGCCCATCTGGATATGTGCAACGGCAATACGCGGGTCCGGGCCCAGCGGGTGACCGGCAACGCCTGGGCGGAAGACCCGGGCTGCTACTTGAGCGACGAGGAGATCGGACTGGCATGAGCATTTCCGACCTGTCATCCCGAGCCCTGCGAGGGATCTCCGCCTGCTCCGTCGTACGAGTTTTGCTGAGGCGTGCCACGCTGAGATCCCTCCTCCCGATGGTCGTCGGGATGACGGTTCTCGGTACCCCCGCCTTTGCCGCCGAAGACGCACCCCGTCTCTATGCCGAGCATTGCGCCGCCTGTCACGGCGGCGACCGGCTGGGGGCCATCGGCCCGGCCTTGCTGCCCGAGAATCTGGGGCGGCTCAGGAAGGCCGAGGCCGAGAAGGTCATCGCCAATGGCCGCCCCGCCACCCAGATGCCCGGCCATGCCGACAAGCTCAATCCCGAGCAGGTCAAGGCCCTGGCCGAATACGTCTTCACCCCGCTGGCGGCCGTGCCCCATTGGGGCATGGAGGAGATCAAGGCGTCCCGCGTGCTCAGCGTCAATCCGGACCTCCTGCCGGCCAAGCCGCAATGGAACACCGATCCCCTCAACCTGTTCACGGTGGTGGAGACCGGCGACCATCACGTCACCATTCTGGACGGCGATTCCTTCAAGCCGCTGGCCCGCTTCCAAAGCCGCTTCGCCCTGCACGGCGGGGCCAAGTACTCGCCCGACGGCCGCTTCGTCTATCTGGCGTCGCGCGACGGCTGGATCACCAAGTACGATCTGTACACCCTGCAGATCGTCGCCGAGATCAGGGCGGGGGTGAACACCCGCAACGTCGCCGTCTCCCATGACGGGCGCTTCCTGATGGTCGGCAACATGCTGCCCCATACCCTGGTGGCGCTGGACGCCCGCGACCTGACGCCGCTGCAGGTGATCCCGGTGGTGGGCGACGCGGGCGCCACGTCGCGGGTCTCGGCGGTCTATACCGCGCCGCCGCGCTCCAGCTTCGTGGTGGCGCTGAAGGACATCCAGGAGGTCTGGGAGATTCCCTACGCCGACGACGCCGGCCCGGTGATGAACGGCTTCGTCCATTCCTACGAGAAGGGTCTCGAGGAAGGCGTCAGCCCCGGCGGGCGCTTCCAGGCGCTGCGCATCCGCATTCCCGATTACCTGGACGACTTCTTCTTCGACCGCACCTACGAGCGGGCCATGGGCGCGTCGCGCGACGGCATGAAGGGGCTGGTGGTGGATCTGGACATCAAGCGCAAGGTTGCCGAGATCGATCTGCCCGGCATGCCCCATCTGGGGTCGGGCATCATCTTTGCCAAGGACGGCCGCGACTACATGGCGACGCCGCACCTCAAGGAGGCGGTGATCAGCGTCATCGACATGGAGACGTGGAAGACGGTCAAGCGCATCCCCACCCTGGGGCCGGGCTTCTTCATGCGCAGCCACGAGAATACCGGCTATGCCTGGATCGACGTGTCCATGGGCAAGGAAAAGGACGCCATCCAGGTCATCGATCTCAAGGCCATGGAGATCGTCAGGACGATCCGCCCGGCGCCGGGCCGCACCACGGCCCATGCCGAGTTCGATCGCTCGGGCAGGCATGTGCTGATCTCGGTGATGGAGCAGGACGGCGAGCTGATCGTCTTTGACGCCGAGAGCTTCGAGGTGGTCACCCGCATGCCCATGAAGCGGCCGGTGGGCAAGTACAACGTCTTCAACAAGATCAATTACTCCAGCGGCACCAGCCACTGACCGGTTCGCAGGGCTCTGCCCTGCACCCGCCTGGGACTTAGGTCCCTGGCCCCCGGTCCTCATAAGCGAAGGGGATCAAAGGGCCTTAGGCCCTTTGTGGGTGTGGGCGGAGCCCGCAATCACCGCCTCACCACGCCCCCGGCGCGGCGCGCTGCGAGGCGAAGCGCTCGGCCAGGAAGTCGAGGAAGCTCCGCACCTTGGCCGACAACTGATGGCGCTGGAGAAAGACGGCGTGGATGTCGGCCTCGACCCCCGACCAGCCGTCCAGCACGCGGACCAGCTCGCCCGACCGCAGATAGGGGGCGATGTCCCATTCCGAGCGCAGCAGGATGCCGTGCCCTTCCAGGGCCCAGTCCACCGCCACCTCGCCGTGATTGGCCGACAGCGTTCCGCCGACCTTGACCGAGGCCGGGCCTTCGGCGGACACCAGATTCCAGGTGTTGAAAGCCCGGTCGTTCTCGCGGATGACGATGCACTGGTGGTCGCGCAGCTCGGCCGGATTGCGGGGTGGCGGGCGGGTGGCGAGGTAGGCGGGGGCGGCGCACAGCAGGCGGCGATTGGCGGCGATGCGCCGGTGCAGCAGGCCGGAATCCGGTCCGATGCCGAAGCGGATGCCGATATCCATGGCCTCGGCGGTCAGGTCCAGCGGCCGGTCGGAGAGGTGCAGGATCACCTCCACCTCGGGATGCCGGCGGACGAAATCCGATACCGCCGGGCCGAGATGGCGCCGCCCGAAGCCGAACCCGGCGTTGATGCGCAGCACGCCCCTGGGCACCTGCCGTCCCGCCGCCAGCTCCCGTTCCAGGCTTTCCATGTCGCCGAGGATACGGCTCCCCTCCTCCACGTACTTCTCGCCTTCGGGGGTCAGGCTTTGCCGCCGCGTGGTGCGGTTGAGCAGGCGGATTCCCAGCCGCGCCTCCAGGGCGGCGAGGCGGCGGCTGACGGCGGGCGGCGACAGTCCCATCTCGCGGGCCGCCGCCGTCAGGCTGGAATGGCGGGCCACCAGGGAGAAAAAGGCGATGTCGTCGAGGGCCATGGCGATTGATGCTCTATACGCAAGAGTATAGTGAAGTTGACGCTATTGATTGCTGTCGTCGCAAGGATAATCATCGGGTATCCTCCATGCGAGAAGGGCCGTGCCCGTGTCCGTTTCCCTGCTTCTCTCCCTGATCCCCATGCTGTTGCTGGGGGGCGCCCTGGGGTTCCTCGGCGGCCTGTTCGGCATCGGCGGCGGCATCATCGCCATTCCCCTGCTGGTGACCGCCTACGGCATGGACCAGGCCATGGCCCAGGGCACCGCCCTGGCCATGATGGTGCCCAACCTGCTGGCGGCGTGGTGGCGCTACATGCGGCGCAATCCCATCGACCCGGGCGGCGCGGTGCGGCTGGCCCTGGTGGGAACGGCGACCACCTACGGCGCGGCGCAACTGGCCCAGGGGCTGGACCAGCATGTGCTGCGCCTGCTGTTCTCGGCTTTCCTGGTGGGGCTGGCGATGGTGATGGTTCGCCGCCGAGCGGAAGCGGGGGCGGTGACGCCGGTCCGTCCTCGGCTGCTGCCCCTGGTCGGGCTGGCGGGCGGCGGC
>JAVBXM010000123.1 GCA_030824585.1 Phaeospirillum sp. | reverse complement strand
AGGGTCATGGTGATGGGCGGGTCCATATGGGGGCCGTTGAGATCGGTGGAGAGATAGGGCCGCCAGGTGATCTCGATCACCTGCTGGCTGATGGCGGCTCCCTCAAGGGCATCGGTGATATCGCTGCCGACATTGTCGAGGGTGACGGTGATTTCCGGCACCGGAGCGGTATCCACCGGCGGCGGGGAGAACTCGAAGGCCAGCGCGGCGAAGGTCACCCGTTTGCCGCCATCGCGGGGCGCGCCGGCCTCCAGCCGGGCGGTGAGGTCGGCGTGATCACGGACCACCCGGATCGGCTCGTCAAAGGTTGGATGCCAGATTTCCAACGTATCGAGAACCACCGTTCCGGCTGGGGCCGATGCAAACGCTTCCTTCAGCGCCTGCGACAACGCCGGATCAGGCATCGTCCGCGGCCGACGACACCCCACAACGGGGGCTGGGGAACGGGCACAGCGTCCTGGTCTCCAGCAGCATGCGGATCTGATGGACAACCTCGCTCAGTCCCTCGACCGCCGAGCGCAGGGCCTCGGTCTGGCGGGCCTGCTCCTCGACCACATGGGCGAAGGCTTCGACGGGGACACCGGATGCATCCGGCGCCCCCTGCTTCCGCGACCATGCCCAGGCGATGATGGCGATGATGATCACCGTGGCGGTGATGGCGGCGATCTGGACCATGGGAGCGGCCTGCCCCCACGCGCCCACATACTGGGTGGCGACGCCCGCCCAGATTTCCGGGGATTGTTCGGTCATGGCATTGAATTCCGGGTCGGGGGAAGGGTCTACCAGGAGAAGGCCAGGATCTCTTCCTGGGAGGCGAGCTTGGCGATAGCGGCTTCGGCCTCGTTGCTCGCCAGCCGAATGACCTCTCGCTCGGCATAGACATCCTGGAGAGTCTTGGTGCCGTTCAGGGCATCCCGCTCACGGGCGCGCTCGACCTTCCAGTCGAGAGTGGCGATCCGCTGCGCCGCTTCGGTTTTGACCCGGCGAACCAGCGCGGTTCTGGCCGCCTGGAGTTCCTCGGCCTGCCGCGCGACGACGCGCTCGGCATCAATCTCGCGGACATCATCGTCGGTGGCGCCGTCGTAGCGGTCGACGACCTCGCCATCGACGAGTTGGAAGCGGTGACCCAAGGTCGAGTCCACCGGCAGATCGTGGTCGCCCTCGGGACCGATGACGCCCCAGTCGTTGCCGTGGGGGAAACTGATTTTGCTGGCCATGATCAGATGCCTCCGATGATCGGGACGATGTAGGGGTAGTTGGTCGAGTGATAGGCGCTGTCGAAGATGTAGACGTTGAAGCCCGGCACCTTGGAGCTCATGTCGCCCTTGTCGGCGATGGCCTGAAACACCGTCCGGGTGTCGATGTGCGACATGTAGATGCCGTAGCCGCTGTCGGAATTTGGGCTGTAGGAGATCATGAAGTCGCTGTCGCGGATGGGTGCGAACGACCGCCCATAGCTGGAATCCTGGTATTGCAGGAAGGCGTACTTCCCGTCCGCCACCCGGATCAGGAACACCTCGGCCCCGGCCCCATAGTAGTAATAGGGCTGGTAGCAGATGACGTATTTGCCGTCGTTGGAGATCTGGAAGCGGATGCCGTTGCGGTCGGCGGATTCCATGCCGTAGGTGGTGGTCGTGCTCAGGGTGTGGGTGGCTTCCTTGGTGTAGCCTCCGGAGCCGTTCGGCGTGAACCGGTCCAGCATGCAGTAATTGCTGGGCTCCATCCGCACGATGATGATCTTGCCGTCATCGCAGGGAATGACGATGCCGCGATAGAGGCTCTCGGCATACCCGGCCGAATTGGCCGTCCAGTCGTAGAAGATGTGCTTGGTCTCATCGAGATTGTTGAACCAGGCGCGGCGGTTGCTGGCGGAAATGTCGAACGGCGGGACGTTGGAATAGACGTGCAGCCGCATGGAGGTGCCGCCGTTCTTGTTCTCATTGATGACAAGCGTGCCGGTTTTCTCGTTGTAGCCGATCATCCCGTACTTGTTGTAGGTTCCGAAATTGTTCTGGGCGTAGAACTTGGTGTTGGTCCAGGCCAGATGCCAACCCTCGGTGCCGGTCAGGCGGCCGGGCGCGATGGCGCGCGGCGCCACGCCCGCGTATTGGTTCTCCATGAACAGGGCGAGGTTCTTGTTGGTCTTGTTGTTGACCCAGACACCGACATTCCGAAGCGCGGTGCCGGCATAGGGGCTGGGGCGGCCGATCATCGAGCCGTCGGGGCCGATGCCAAGGGCGATATGGCCGAGATGGCCGCACCGCGCCGTGCCGTCGCCATAGGAGGTGTCGGTCGACGAGATGTTCGAGTTGGTCTGGCCGTAGGAATACCAGTTGTTGAAGAACTCGGTGCCCAGGCTGCTGGTGCTGCCCTGCATGTAGCCGCTGTCATTGTAGTGCTGGCGGCAAAGCTCCTGGAGATAGTGGTTGTAGACCACCGTGCCCCAGGGCGCCGAGCTGCTCATGGTGACCACCGCGAAGGCCGGGCGCTTCCACGGATCGAGCAGATCGCGGTCAAGGTGGCGCTGGTGCTGTTTCAGCGCGTTGAAGGTCAGGATGTCCATCGTCAAACCTCCGTGACGGCGGCGAGCTGGCCGTCGGGCGTATAGGTGAAGGTGAAGGCGCGGGTGTAGGTGATGCCGCCGAGGGTCAGTTCCTCGGCATAGCCCGCCATGGTTCCGTCGTCGTTGTAGGTGATGCCGTTGATCAGACGCGGGCCCTGCCGGATAGAAGCCGCCCTTCCCGCAACGTCGTAGACGACGTCGCCCGCGACGATGCCCCCCGTGAACAGGGCGGCGTTGGCGGCACTGACCGAATATCCGGCATTGGTTCCGAGGTAATTGGCGAGATTGACCTGGAACTCGGCCATCTGATTGTTGATGCGGGTTTCGATCCCGTTGGAGAAGGTCTCGATCTTGGCGATGGCGGCGTTCAGACCGGTGATCACCGTGCCGTTGATGAAGCCGGTGGCCGTGGCCAGCCAGAGCGTGTTGATGTGATCCTTCAGCGCCTGGGCGATGGCATTGAGCCGGGTCGGGATTTCGCGGGCCTTGGAATTGCTGAAGATGCCGACATTGTCGGAGAACGCCGCGAAGGGGGCCACGTTGGGGATCGGGGGGATGGTCAGAGGCATGGGATCAGGTCTCCGCGTAGAAGGTTTCGAGGACACGGTCGCCGAACGATTCCAGGGTGCGCTCGCCGACCATCACGGCCCCGGTGACATCCATGTTCCGTTCGTCGCGGTTGAGCAGCATCCACCGCTCTTCCCCGCCATGGGGGATGTCGCCCAGCCGGGAAGCCCGGGTGAGCATGAGAATGTCCTCGCCGCTTAAATCCGTGGCGTAGAGTTCAGCGGCCTTGGTCGCCACCTTGCGCAGCAGGGCGTCGTAGGAATCGGTGTCCTGGACGGTCTCGATCAGTTCGACCGCCTTCACCATCAGGGCGAAATCGTCCATCCGCAGGTTGGGATCGTCGAGCTTGGCCGAGATGGTGGCGAAGGCGTTGTCCTGGGCGGCCTTGACCGTCAGGTAATGGGCAAGGGTGGTCATGAGCTTTCCTCTCAGAACAACTCGATGCCGAGCGTCCGGTAGTCCGAGCCCCGGCGGGCGGAAACGATCAGGGTTTGCAGATCAAGTCCGGTGGCATCGGCGACGATGGTGGCGGCCGCTTCGGCCGCCACAGCGAAGCTCTCGGCCTGTCCGGCCCAGAAGGCGCCATCGGTTTCGGCCTGGGCCGCGACCGTGGCCGAGCCAGCGGCGGCGGTTTCCGAGGCGTGAGCCTGGGCCGCCGACGCGGTGGCGCTGGCTTCGGCGGCCACGGCCAAAGCCGAGGATGCAGTCGCCTGCTGTTCGGACAAATCCGCCGCTTCCGCGCTCGTCCGGGCGGCGGTTTCGCTGGTGCCAGCCACGACGGAGGAGGCATTGGCTGCCGCTGCCGATGCTCCGGCATCGATTGCCGCCTGGGTGGCGACGGCTTTCGCCGCCACCGTGGCTGTCCGGGCCTGTTCCGCCTGGGCGGCAGCATTGTCCGCCACTTGCCGCGATGCCTGTGCCGCGAGCGCGCTGGCATCGGCCGCAGCGGCATTGCCGGACGCGGATGATGCGCTGGCGGCGGCATGCGTTTCCGACAGGCGGGCAGCCTGGGCATTTGCCGTGATGGCCGCCTCGCTCGTCTCCGCCGCTTCGGCGCCTTGAACGGCAAGCACCGCGCTGGCCGCCGCCGCCGCAACTTTCTGGTCCAGGGTTTCCAGACCGGATTGAAGTTGGGTGTCGATATCGGCGATGGCCTTGGCCACCGTCTTGACCGGCCCACCTTCGGTGACGACCTGGGACTCGGTGCCGCTGGCCGGGCCATGCACCACCTTGTGCAGCAGGGTACTGTCCGCGGTCACCTGGGCGACAGCGGCGGCGAGATCGGTTTGCAGGGTCATGGGCGATCACCAGCGAAGGCTGACGGGCAAGCCGACATGCAGGGTGGTATGGAGGGTCTGGATGTTGGCAAAGAGAACGACCACGTCCTCGGCCAGCAGGATGTCCAGCGCCCCCTCGTCGAGCATGGGGCGTTCACGGACTTCCAGCACCGAGGTGACGATCCAAGCCCCGCCCCGACTGGGCACCGCCTTGTAGGGGGTGTTGCCCTGGCCGACGAAACGGGCCTCGTGGGCGGCGATGCCGATCCCGCCCAGCAGGGAGATGCCGAACCAATCGCCGCCATCGGCCAGCTTCAGGCGGAACCATGCCTCGAAGGTCGCGAATTCGATCTGCGACATCCGCCAGCGCACCGGGATGCGGGTGGGTGTTTGGGTGAACCGCCGCCGCTGCCGGGCGGGGCCGGATTCCATGTCGGTGCGGGTGACGGCCGATTCCGGTTCCAGGGCATAAC
>JAVBXM010000002.1 GCA_030824585.1 Phaeospirillum sp. | reverse complement strand
CATGCGGGGTGCATCGCAATCGGTGGCGTTTGGCCTCCGGGCCTGGGCCGGATGGCTGCCCGGCCGGGACGCCCTGGTTGCCGGCGGCGACATCCGTGGGGGTGGGCCGCCTCTTCCGGCATCGCTTCGCCGCCGCATCACCCCCATCGGCCGCAAGGCGCTGGAAGCCGCCTGGACCGTTCTTGCCGGGCGGCCGGGCGAGGAGCCGCTGATCGTGCTGAGTTCGCGCCATGGCGAATACGCCCGCACCCTGGGGCTGCTGGACAGTCTGGCGGCCAGCGGCGAGGTGTCGCCCGCCGAGTTCAGTCTGGCGGTTCATCACGGCTTGGCCGGATTGCTGTCCATCGCCTCGGGCAATCATGCCGGCCATACCGCCGTGGCGGCGGGCGGCGAATCGTTCTGCTGCGGCCTGCTGGAGGCGGCGGCGGCGCTGGCCGACGGTGCGCCGGGCGTCCTGCTCATGCATTTCGACGAGGCCTTGCCGCCCCCCTACACCCCGGTGGGGGGAGGGGACGAGCCGGCCATCGCCCTGGCGCTGCTGCTGTCGCCGGCCGATGGCCTGCCCGGCGCCTTCGTCATGGACTTCGCGCCGGCCGAGGGGACGGTGCGGGATTGCCCGGCGGTGGCCTTCGCCCGTCTGCTGGACGGCGGGGCCGCAGAGGGTTCGGCGGCCGGCGAGCGCATGATCTGGCGGTGGCGGCATGCTGCGTAGACTCGAACTGATCTGGCGGTCCTTCGGCACCGGCCTGTTCCTGGCGATCATCGGGGTGGGCGGCAGCCTGATGGCCATGACCATCTTTCCGCTGATCGCCCTGCTGAGCCGCGACCGCGAACGGCGGCGCTTGCGCATCCAGTGGGTGCTGCACATGAGCTTCAAGCTCTATTGCCGCGCCATCCATCTCATGAAGGTGGCCGATGTGCGGGTCGTGGGGGCCGAGCGGCTGAGGGACCTGAAGGGCGCCATGATCGTCGCCAACCATCCGTCGCTGCTGGACGTGGTGATGATCATGGCGGCGGTGCCCAACGTCCAGTGCGTGGTCAAGGGCGGGCTGTGGAAGAACCCGTTCTTCCGCCTGACCGTCGAGGGGGCCGGCTATATCCGCAACGACCTGGAGCCCGAGGATCTGGTGCGGTCCTGCATCGAGGCGCTGCGGGCCGGCAACAACCTGATCGTCTTCCCCGAGGGCACCCGCACGGTGCGGGGGCGGCCCATGAAGCTGCACCGGGGATTCGCCAACATCGCCCTGCTGGCCGAGGCCGACCTGCAGATGATCCGCATCTCGGTCGAGCCGCCGCTGCTCCACAAGGGAAACCCGTGGTGGCGGGTGCCCGAGACGCGCACGGAATTTTGCATGCAGGTCTGCGACCGCCTGGACATAAAGCGGTTCATGGGCTATCGCTTCCGGTCGCAATCCTCGCGCCGGCTTGTCGGTTTCATTGAAGAATTCTATGCGGAAAATCCCAATCATGGATGCACTGGAACTGGAGCTGAAACACCTGATCGTTTCGGCCCTGAAGCTGGAGGACTTGTCGCCTGAGGACATCGGCTCGGACGAGCCGCTGTTCGGCGATGCCGGTCTGGGCCTCGATTCCATCGACGCCCTGGAACTGGGCGTCGCCATCCGCAAGGCCTATGGCATCAAGATCGAGACGGTATCCGACGAGGTGAAGCGCCACTTCGCCAATATCGCCAACCTGGCCCAGTTCATCCGCGCCCACAACGAGGTGAAAGCGTGACCCGCGAGGAGATTTTCGCCACCCTGTCCGAGTATCTCCAGGAGATGTTCGAGGTTCCCGCCGACAAGGTGGCGCCCGACGCCAAACTGTTCGAGGACCTGGACCTGGACAGCATCGATGCCGTCGACCTGGTGGTGCGGCTGCAGGACCTGACCGGCCGCAAGATCAAGCCGGAGCAGTTCAAGACGGTGCGCACGGTCTCCGACGTGGTCGACCGCGTCCATGACCTCCTCGCCGAATAGGCCCGGCCTCTCCGTCGCGGTGCTGGGAGCCCTGGGGCTCGCCTATCCCTTCGCCGTCTATTTCTCGCTGGGGCGGGTTCCGGCCGGCGCCCTGGTCGTGGCGGCCCTGGCCCTGGTGGCGGGGCGCCTCTACGCCCTGCGCCGCGCCGCCGCCGCCCGGGCGCTGATACCGGCCCTGCTCGGCGTCTTCGCCCTTACCGCCGGGCTGGGGCTGGTGGAATCCCCCATGGCCGTGCTGGCCTATCCGGTGCTCATGAGCCTGGGCATGGCGGCGGCCTTCGGCCTGTCCCTGCGCCGGGACCCCTGCCTGGTGGAATGTTTCGCCATGACCACCGAACCGGACCCCGGTCCGGCGGCCCGGGCCTATATGCGCCGGGTCAGTCTGGTCTGGTGCCTGTTCCTGCTGGGCAATGCCGGGCTGTCGGTCGTGACCGCCGCCCTGGGGGACATGGCGGTGTGGGCCCTTTATAACGGTCTGGTCGCCTATGTGCTGATGGCAATCCTGTTCGCCGTGGAATACGCGGTGCGCCGCCGGGTGCGGGCGCGGGAGGCCCTGCGGTGATCCGCCTCGAACACCTGTCGCCCGCCGCCTTTGCCGCCGATCACGTGGTGGCGCTGCGCCGGGGCGAGCCCCTGCGCTGGCGGCGTTTCTGCGCCGAGACCGGCGGCGCGACGCGGCAATTGGCCGGCTGCCGCCGGGTAGCCCTGGTCTCGGACGATTCCTGGGATTTCGCCGTGGGGCTGCTGGGGGCGCTGAGCGCCGGGGCGGCGGTGATTCTGCCGGCCAACACCCAGCCCGCCACCCTGGCGGCCCTGGCCGGGCAGGTGGATCGGGTGGTGGGCGAGTCGTTCGCGCCCGGCGCGGCGGAGTGGGCTCCCGGTCTCTCGGCCGAGGGCTCGCGGCTGGTCTTCCATACCTCGGGCTCCACCGGCGCCGCCAAGCGGGTCGAGCGCAGCCTGGGCAGCCTGGGCGCCGAACTCGAGGCGCTGCATGCCCTGTGGGGCGATGGTCTGGCCGGGGCGATGACCCTGTCCACCGTGCCCCATCACCATGTCTACGGCCTGGTGTTCAAGCTGCTGTGGCCCCTGGCGGCGGGGCGGCCCTTCGCGGCCGGGCGGCACGATCTGTGGGAGACCCTGCTGGCCGATCTGCCGGCGGGGGGGCTGCTGGTCACCTCGCCCGCCCACCTGACCCGGCTGGGCGGGCTGGAGCCGGTGCCTCCCGAACGGCGTCCGCTTATGGTGCTGTCGGCCGGCGCCCCGCTGCCCGAGGACGCGGCCGGCGATGCGCTCGGCGTGCTGGGCGTGCCGGTGACCGAAATCTACGGCAGTACCGAGACCGGAGCCATGGCGACCCGCCGGCGCGACGGGGCGGGGGAGCCGCCCTGGCATCCCTTGCCCGGCTACCGCATCTCCCCCACCGCCGAAGGCCTGGCGCGCCTGGATTCCCCGGTGGGAACGCTGGACATCGCCGATCGCATCGAGGCCGTGGCGGATGGCGGCTTCCGCCTGCTGGGCCGGGCCGACCGCATCGCCAAGATCGAGGGCAAGCGCATCGGCCTGGACGAGGTGGAGCGGGCGCTGGAGGCTCTGCCCCTGGTGGAGCGGGCCGCCGTGCTGGTGCTGGACGGCCGTCTGGCCGCCGTGCTGGTGCTGCGGGCCGAAGGGCGCGAAGCCCTGGCCGTCCAGGGGCGGTTCCGCTTCGGGCGCCTGTTGCGCCGCCTGCTGGCCGAAGGATTGGAGCCGGTCTGCCTGCCGCGCCGCTGGCGCTTCGTCGAGGCCCTGCCGGTGGGCGACATGGGCAAGCGCCGCAGCGCCGATCTGGCCGCCCTGTTCGCCCCCTTGGACCGGCTGCCCGCCATCCTCGGCCGCCGGGCGGCGGAAGAGGGCGGCGCAGGGGGAGAGCAAGGGGGAGAGGTGGTGCTGGATTTGGAGATCGCGGCCAGCCTTTTGTGGTTCCAGGGGCATTTCCCCGACCATCCCATCTTGCCCGGCGTGGTCCAACTGGATTGGGCCGCCCATTTCGCCCGCGCCGAGTTGGGTCTGTCCCTGCCGGCCGCCCGGGAATTCCAGATCAAGTTCAAGGCGGTGATCCGCCCCGGCGACCGCGTTGCCCTGGCGCTCCGCCACCATGCCGCCAAGGGCCGGCTGAGCTTCGAGTACCGGCGGGGCGACGATGTCTGCTCGTCGGGAACGGTGTACCTGTGATGAAGGTCTGCGCCATCGTTCCCAGCCACGACCACTGGGCCGCCCTGCCCGGCGTGGTCGGGCGGCTGCGGGAGTTCGGCCTGCCGGTCTTCATCGTCGACGACGGCAGTGCCGAGCCGGCCGCATCGGCCATCGCCGCCCTGCATGCCCCCGGCGACGGCGTGACCGTCGCCCGCCGCCCGGTCAACGGCGGCAAAGGGGCGGCGGTGCTGGACGGCTTCGGCCTCGCGGCGGCGGCGGGGTTCAGCCACGCGGTGCAGGTGGACGCCGACGGCCAGCACGACCTGGACGCCCTGCCGCGCCTGCTGGCGGCGGCCGAGGCCCAGCCGGAAGCCGTGGTGAGCGGCAAGCCGGTCTATGACGACAGTGTCCCCCTGGGGCGCAGGATCGGCCGCTGGATCACCCATCTGTGGGTCTTCGTCGAGACGCTGAGCTTTCGCATCGGCGACAGCATGTGCGGTTTCCGCGTCTATCCCCTGGAGCCCTGCCTGGCCCTGGCCGGGTCCGAGACCATCGGGCGCGGCATGGATTTCGATACCGAGATCATGGTGCGGCTGTTCTGGCGCGGCGTTCCCCCGGTGATGGTGCCGGTGCGGGTGACCTATCCCGAGGGCAATACCTCCAACTTCCGCATGCTGGCCGACAATGTCCGCATCAGCCGCATGCACACCGTCGCCCGCCGCCCGGTCAACGGCGGCAAAGGGGCGGCGGTGCTGGACGGCTTCGGCCTCGCGGCGGCGGCGGGGTTCAGCCAC
>JAVBXM010000214.1 GCA_030824585.1 Phaeospirillum sp. | reverse complement strand
GGTCCGCACCACCATGGAGATGACGTCGTCCAGGGAGCGGCCGCAGGCCAGCAGCGCGTCGGCCTGTTCCACCGCCACGTCGTGTTCATCCACCAGCAATTGATGGAAACGCTCGGTATTGGCGCGGAAGGCCTTGAAACAGCGGTCCAGCAGATCGGGATCGTCCAGGACGCATTGCAGCACGCCGCGGCGCGGCAGCTTCTTCAGCTCCGGAACCAAATGGGCCATGACTTCCGCCACCGGACCTTCGAGGGTCAGGTTGATCTGGCGGACGATCCGGGCTTGGGCCTCGGACGGCAGGCGCGGCATGGTGAATTCCGATCGAATCTATACCTCCCCGAAAGGTAAGCCGAACGGTCAGATTTCCCAAGTGACTATATGTCAGACCTTAGTCGCGCCGGGAGCGGTGGCCGAAGCGGGCGAAGACACCGCGCATGAAGATGGCGCATTCGATCACCTCGGTGGTCGGCCCGATGCCGCGCAGCCGGGCCCGCTCGACGATGCGGGATACCAGTTCCGGGTCGGCGCGCGGGCCGAACAGCCGGCCGAACACCGTGCTGCCGATACAATCCTGGGCCACCATCAGCATGACCGCCAACTGGTCCTTGCGCAGTCCCAGCCCCTCGACCAGGGCGGTGGCCGGCAGGCCGCCGACGCCGCGCAGCACGTCGCCGATGCGGACGATCTGGTCGACATTGGGCAGCACGGCGCGCACTTCAGGGTCCAGAAGGGTCTGGGTGAACGCCTCGGCGCGCAGGCGCTGGTGGTCGGGGGTCAGCACGTCGTCCAGGTTGGCGGTGCGGGCGTGGACCACCGGCCCGACCGGGGTGAGCGGAGCCTTCGCCGCCGGGGCGAAGGGCGAGACGAAGGGGGCCGCGAAGGTGGACGGCATGGTGGCCGCCCCCTGGGCTTCCTCGTCGGCCAGCGGCTGGACCGGGGCGTCGGGGTCGGCGATCAGGCGGGCCAGGGTGTCCGGCTCGCGGCAATCGAGAATCTTGGCGCCCACCCGGCGGACCAGGGCGGGGTCCATCTCGGAATAGGTGGGGACCAGCGGCACCTGCCATTCGTGCAGCAGATAGGCCTTGATGGCGTCGTAAAGCTCGTCGGCGGGGCTGCGGGCGGTGTCGTGGACGCGGGCCTCCTCGGCCTCCGTCTCCATTTCGGCGCGGATCGACGCCGGGGACAGCCGTCGGCGGAAATAGCGCTTGGCGGCGGTGCGCACCACCATGGCGATGACTTCGGCCAGGGTGCGGCCGCAGGACAGGGGAACGTTGTCCTCGCCTACCGGCCGGCGGCGCTCGTCCACCAGGACATAGCGGAAGCGGGGGCGCTCCTTGCGGAAAATCTGGAAGCAGCGGGCCAGCAGGTCCAGATCGTCGAGGGTCCTGTCATAGGCCTGCTCACGCGGCAGGGCCTTCAGCTCCGGCAGGAACTGTCCAAGGATATCGACAACCGGCCCCTGAAGGGTCCCGTTGATTCTGAAGACCGCTGTCGCGGTATCCGTCATGGCGTCAACCTTAACTCCCATCGCGCCTTCTATCCCCGGGGGAGGACGTTAGCATGCGATGATTTGCCCATCACCAAATTTGATGCGGACCTGATCGCATCAACGCCACGATACCCCCATTCGGCATAGGCTAATGTGAAGTGCCTCACATAACGACGGAGAAAAAGCATAAGGTCCCCACCGGAGACGGCACGCCGCAACCCCGCGCGCTCCCGTCGTTGCGCGCGATGATTGAAATGCCGCTGTGGAAAAGTTTCCTTAGGCTACTGGTATGGGGGGCAGTGAAGTCCGGCAGGCGACAGGGTGAATATCTCGCAACCTGTGGCTGTGACGCCGATGGAATGCTCGAACTGGGCGGACAGGGACTTGTCCTTGGTGACGGCGGTCCAGCCGTCGGCCAGGATCTTGGTCTCGTGGCGGCCGGCATTGATCATCGGTTCGATGGTGAAGAACATTCCCTCGGCCAGCACGGCGCCCTCGCCGGGATTGCCGTAATGCATGACGTTGGGCGGCTCGTGGAAGATGCGGCCCAGGCCGTGGCCGCAGAAGTCGCGCACCACCGAGAACCGGTGCTTCTCGGCATAGCTCTGGATGGCGTAGCCGATATCGCCCAGGGTGGCGCCGGGCTTGACCACCTCGATGCCGCGCATCAGCGACTCGTAGGTGACCTCCACCAGCTTGCGGGCCTTCACCCCGACCTTGCCCACATAGTACATGCGCGAGGAATCGCCGTGCCAGCCGTCGACGATGGGCGTCACGTCGATATTGACGATGTCGCCGTCCTCCAGGCGCTTCTCGCCGGGGATGCCGTGGCAGACCACATGGTTGACCGAGGTGCAGATGGACTTGGGGAAGCCCCGGTAGTTCATGGGGGCGTTGATGGCGCCGCGCGAGGCGATGAACTCGGCGCACAGGCGGTCCAATTCGGCGGTGGTCACCCCCGGCACCACATGGGGTGCGATGAAGTCCAGCGTCTCGGCGGCCATACGGCCGGCCTTGCGCATACCTTCGAAATCGGTGGGGGTGTGACGGCGGATGCGGGAATATTCCCTGTCTTCGTGTACCATCGGTCCTTCAGGTCCGTTCGCTCAAATTCATTGCCAGCGGTTCGGCCAGCTCGATGCCGTCCCGGGACAGACGGCAGGTATAACAGATAGCCTCGACGCCGTCCCGTGTCGCCTGGGCCAGGGCCGCGGCATAGGTGGGATCGATGTCGGCGGCGGGGCGGAAGCCGGTGCAATCGGCCCGCTGGACCAGATAGACCATCACCGCCCGCTCGCCCGCCTTGACCCGGTCGGTCAGCTCGGCCAGATGCTTGGTGCCCCGCGCGGTGACCGCGTCGGGAAACTCGGCCCACGGCCCGCGCTTCAGGTGGACGTTCTTGACCTCCACCCAGCATTTGGGGCGGCCGGGCGCCTCCAGCAACAGGTCGATGCGGGAATTGACGCCGTACTTCACCTCGCGGCGGATGGACTCGTAGCCGGCCAGCTCGGCGATCCGTCCGGCGGCCACGCTTTCCGCGACGATGCCATTGGGATGCGCGGTGTTGACGCCGACCAGATGGCCGTCCACCGTCACCAGCTCCCAGTTCCACTTCAGCTTGCGTTCGGGGTTGGAGGCCGGCGACAGCCACACCTCCATGCCCGGCTCGGCGGTGCCCAGCATGGCGCCGGAATTGGCCACATGGGCGGTGACCTCGGTGCCGTCGTCGAAGCGCATGTCGGCCAGGAAGCGCTTGTAGCGCTTGATCAGGGTGGCGCGGATCAGGGGCGAGGGAAAACGCATCAGTGGGTCTCGGGGCTCATGCGTCCGCCGGGGCCGGAAAGGTCGCCCAGGCCGGGCACGGCGCAGCCCTGGGGGGCCGGGGCGGGCTGGCAGGGATGGGGCGCCCAGCCGGTCATGGTCAGCACCTGGAAGGTGGCGGGCAGGCGGCCGTCGGGGCCGGCGAAGCGCTCCTGGTAGAGCGCCACGGCGTGCAGCAGGGTGGCGCGCCGGGTCAGGCCCTTGCGCTGGCCGGCCACGGCATTGGTCTCGCCCATGCCGCGCAGGTCGGCCATCAGGCGCATGGGATCGCCATAGCTGACCGGCACCGAATCCGCGTCGGCCACCGGCAGGGCGAAGCCGGCCCGCTGCAGCAGGGCGCCCAGGTCCTTGACGTCGGCGAAGGGGGCGATCCGGGGGCTGACGCCCCCTTCCTCGGCCAGTTCGGCGTCCTGCAGGCACTGGCGCAGCTCGGCCAGGGTGCCGGCACCCAGCAGGGCGGCGACGAACAGGCCGTCGGGCTTCAGGACCCGGCGGATCTGCAGCAGGGTGCCGGGCAGGTCGTTGACCCAGTGCAGCGACAGGCACGACACCACCAGATCGAAGCTGGCGGGCGCGAACGGCAGCCATTCCTCGTCGGCGGCCACGGCGGGATGGCCGTTGGCCGCCGCCTGGGCGGCCATGGCCGGCGACAGGTCGCATTGCACCAGGGTCTCGATGCCGCCGCGTCCCTTCAGGGTGTCGGCCATCTCGCCGGTGTGGCAGCCCAAATCCAGCGCCATGGGGAAGCGCCGCCTGACGTCGTCGAGGCGGTCGGCCAGCCGTTCGGCCACCTCGCGCACCAGGAAGTCGTGGGCGATGAAATTGCCGGCGGCGCGGTCGCGGTGCTTGCGCACCAGGCTGCGGTCGAAGATTCTCATGTCAGGCTGTATGGCATGTCCGTGCCGTTGCTGGGAAGGGGAGAAGATGCCGGTCAGACTTGCACGTCTGGTGATCGACGCGCTGCTGCCGCCGCTCTGCCTGTCCTGTGGTGCCGAGGTAGCCGAGCCGGGCAGCCTGTGTCCCGCCTGCTGGTCGGCCATGATCTTCCTGGGCGACCCCTCTTGCGCCTGTTGCGGCCTGCCCTTCGAACTGGACCCGGGGGAGGGGGCGGTTTGCGGCGCCTGCGCCCGCCGGGTGCCGCGCTTTGGCCGGGCGCGGGCGGTGTTCCGCTATGACGATGCCTCGAAGGCGCTGATCCTGCGGTTCAAGCATGCCGACCGGCTGGAAGGGGTGGGGGCCTTCGCCCGCTGGATGGCGCGGGCCGGCGGGGCGATGCTGAAGGAGGCCGATTTGCTGGTGCCGGTGCCGCTGCACCGCTGGCGGCTGCTGGCGCGGCGCTACAATCAGGCGGCCCTGCTGGCCGTGGCCATCGGCCGCCTGGCCGGCGTGGCGGTGGAGCCGGGGATGCTGGCCCGCGTCCGGCGCACGCCGCCCCAGGGCCATCTCGGCCATGACGCCCGCGCCCGCAACGTGGCCGGCGCCTTCGCCGTGGCGGAGGGGCGGCGGTCCCGCCTCGGCGGCCGCCGCGTGGTGCTGATCGACGACGTGATGACCAGCGGCGCCACCGTGGACGAATGCGCCAGGGTGCTGCTCAAGGCCGGGGCTTCCGCGGTGGATGTTCTGACCCTGGGACGGGTGGTGCGGGAGGGGTAGCTGCGCTATATAGGAGGCAGCATTGAACCTGGAGCCCAG
>JAVBXM010000108.1 GCA_030824585.1 Phaeospirillum sp. | reverse complement strand
GCCCCGGCCGCCGTGGCGGCGCCGGCTTGCGCCGTGCGGGTCGCCGCCACCGCCACGCTGGAGCAGATGCGCCGTCTGCCCAAGTGCCCGTAGCTTTTCTTATTTCGGCCACAAAGCTGTCCAAAGACCGCCATCAAGCCTTGGCATGATGCTGGTCATGGCTCCTCCACCCAGGAGGGCCGTTCATGGAGAGCAAAATGGCCTACCCCCTGTTCGATAGTGGCTACACCCTGTGGGCCGCCGACCTGGAAACCCGTCTGAAGGACCAGTTGGGGAGTTCGGCCCGCACCCTGGGCATCGACCCGCGCCTGCTGCTGCAGAGCTATTATTCCGGCTATACGGTTTCCGCCGCCCTGGCCCTGCTTGCCTCCCGCTATCCCGCCGCCGGCCTTTGACTTTCCCGCCCCCCGGGATCAAGCCCTTTTGCCACCTCTCGTCATTTTGCCGCCGGTCAACCCATATCCGGGGTTGACTGGGGGCGCCGGGCACGGCGTCATACAGCAAAAGACTAAAATAGAGAAAACGGTGGAGGAGGGGTGTCCGTGGCGGTCAAGTGGCGTGGCCCGTTTCCGTGGCTCGCGGCGGCGTTTGCCGCCGATGTGGTGGTAACCGTCGCGGCTGGGTATTCCATGTCCCAGGGCGTGGTCGACCGCGAGGAATTGACCGCCCTGGTGATGGTCTCCCTGGCGGGGGCGACCTTCCTGTTCGCCGTGTCGTGGAAGGCCATCGACTTCCTGGTGGTCCGCTCCATCAAGAAGATGGCCGCCGAGGTCCGGGCCATCGCCTATGGCACCGGCGGGCGCGACCGCGTCGATCCCGAGCGCTATTTCATGATCGCGCCGCTGCCCGAGGCGGTGAACGAGGTCTGCTCGCGCATGGTCAAGGCCCGCACCGAGCTGGCCGAGGGCCTGTCGGCCGCCACCCGCAAGTCCGAAGAGAATTCCAACCGGCTGGCCGCCATCCTCAACGACTTGCACGAAGGCGTGGTGGTGTGCAACCAGCGCCACCAGATGGTGCTCTACAACCAGGTGGCCTTCGACATGCTGCGCGAGACGGCGGAGCTGGGCCTGGGGCGTTCGCTGTTCGAGACCATCGCCCGCGAGCCGGTGATGCACATGATGGACATCCTGGGCAACCGCGGCGGCGCCGTCGAGGGCGGGCTGCCGTTCCTGGCCGGCACCATCGACGACCGCATGCTGCTGCAGGGCCGCATGACCCTGATCCGCAACGACGAGGGCTCGGTGACCGGCTACGTGGTCACCCTGGTGGATGCCGGCCCCCAATTGGCCGCCCTGGCCGGGCGCGAGGCGCTGCTGCGCGAGGTGGCCGAGGACGTGGAGATGCCATTGCGGCGCATGCTGCTCTCGGCGGGCGATTCCCACACCATCCGCCACGAATGCGCGGTGATCTCCGATGCCATCAAGCGGGTGACCAAGGGCTATCACGCCATGCTGGCCGGCTGGTGGCCCATGGCCGACATCAATTCCACCGAGCTGCTGTCCTTCGTCGCTTCGCGTCTGGGCGAGGGGATGGGGGCTACCGTGGTGGGCCTGCCGGTATGGCTGCACGGCGATTCCCACTCGCTGGTCATGGCCATCGAATCGCTGATCTGGCGCGTCGCCGACCGTAGCGGCGCGACCCAGTTCGATCTGTCGGGCGGCAGCGACGATCACGGTGTCTGGGTGGAGTTCGCCTGGAAGGGCGATGTGGTCGAGCAGGCCCAACTGGACCGCTGGCTGGCCCAGCCGCTGGTGGCGCTGGGCGGCATGACCGTCAGGGACGTGCTCGAGCATCATGCCGGCACCGATCTGGTCCGCGACCGCCGCGACGGCGGCGGGGCTTTGCGCATTCCCATGCGCAAGGGGGTGGAGCAGCACGGCCACGGCCGCCCGCTGCTGCCCGGCCGCCCGGAATTCTACGACATGACCCTGCTGGAGCAGTCCCGCGACACCGGGGCCATGGGGGCGCAGCCGCTGAGGTCGCTGACCTTCGTGGTGTTCGATACCGAGACCACCGGGCTGCACCCGTCCCAGGGCGACCAGATCGTCTCCATCGCCGGGGTGCGCATCGTCAACGGCCGCATCCTGTCGGGAGAGAGCTTCAACCGCATCGTCAATCCCGGCCGGCCCATTCCGGCGGAATCCATCCGCTATCACGGAATCACCGACGAGATGGTGGTCGACAAGCCGCCGGCCGGCGTGGTGCTGCCCCAGTTCCGTACCTATGTGGCCGATGCCGTGCTGGTGGCCCACAATGCCGCCTTCGACCTCAAGTTCCTGCGCATGCGCGAAAAGGACATGGGCATCCGTTTCGACAGCCCGGTGCTGGACACCATGATCCTGTCCAACTTCCTGGACGGGCCGGAAGCCGGGCATTCCCTCGACGATATCTGCGAGCGCTACGGCATCGAGATCACCGACCGTCATACGGCGCTGGGCGATTCCATGGTCACGGCGGCGGTGCTGCTGCGCCAGATCGAGGCGCTGGAGGGCCGGGGCATCCATACCCTGGACGACGCGGTCAAGACGCTGGACATCGCCATGATCCTACACGAGCGGCAAAGGGTGCTGTAATTCGGACGAAAGTTGCTGCGCTGCCCCGCTACGCGCGGTCCTTCGCTTCGCTCAGTGTACTTTCGTCCGGTGGAAATAAGGAAAGCCCTTGCTAGGGGCGGCCCGTCGCGGCGGGCTTGACTCGTTTACCCTCAAGGGCGCTCACGCCCTTGAGGTGGTTGGAAGTCAGCCGCCGACGCCGCAGACGAATTTCAAGGTCTTGAGGCGGCGGAAGGCCCACTTCAGGCGCGAGCGGGTGCGTTTGTCGAAGCGCTTGGGATCGATCTTGGCCGAGGCCGGAATCTGCTGGGCGATGTCGGCCAGTTGTTGCTCCAGCATGACGCGCAAGACGATCTCGCGCACCTCGATGAAGTCGCGCAGGTCGTCCTCGTGCAGCACGCCGGCTTCCTTGAGGGCGGCGAAGCGTTCGTCGGTGCTGGTGGCCGGGATATGGGCGCGGATGGCCCGCATGCGCGCCGCGCTGACCAGGGGCAGCAGGCCGAATTTCTTGGCGTTGAGGCGGCCATGCCTGGTGACGAAATTGCCGAACAGGCCGATGGACCCGTCCATGCCCGCCACGTTCTGGGCCAGGTAGCGCAGGAAGAACGCCGATTGCGCCGCCTTCTCCATGGCCATGGTCCGCAACTGCTCGGCCAGGGCGCGGTCGCCCCACACCGGCTGGAAGTCATAGAAGATGTCGCAATACATGACGGTCTGGTTCTCGACCGAGAAGACCCAGCCGTGAATCTCGTCGCGCCACTCTTCCAGGCTCTTGCGCCACTTGGGCTCGCGGGCCATGACGTTGCCGTCGCAAAACGGAATGCCGGCCTTGTTCAGGGTCTCGTTCAGCCGCTTGCCCAGTTCGGCGAACCAGGGATCGTCGGAGGGCTTGCCGTCGTGGACGATGGCGTTGTCCTGGTCGAAGGCCAGCAGGCTCTCGCCGCGGCCGCCCGAACCCAGGATCAGCACGGCATAGCGGGCGGGGGCGGGGCCCCAGCCGTCGTCCAGCAGCGACTGCTCGGCCAGTTCCGAGGCCCGCGCGGTGAGGTCGCGCAGCACCAGGGCGATGACCGAGGCGATGTTGCGCGCCGTCACGCCTTCGCCCAGCAGGCCCTTGGCCAACCTGGGCAGGTTGGTCATCACCGCCTTCATCTCGTCGGGATTGGCGGCGCTTTCCGCCGAATCGCCCAGCACCAGCGCCTCGGTGGCGCGGACCTTGAGCAGGGCGCGGCCGGTGATCATGCCCAGCGGCCGGTTGTCGCCGTCCACCACCACCAGATGCCGGAGGTCGAGGCGCGTCATGCGCGCCAGCGCCACATAGACATAGGCGTCGGCCGACACGGTGGCCACCGGCTTGGTCATGGTCTGGTCCAGGGTCTGCTCCAGGCCGGCCGGACCGTTGTTGGACAGGATGCGCAGCAGATCGCGCTCGGTGAAGATGCCGAGCGTGCGGCCGTCGGCATCGACGCCGACGATGGACGACACCCGCGCCTCGTACATGCGGAGCACCGCATCGTTCAAGGTCACCGAGGCCAGCGCGGTCAGCACCGGCGTGCTCATTACTTCGCGCAGGCGATGGCGATAGGGAAAGCTGTCGATACGGGCGAGGGCGGCAATGTCATTCATAGCGCGTGTACGATAGTGGCGGAGGGGGAAAATTCAACCTATTTCAGCCTGAAAAGAGGCTGTGCGGTAAAAGTCTAAATGAGGGGCACAATCTTTTTCGAGAACACGCTAGGGTGTTTACTCTAGGTCGGTTCAGATGCTTCGCGTGATCGCGCTGAAGGGGGCAAGTGACATTTTCTGTAAACTAAACAGAAACTGAAAGGGAATTTGGCGTCATCTTGAGAAAAGTGGGTTAAGGTTCGAAACGAATACCTTATTTCTCATTAGAATAACCTATTGAATAAATCAGGTGCTTTCAGTTGGTGTTGACGCCAAAGGACGCGGATGTTAATGAGGTTCGTCGCCTCAGGCAAGCTGCAGGCGTATGACGCGTACGCATAGGTGCCCTGGCGCGCCTGCACGCTAAAAAATGCGGAAACCGGCAACAAGACCGGGAACTGAAAACAACTACCGCCGGCCCGTCAGGGTGGCGGCGGTGACAAAGTGGAGGGTCAAAGTGAGCTCACATAGCAATGCACCTTCGGCCGCGAATCTCGCGAGCGCCGAACACATTCGGAACAATCCGAAGTTCAGGGAACTGGTTGCCAAGCGCAACGCCTTCGCATGGACGCTGTCGGCGATCATGCTGATCATCTATTTCGGCTTCATCCTGATCATCGCCTTCAACAAGGCGTGGCTCGGCACCCTGCTGTCGACCGCCGGCGTCACCACCATCGGGTTTCCCATCGGC
Organism: Phaeospirillum sp.; assembly: GCA_030824585.1. GTDB lineage: Bacteria > Pseudomonadota > Alphaproteobacteria > Rhodospirillales > Magnetospirillaceae > Phaeospirillum. The sequence continues at coordinate 207 of JAVBXM010000108.1, read as the reverse complement.
GTGGGCGTGATCCTGTCGGCCATCGTGCTGACCGGCATCTACGTCTATCGCGCCAATGGCGAGTTCGACGAAATGAACCGCCAGATCATCGAGGAATCCCGCTGATGAAGACGACCAAGACCGCAATCGCGTCCGCGCTCGCCTTCGGCGGCACGGCGCTCCTCGCCACCGCCGCCCTGGCGGCCGGTGCCGATATGGGGGGGGCCC
>JAVBXM010000029.1 GCA_030824585.1 Phaeospirillum sp. | reverse complement strand
CCCGTTCCTGGGGCCGCATTCTACTTTGAAGTTCACGTTTCAGAAACGGCGTTGGTACGATTCCGAAGCATCGACTCGAAGAAAATCCGGGGTGACGGGAGCCCGAGGGACAACCGAATCCGGCTGGAATCCCCGGGCTGCGGTGCGGCCGCTCGTATGGGACGTTATGGCGTCGGCCTGTTCACTCCCCATGTGCGCCGATTCTTCGGGAGACAGGCAGCCGCATGGTGAATACCGCTCCGCCGTCCGCAGCGTCGCCGATATGGATGCTGCCGTCATGAGCCTTCATGGTTGCCGCGACGATGGCGAGGCCGAGGCCGACACCGTCGTCGCCGGCTCGGTCGCGCTCGCCACGCCAGAAACGGTGAAAGATGGTTTCGCGCAGTTCCGCCGGAACGCCTGGGCCGTGGTCCGCCACGCTGACGCTTGGGGGATCGGACGCGAGGCGAAGCGTGATGACGGAGCCGGGCGGGCCGTGCCGCAGCGCGTTCTCAACCAGATTGCGCAAGGCGCGGAACAGGAAATCGTGCAGGCCGCGCGCCCATATGGGGCGTTCGCCGCCAACCACCTCGATTTCCCGATTCTGCTCGAAGGCGATCGGGCCGAGGTGACGGGCGACTTCGACGGTCAGGGCGGATAGATCAACGGTGTCGCCGTCCTCGATGTGAATGCCGTCCAGCCGGGCCATGGCCAGCAACTGCGAGACCAGACGCTCCATGCCGCTGAGATCGCCTTCCAGGGACTGGGCGATCTGGCGATCATCGAGCACATCCAGATGGGCTTTCAGCACGGCCAGCGGTGTGCGCAGTTCGTGGGCCGCGTCGGCGATGAAGTCGCGCTGGGCCTTGTAGCCGTCCTCCAGCCGGTCGAGAACCTGATTGATCGCCCGCACCAGCGGCAGCACCTCGACAGGCAGCCCCTGCTCCGACAGCCGCCGGGATGTGCTCTGCGGTCCGATGGCCGCGGCCTCCTCGGACACGCGGCGCAACGGCTGAAGCGACCGGCGCAGGATCACGACGTTCGCTCCCAACGTCACCGCCAGGAATGCCCCGCCGATGATGGCCAGCCGGTTCATCAATCGGTCGATGAAGGCTTCGTAGAAGAATGCGGAATCGGTGGTCCCCAGTTGAACGGTGATGCCTTGCTTGCGTTTGGAAATGCCGTACAGCGCTGGCCGCGAGTCCGAGGCCGGCGTGCTGAAATGCTCGTCGAACCAGCCATGGGATTGGGGAAAGAACGGAGCGTTCACACCCTCGGAGGCCGCGATGACGCGGCCGGTATCGTCAAATGCGACGAATTGGACGCGATTTTCAGCCAGGGTCTCGGTGATGTCGGCGAGCAGCGCAGGATCGGTGCCGCCATTTTCCCAGAATTTCTCCCATTTATTCCGGACGGGGTCCAGGAATCCCGGGACATAGCGATGCGAAATATTATTCCAGAACGTCAGGTAGAACGGCAGGATGATCAAGGCGGCGGCGACAAGGTTGACGACAACAAAGCTGAGCGTCGTCTTGAGCGACAGGGGCAGCGGGCGGCGCATCCTCAGGACGTCCTGACCGACAGCATGTAGCCGACGCCACGCATGGTGACGATGGAAACATCCGCCTCGGCATCTTGCATGCGCTTGCGCAGGCGGTGGATCAGCACGTCGATGGCGTTGGACGCCAGTTCCTCTCCGGCGGGATAGAGGGCTTCCTCCATGGCGGTTCGCGACACCACGCGGCCAGCCCGTCGCAGGAGATATTCAAGCGCGTCCCCCTCCCTTCGGCGCAACGGTACCGCGCGGTCGCCCACCCGCACCTCGCGGGAGCTGGGATCGAACCGCACATTGCCCCGCGCCAGCACCAGTTCCAGGGCATGAGGCTGGCGCCGTTCCAGGGCGCGCAACCGGGCGGCCAGTTCGGCCATGGCAAACGGCTTCACCAGATAGTCGTCGGCACCGGCGGTCAATCCCTTCACCCGGTCGTCGAGCGCGTCGCGCGCGGTCAGGACCAGCACGATCGTGCTGTCGCCGTCGCGCCGCATCCTGGCCAGCAGGTCCATGCCATCGCGATCCGGCAATCCCAGGTCGAGGATGACGGCGTCGTAGGCGCCGACCGCCATCGCCTCCTCGCCATCCGAGGCCGTCGCCATGGTATCGACGGCAAAGCCCGCCTTGCCGAGCCCGACCGAAACATACGAGGCCAGTCTGTGGTTGTCTTCGATCAGGAGAATTTTCATGGGCAACCGGGCTTTCCGAGCGACGTTCCAAGGCGGGGGAGACCGTCAATCGTGATGCCGGCCCGTTACCGCAGCATTACAAATCCCGGTAATGCTGCGGTAATTCCCGCCGGACATCATTCCGCGAGTTTAACCAGTACCGGAATGGCCATGACCATGAAATTCTTCCGATCGGCACCCATTGCCCTGTCTCTTTCCGCCGCGCTTGGCTTGGCCGCCGTCGCGCCGGCCTTGGCCGAGGAGGCGAAGCCGGCCAACGGAAAGCCTTCCGACTGGGCCTTCAAGATCGGTGCCGGCGCGATGGTCGGACCGACCTATGAGGGATCGAAGCACTATCAGGTCGGTCCGCTTCCCGTGGCGGAGGTTTCGTGGCGGAAAACTGTTTCGCTGAGCCCCATGGGCGGTCTGATGGCCACGGTCCGGCCGCTCAACGACAAGGACTTTTCGATCAGCGGCGGCATCGGCTATTGGGGCGGGCGCAAGGAAAGCGCCGACAAAGAGCATGACGACGCGCTTCGCGGCCTGGGCAACCTGTCCAGCAATGCCGTCGGCAAACTGGGAGTGGCCTACCAATACAAGGCGATCTCCGCCGGTCTGAACCTGGCCAGGGACATCGGAGGCGATCGTGACGGGACGACCATCACCCTCAAGGGCGGCTATAAGATCTACCAGGGCCGGGACTTCAAGGTGAGCACGGAACTCTCAGCCACATGGGCTGACGACAACTATATGGGAAGCCTCTTCGGTATTACCCCGGAACAGGCGCGAAACTCGGTCAAACACTATTCCAGGTACGATGCCCAGTCTGGAATGAAGGACGTCAAGATCGGCGTGAATGCCGGCTATGACATCACATCCTCGGTCAACCTGTTCGCGCTTGCCGAGGTCGGGCGCCTGCTGGGCGACGCGGCCGACAGCCCCATCGTCAAGGATCAGGGGTCGGAGAACCAGTTCAAGACCGGATTGGGGCTGGCCTACCGCTTCTGACGGATCGGCCGGTACTCGCCGCCCGTATCCGGGATGGCCGGGAAAACGCCGGCCCGGCGGAGGAGGGCGTGAGCGGCTTCGCCTTGTTTTGTGAATGCAGCAAAATTTCAGCGTTCGGCCCACGGCGCTTTACGCAGCAAGAATGCGCGGGTCGTTCGGCGTTGCCGAGAAGGCGCAGTCCTACAGACCTGTCGCCTTGCGCAGTGTGTCGTTAACCCGAGATCACTACCCCCGACCACCGGCCCGCGGCTTCTCGATAAGGTCTGCGTCCAGCCGCAGGGTCGGGCCACGGGTCGCCTCTCCTCTTACCTTCCCACCCTGTCGGTTGGCATAGGCTGTTGACTGCTCTTTCGGGCAAGCCTATCACTTTCAATCGGGCCAGCAATAAGGCTGCACTCGTCGGGGCTTGGTTCAACGTAGCGTTCCGTGTAGCCGGCACAGTGGGAGACAAAGAATTTCTGAGAAATCCGCCTGCCACCTTAGCGGCCGCTCAGAGATTATTCTGAAGATAGCATTTATCTTGACCTGTTTTAGTCTGCCCATTGTGGCCGTTGTAGCCAGCAAGGGGGTTGTTGTTATTCTAATAATCCTGGCAGTCACATGCCTGCCTTTATATTTTAAGGGTGGGATCAATACGTTTTCGATAATTCAAAAGCCGTTAATTATAGTTCTCCCATTCTTAGCCTGGGCCTTCGCCTCCAGCCTGTGGGCTGTGGACCCCGTCACCTCGCTCCATCGCTGTGCCAACATAGGGGGATTGATGGCTGCCGGGTTCCTCGTCGTGGTTGGCGCCATGCATCTTGGTCCATCGCTGGGTGCGATGGCAGGAAAAGCGCTGATTACAGGGGTCTTGAGCGCCCTAATGCTAATTCTGGGCAGTGTGCTGTCACAATCTGCCGTTGGCCATTGGGTACTCAGCATGGCGAATATTTCGTCGGAACTGATCCTTAGCAAGAATGGATGCACGGTTCTTGCCGTCTTGACCCCCCTCCTCACCATCACACTTTGGCGCCAAGGGATGACGGTTCTCGCATGGCTTTTCGCTGGGGCCATTACGATCTTCGCCTATGTCATGGGCAGCCATGCCAGCATTGTCGCTCTCCTTCTGGGGGGGCTGACACTTTTAGCCATGTTGCGCATGCCACGGCGCACCCTGATCGCCGTCCAGGTTGTAGTTTCAGCTATGGTCATGTTACAGCCGTTGATGGTCGCCGCCATGCCAAGTTGGGAGGCTTTTTCGCGTGATGTCGGTTATCTACCGAATTCAGCCTATCACCGCTACTACATCTGGAAATTCACCGTCCATAAGATCAGCCAGCGTCCGGTAACTGGCTGGGGTTTGGATGCGTCACGAGACTTGCCCGAGGGGGGAGCCGTGGTCTTGAAGGAAATACAGGTCCCCTGGCGCTCTTTCGCGGTTGGTTTCACATCGGAGAATCTTCCGCTTCATCCCCACAACGCATTTCTACAATGGTGGCTGGAACTTGGGGGGATCGGTGCGACACTGGCCCTGATGATCGTGCTATGGCTATTGCGTCAGGCTGGCCACCTTTCTGCCTCTCCAGCTGTTCGGGCTGGTGGGGTTGCGTCCATAGTCTCGGGATTGGTGGTGAGCGAGTTCAGCTTTGGGGCTTGGCAATCGTGGATACTGTCGTTCCATTGCTTGGCCATTGCGCTCTTTATCGTCCTGCTGTGGAGGCCCCCGAATCCGAGGGAGAGTCCGCCATAATGCCGCCGCCCAAATCCAGAACGCTTGCATACCTGTCCGTTCTGCGTCCCAGCCAGTGGGTTAAGAACGTGTTTGTCTTGGCGCCATTGCTGATGACGCCTGGCGCTATTAATCCGCTTCACCTGCGGCTGACGCTGTTGGGTATGTTGACCTTCTGCCTGACGGCCAGCGCCACCTATGTCCTGAATGACTGGGTGGACCGTGAGGCTGACCGCATGCACCCGGACAAGCGCCATCGGCCCTTGGCGACCGGGATCATTAGCCCTAGGGGCGGCATGACTCTGGCGGTCCTGCTTGGAGGGGCGGGTTTGGCTTTGTCCTTGGCCCTATCCCCGCTCTTCGCTCTGATCATAGCCGCCTATTTCGCCATGACGATCGCCTACAGTTTCAAGCTCAAGCATGTGTCTATCCTGGATATCATGATCCTGTCCGCCGGGTTCGTCCTGCGGCTTGAAGGGGGGGCTCTGCTGTCGACCGTTACGCTGAGCGTGTGGATCATATTGTGCACCTGGCTACTGGCCCTGTTCTTGGCGGTGGCGAAGCGACGCGATGATCTGGTACGGGGCCTGGATGAGAATCACCGTGGCAGCTTGGACGGCTATACGTTGGAGTTCGTCGATAAGGCCATGGGTATCATGACCGCCGCCTTGTTCGTTTGCTATACTATCTACACCGTGGATAAAGATGTGATGGGGCGCCTGGGAACGCCCCATCTCTATCTGACCGTCCCCTTCGTACTGGCCGGCATCCTGCGGTATCTCCAGATCACCATGGTGGAGAAGCGCTCGGGGGCGCCCACCGACATTGCTCTCGGTGATCCTTTCCTGCTGATTACCATGGTCGGGTGGGTGGGTGTGTTTGGCGGATTGCTCTACCTATGATTTGGAAACAGACCACCCTGTCCGGTTGGGGGCGTAGTCTATGGGCTAACATGCCCGTTGCTCGGCCCGAGACTATGGCTGCCTTGCGGTCCGCCATTCTGACCGACGAACCGGGAGGGATACTGCCTCGGGGGGCGGGACGCAGCTACGGCGACGCGGCCCTTAATGGTGCCGGGCGACTAGTGCTGACCGAGCGGCTGAACCGTTTCCTCGACTTTGACCCGAGCACTGGCCGGCTAGTGGCCGAGGCGGGGGCGACCTTCAATGATCTTCTGACCACCTTTCTACCGCGTGGCTGGATGGCGCCGGTAACACCGGGCACCGCTTTCGTTACCCTGGGCGGCGCCCTGGCCAACGATATTCACGGCAAAAACCACGACCGTGACGGTAGCTTCGCTCGACATGTGGTGTGGTTCGATCTGCTGGCCGCCTCGGGCGAGGTGCTCAGGGTTGATCTCGAAAATCAGCCGGAGTTATTCCAGGCGACCGTCGGTGGACTGGGGCTGACCGGCATGGTTATCGCACTTTGCCTGACCTTGCGTCAGGTGCCATCGGCCGCCTTCGAGGTGTCCGAGGAACGAGCCTCGGACCTGGATGGACTCATGGCTGGATTGGTGCGGGCTAGGGATTTCGCCTCGCACAGCGTCGCCTGGATCGACGCCTTTGCGCGCGGCAAGAGCCTGGGGCGCGGTGTGGTCGAAGCCGCCAACCTCGCGCCGGCCGGAACGGTCTTGTCCGAGAGGCGTCATCGTCGCCTGACCCTGCCCATCGACCTGTCTCCTCAGGTCCTGTCCCCCCTGGTGGTGGCAGCCTTCAACTGCGCCTATTACCGGCGGACTCCTGCGGGTGGCCGGCATAGGGTGGTCGATGCCCAATCCTTTCTCTACCCTCTCGACGCCATTGGTGACTGGAACCGCCTTTATGGCCGGCGAGGTTTTCACCAGTTCCAGTGTGCTATTCCCGAGGCCGAAGCGCCTCGTGCATTACGCTCGTTGCTGGAAGCTATCGCCGATGCTCGTGGTGCTTCTTTTCTGGCTGTTCTGAAGACTTTGGGTGGCAATGGCCCGGGCTATCTGTCCTTCCCGCTCAAGGGTTGGACCCTGGCGTTGGATTTTCCTGTCCGCCCCGGCACGGGGGAACTTCTGGCCCATCTAGAAGCCATGACCCTTGACCATGGCGGACGCATCTATCTGGCCAAGGACAGCGTGATGGCCCCGGCTTCATTGCCTCGTATGTACCCTGGACTGGATCTGTACCGCAAAGTGCTTCACCGTGTCGATCCGGAGGGCCATTGGCAATCGGACATAGCGCGCCGTCTGGCCCTGAGGGGGGCTCCATGAGCGAAACTTGGCTGATCCTGGGCGCGACGTCCTCCGTCGCCCGCGCCTTCGCCCAAGAGGCGGCGGCAAGTGGCGACGGCGTCATTCTGGCCGGGCGCGACCGCGACGAGTTGGAGCGCCAGGCCGCCGACCTTCGCATCCGCCACGGCAGCCTAGCGCACACCCTGGCTTTCGACGCCGAAGACTCTGTCCGGCATGGGAAACTGGCCGAGGCCCTAAAGGGAGCGGGCTGCATCAATATCTTCGCAGCTTTTGGTTTTATGCCGCCCCAGACGGAGGCTGAAGCCGATCCCACCCTGGCGCTCCGTGTGATCTCGGTGAATTTCGCCGGAATGGTCTCCGCCCTACTGCATCTGGCTCCACTGTTGGAGCGTCAGGGTAGAGGCAAAGTGGTGGTGCTGGGCTCGGTGGCCGGCGACAGGGGGCGGCTGTCCAATTATATCTACGGTTCGGCCAAGGCGGGGCTGCACGCCTTCCTGCAGGGCTTTCGCGCACGCTTGCTGCGTTCAGGCGTCAGCGTCACCACCATCAAGCCGGGCTTCATCGATACCACCATGACCTGGGGAGTCCCCGGTATGTTTCTGGTGGCCTCACCCCGGACTGTGGCGCGGCGCTGCCTCGCCCTGGCCCGCGAGGGAGCAGATGAAGCCTATGCCCCTACCTTCTGGTGGTTGATCATGGCCGCCATCTGCGCTATTCCTGAACGAATTTTCAAGCGGTTGAAGCTCTAGTATGGTGTTACGTCTATCGCCCTGGACCCGGCGAGTTACCATTCTGGGCTCCCTGGGGGCCTGTGTTGCGGCGATCCTGCTTTCCATGGCGGCACGACACATCATGCCCAGCGGAGATTACTGGGTGTTCCTGGCGGAGCGGAATTCAGGACCGGCTTTCGGCGGCATCTGGAGGCAGAATGAATACCACTTGATGCTGCTTCCCCGAATCGTCTTCGTCCTCGACGAGTTGGCCGGATGGGGTGGGCGCTTCATCCTGTCGCAAGCCGCTGCCCTGATTTCGCTGGCGGCCATTGCCTGGGCCGGAGTGCGGGCCATCGGCGGCGACGAGGCTATCGAGCCCTCCCTGCGCCTTCCCCTGGCGGCGGTGGTCGCCGCTTTCACTTTGTCGGCGACTCATGTAGAGGTACTAGCCGAGCCACAAAAGCTATGGATTTCCATGGCCACTGCCGGCTGCGTGTTGGCGCTGCACCTGACCGGGCAGGCGTGCTTTGGCCGCGGGGCCTTCGCCCTGGGCATGCTGCTGATCGTGGCGGCGACACTGTCGGGAGTCATCGGGCTCCTGAGCCTGCCGGTGGTGGTGGTGGTGGTCATTGTGCTGCGGGGCGGCTGGGCGCGGCTCGCGGGGGTCGTGGTGACGGGAGCGATAGCGGCCCTCCTGTTCTTCACCCACATAAATTTGCCACCTCCCAGTGGCGGCCTCCGCCTGCTGTTGTCAGACCCGGTTCCGGTAGTATTGGCTCTCGGGCGCTTTTTTGGTGCTCCTTTGGCCCGTATCCTGGGCGGCTCGCCCCTGGCGGCGGCGGCGGAACCCGCCGCTACCGCCCTGGGGCTGTCCGGAGTCACTTTGGCCGTCTGGGCTTGGCTTGTATTTTTGCGGGGCGGGCGTTCTTGGACTAAAGCAGCCCTGTGGCCGGGTATCCTGGCCTTGGCCCTGATCTGGGGCGGAAGCGTCAGCCTGCGCGACGCCGTGGAGCCTGGGCCGGTATTGTCGCGTTACGATCTCATCGTCTCGTTGTTTTGGGCCGCGTTGGTGGTCCTGACAGTAAGGGCGGTCCCTCGCGCCGGCGGTTGGCCGTTGGCCGGCTTGGCACTGCTGCTCTTGTTCCTTCAGGTTCCCTTCGGCCTTCGGGCCATTACCCAAGCCGAGATCGTGGCGGCAACGCGAATCGCCCTCACGGTCGGGGTCTCCGACCCGGCCATAGAGACTCGGCGGGCCTATACGGATGATATGGGACGCCTTCGCCCGCTGATGCGGGCTCGCGGCCTCTCTCCCTTCGATACTGATGCGGCCCGGAGCCTCGGTGCCAATCCAGACATCCCCAGAGGGCTTCCGATCTGTGCCGGCGGCATCGACCGAGCCGAAGCGCTGCCTGATGGCGGCTTGCGGCTGCTGGGCCATGGCGGCGTTCCAACCGGACGCCTTCCCCTACGCATCGTAGATGCCCAAGGCCGTTTGGTCGGCCTGGGAGAGCGTTGGCGAGGCAATTTCGGCATGTTCGGTCATGCCCAGGTACGAGAAGACGGGTGGCTGGCCTATACTGCTCCAGGAGCGACCCCTCCGCTCCGCATCCAGGTGGGCGAGGACACGCCCTGCCAGATGCCTGACGCCGACGGTTGAAAAAGAGGATTCGATATAACTGGGTCCTCTGCCTCCTCAATGCCAGTTGGCGGCAATGGGCGCTACCACCGCAATCAGTGTCCTTGCCTTGATTTTGATGAAGGATAACAGAGGCTCGTCTGGTGTTTAGGTGTTCAAATCCATGCCGTCGTGGACGAGCGTGGGTTGCCGGTGAAATTGCTGCTGACGCTGGGCCAAGCCTCGGACAAGGCGGCAACGCCAGTGGGGTTGCCGACGGCTCAGGCCTTTGTCGGCGACCAAGGCTACGCCTTGGTCGATTTGGTTAAAGCCAATGGCGGCTGCGCGCACATCCCCACGCCGCGCGACCGCAAGGCCCAGCGCTCTATCGATATAGCCTTTACCGATAGCGCAATTTTGTCGAGCACTTCCTTAATAAGCTCAAGTATTTCAGGCGGGTTGCAACGCGCTTCGACAAATCGGCCAGGAATTTCCTTGCCGATGTCATGCTCTCTTCGGCTCGTCTGTGGATGCAGAACTATGAGTCCAGAGCCTAGGTGTTTGGTCCCAGGCTTTGATGGTGCAATCTTTTCCCCGGAATGGAAGGAGGCACTATGGGCCAGGTTCTACACGGCTGCGCCACCACGACAGAGGCAATCCGTCGAGCAATACAAGATAGTCAAGAGAGCCTGAGATCCCTTGCCAAGCATTATGGGATCAACCCGAAGACCGTCGCCAAGTGGAAGACGCGCGGTTCGGTCTCTGATCTGCCGACCGGGCCGAAAGAGGCGAAATCGACGGTCCTGACCGTCGAGGAGGAAGCCATCATCGTGGCCTTCCGCCGCCATACGCTGCTGCCTCTGGATGACTGCCTATATGCCTTGCAGGCGACCATCCCGCACCTGACCCGATCGTCTCTGCATCGTTGCCTGCGCCGCCACGGCATCAGCCGGTTGCCGGAGGTGGAAGGCGACAAGCCTGCCAAGAAGAAGTTCAAAACCTATCCCATCGGCTATTTTCACATCGACATCGCCGAGGTGCGCACCGCCGAGGGCAAGCTCTATCTCTATGTCGCCATAGATCGCACGAGCAAATTCGCCTTCGTGCAACTGGTCAGGAAAACCGGTCGGACATCGGCATCGGCCTTCCTCGTCGCGCTGATCGAGGCCGTTCCCTACAAAATTCACACGGTCCTGACCGACAACGGAATTCAATTCACCTTTCCGCCGCGTTACGCCGATGGCCCCACGGCTCGGTACGTAACGCACATGTTCGACATGCGCTGCAGCGAGAACGGCATCGAGCACCGGCTGACGAAGATCAAGCACCCTTGGACCAACGGTCAGGTCGAACGCATGAACCGGACCATCAAGGAGGCCACCGTCAAACGCTACCACTACGACAACCACCAGCAGTTCGAAGCTCACCTCGGAAACTTTGTAAACGCCTATAATTTCGGCCGACGCCTGAAGACCCTCAAGGGTCTGACGCCCTACGAATACATCTGCAAAATCTGGACAGCCGACCCCGAACGATTCAGGCTCGATCCGATCCATCAAATGCCGGGACTAAACACCTAGCGGTCGTCGCCGGACAGTACCACCAGGATCTCGGCGTCGCCGTCGCCCACCGACAGGAAGGCGTGACCCTGGGCCGCGTCGAAATAGATGCTTTCCCCCTGGCGCAGCAGCACCGCCTCGTGGTCGTCCAGATGGACCTCGACCATCCCGGACAGGACGAACAGGAACTCCTCGCCGGCATGGCGCAGCAGGGGGCCGAATTCCTTGAGGGAACGGGCCCGCACCCAGGCGACGGCGGGCACCATGCTCTTGCCCGCCAGGGTCGCCGCCAGATAGCCGTAATCGTAATTGGGCGTCGTCACCCGGTGGGCCTGGTCCCGCCGGGTCACCGCCGAGCGCAGGGGAACGGTCCCGTCCGGCTCGGACCCGAACATCTCGGAAATGTCGATGCCGAGGCCCCGGCTCAACTGCAGCAGCTTGTCGTAGGTGGGCGACATCTGCCCCCGCTCCACCTTGGAGACGGTGGAGATGGCCAATCCGCTGGCCTCGGCCACCGCCTTGAGGGTCCAGCCGCGCGCCAGGCGATGGGCTCTGAGGCGCGATCCCATCTCGCTCAGGGGTACGGGGGTATCGGCTTCGCTCGAGGTCATAGGTCCAAATTTTCCGATGCGAAAATTTTCTGATAGGAAAATTCCGTCGATCTGCCTACCTTAACCAAAATGGCCGCCAAGCCAACAGCATTCACGCACGATAGGAAGGTCAACGTCATGGGAAGCAACGCTCCGCTGTCGCGTCATCTGATGGTCCTTTTGGCTCTCGGCCTCGGGCTGGCCTCGGCGCCGGCCCCGGCCGCCGAGCCGATCCGCATCGGATCGGTGGTATCGGCCACCGGCCCCGCCAGCTTCCTCGGCGACCCCGAGCAGAAGACGCTGGAACTCCTGGTCGACAAGATCAACGCGGCGGGCGGCGTCCTCGGCCGCAAGCTGGAACTGATCCCCTATGACGACGCCAGCGACACCGCCAAGGCCAATACCATGATCCGGCGGCTGATCCAGCAGGACAAGGTGGACGTGGTGATCGGCGCCTCGACCACCGGCTCGACCATGGGCATGGTGCCCCAGGCGGAATCCGCCGGGATGCCCATGGTGTCGCTGGCGGCGGCCTCGGTGATCGTCGAGCCGGTCAAGCCCTACGTCTTCAAGATGCCCCACTCCGACCGCATGGCGGCGCAGAAGGTCCTGGAGGACATGAAGAAGCGGGGCATCACCAATTTCGCCCTGCTGTCCGACACCGGCGGCTTCGGCAAGTCGGGGCATGACGAGACCCTGAAGATGGCGGCGTCCATGGGCATTCCCGTGATCGAGGACCTGTCCTACGGCGACAAGGACACCGACATGACGCCGCAATTGACCAAGGCGAAGCTGTCGGGCGCCAAGGCCATCTTCGTGTTCGGCACCGGCCAGGCGCCGGCGGTGATCGCCCGCAACCACGCCCAGCTCAGCCTGGGAATTCCGCTCTACATGTCCCACGGCCAGGCCTCCATGGAATTCGCCAAGCTGACCGGCAAGGCCGCCGAGGGCATCCGCATGCCGTCGCCGGCCCTGCTGATCGCCGAATCCCTGCCCGCCTCCGACCCCCAGCGGGCGGTCAGCGTCGAATACAAGCGGGAGTTCGAGGCCCGCTACAAGATCGACGTCTCCACCTTCGGCGGCTATGCCTTCGACGCCCTGCGCATGGTGGTGGAGGCCATCAAGGCGACCGGCGGCACCGACAAGGAGAAGGTGCGCGCCGCCCTGGAACAGACCACCGGCTTCGTCGGGGTCAGCGGCATCTACAACATGACCGCCGCCGACCACATGGGGCTGGGCAGCCAGTCGTTCCGCATGGTGGAAATCCGCAACGGCGGCTTCGCCGAAATCCAGTAGGGCGGCCGCCATGCTGGTCAACGTGGAGGATCACCGCCGGGGAGCCCGGCGGCGCCTGCCCCGCTTCGTCTTCGACTATCTGGACGGCGGCGCCGACGACGAAAGCTGCCTGCGCCGCAACCGCGCCGACATGGAGGGGGTCGCCCTGGCCCCCACCTGCCTGCGGGACGTGTCGGACATCGATTCCTCCGTCACCCTGTTCGGACGGCGGTGGCGGGTTCCCGTCGCCGTCGCCCCCACCGGCTTCAACGGCCTGCTGCGCCCCGAGGGCGACCGGCTGGTGGCGCGGGCCGCCGCCGCCGCCGGAGTGCCGTTCTGCCTGTCCTCCGCCTCCAATGTCCGGCTGGAGCGGATCGGCGGGGACGGCCGGGGCGAGCGGTGGTTCCAGCTCTACGTCATGACCGACCGCTCCATCGCCGAGCAGATGCTGGAGCGGGCCCAGGCCGCCGGGTTCACCGCCCTGGTGGTCACCGTGGACGTGCCCATGGGCGGCAACCGCGAGCGCGACCGGCGCAACGGCTTTCGCCTGCCCTTCCGGCCGTCGCTCGCCACGCTTCTCGACATCTGCCGCCATCCGGGCTGGCTGGCCGGCATGGCCCGGTCGGGCGCGCCCCGCTTCGCCAATCTCGGCCGCGACGAGGATACGCGGCAATCGCCGGCATTGCAGGCCGCCCTGCTCAGCCGCGCCATGGATCGCCGCCTGGCCTGGGAGGACATGGCCTGGCTGCGCGCCCGCTGGCCGGGCCCCATCGTCATCAAGGGATTGCTGCACCCCGAGGACGCGGTCCGGGCGGTCCATGCCGGGGCCGACGGCATCATCGTCTCCAACCACGGCGGCCGGCAACTGGACGCGGCGCCGTCGACCATTTCCATCCTGCCGGCCATGGCCGCCGCCATCGCCGGACGCCTGCCGGTGCTGGTGGACAGCGGCTTCCGCCGGGGCAGCGACGTGGTCAAGGCGCTGGCCCTGGGCGCCAGCGGCGTCCTGCTCGGCCGTCCCATCCTCTATGGCCTGGCGGCGGGCGGCGAACGGGGAGTGCGGACGGTGCTGGAAACCTTCGTCACCGAGATCGAGACCACCATGACCCTGATCGGCGCCGCCACGATCGGCGATATCGGCCCCCACCATCTGGTTCGTCCATCATGATCATCACCTCCCTGAACGCGCGGGCGGTCAACGTTCCGCTGGAACATCCGGTGCGCACCAGCGTCGGCACCGTCGCCACCGCCCCCCTGGTGCTGATCGACATCGGCACCGACGCCGGCCTGGTCGGCCGTTCCTACGTCTTCACCTACACTCCCCTGGCCCTGGCGGCGACGCGGGAATTGCTGACCTCGCTGGGAGCGGCCCTGGCGGGATGCCCGGCGGCGCCGGCCGAGATCGACCGTCTGCTGGAGGGACGTTTCCGCCTGCTGGGGGCCACCGGGCTGGTCCGCATGGCCATGGCCGGCATCGACATGGCGCTGTGGGATGCCGCCGCCCAGCGGCTGGGCGTCCCCCTGGTGGAAATGCTGGGTGGCGTCCGCCGTCCCATCCCAGCCTATGACAGCCATTCCATGGATGGCGAGGCCCTGGCGGTGGAGCGGGCGGCAAAGGCCGCCGGGCAGGGCTTTGCCGCCCTCAAGACCAAGATCGGCCATGCCACCCTGGCCGAGGACATCCGGATGGTCCGGGCGATCCGCGCCGCAATCGGCGACGGCATCCAGATTCTGGTGGACTACAACCAGTCCCTGAGCGTCTCCGAGGCGATCCGGCGCGGCAAGGCCCTGGAGGGCGAAGGCGTCGCCTGGATCGAGGAGCCCACCCGGCAGGAGGACTATCAGGGCCATGCCCGCATCCGCGCCGCCCTGGCCCTGCCGGTGCAGATGGGGGAGAACTGGTTCGGCATCGACGAGATGACCAAGGCGCTGGATGCCGGCGCCACCGCCCTCGCCATGCCCGACGCCATGAAGATCGGCGGCGTCACCGGCTGGCTGCGTGCCGCCGCCCTGGCGCACAGCCGGGGCATCCCCATGTCCAGCCACATCTTCCAGGAGGTGAGCTGCCACCTCATGGCGGTCACGCCCACCGCCCATCTGCTGGAGCGCATGGACCTGGCCGCCCCCATCCTGGAGCAGCCCCTGCGCTTCGAGGCGGGCTGCGCCGTCATCCCCGACCTGCCGGGCACGGGAATGCGCTGGAACGAGGCGGCGGTCGAACGCTACGCCGTGTGACCGCGTCAGGACGGCGCGTGCTTGCCGAGGATGCGCTGCAAGGTCCGGCGGTGCATGCGCAGGCGCCGGGCGGTCTCGGACACATTGTGGCCGCACTCGCCGAACACCCGGTTGATATGCTCCCAGCGGACCCGCTCGGGAGTCATGGGTTCGGCCTCGATGGCCGGTTCGGCCCGGGCCTCCTCGCCCCGCAGTACCGACAGCAGATGCTCGACGTCCACCGGCTTGGGCAGGTAGTCGGCGGCGCCGGCCTTGATGGCGGTGACCGCCGACGCGATGTTGCCGTATCCGGTCAACAGCACGATGCGGGTGGACGGCGCGGTCTCGCGCAGGATGCGGACCAGATCCAGCCCGTTGCTGTTGCCCAGCCGGAGGTCGACCGCCGCGTAGGTGAGGGAGGTTCCCTCCGCCACCGCCATGGCCTCGGCGATGGTGCCGACCGCGTATACCGTCAGGTGGCGGCGCTGAAGGGCGCGGGTCAGGCTGAGGCGGAAGGGATCGTCGTCGTCGACGACGAGGATGGTTTCCTGGGCAAGATCGTCAGCCATGCTGCTCCAGTGCCGATGAGGTTCCAAGCAGATCAGCCATGCGCCACCGCACCGCCACCTCCGCACCGCCGTCATCGGCGTTGCGGAAGAACAATTGCCCCCCGGTATGGGACAGCAGCGTGTTGGCGATGAAAATACCCAGGCCGAGATGGGTGCCGTCCTGGTCCCGGTTGGAGATGTAGGGCTCTCCCAGATGCTCCATCAGGCGCTCGGGATATCCCGGCCCGTCGTCGTGAATGCGGACGGAGAGGCTGTCCGCCCCCCACTCGGTCTCGACGTCGACGCGGGTGGCCGCGAACTGGAAGGCATTCTGGAAGAGGTTGCCGAGGCCGTGAAGGATTTCCGGGCTTCGCACGATCCAGGGTTCCGCCTTGGCGGGGCCGGTATCGGACCGGCTGGAAAAGTGCAGTTCGATGGCCATGTCGCGGTACGGCGCCGCCGCCATCTCGACCAGGGTGGAGATGGAGACGGTCTCGTCGCCGACCATGGCGTCGTATTCCCGGCGGCGGTACAGCCGTTTCAGAATCTCGCGACATCGCTCCGTCTGGCCCAGCAGCAGCGCCATATCCTCGATATAGGGGCTGTCGGGCGGCGCCTGGGCGACGATCTCCTGGGCCAGGAGGCAGACGGTGGCCAGGGGCGTGTTGAGTTCATGCGCCACCATGGCCGCCAGCCCTCCGACCGCCGCTGCCTTCTGCTCCTTGAGCAGGGCGGTGCGGCTGGCTTCATAGGCCGCGTCCATGCGCCGGGTCTCGTTGGCCATATGCCAGGTGAAGAAGCTGACCGAGACGATGCCGACGCACAGGGCGACCCAGACGCCGAAGGTGTAGACGCCGGGAAACACCAGGGTCACCGGCCAGGGCAGCGGCAGGTGGACCACTCCCGCCACGGTGATGCCCGCCACGGCCAGCCCGCAGATCAGCATCGTGTTCCGGGCCGGCAGGATGGCGGCGGCCACCGCCACCGGCCCCATGATGAAGATGCAGAACGGGTTCTGCGGCCCGCCGGTGAGGCTGATCAGCAGGCACATCTGCAGCACGTCGAAGGCGATGTGCCAGGTGGCCTGGCGCTGGTCGAGGCACCACGCGCCGCCACGGTCGACATTCTGCACGGCGTTGAAGATGGCCGAGGCGCCGATGGTCAGCACCACCGGCATCAGCGCCAGATGGCCGAGAAACACCTCGACCACCAGGACCGTCGCGGACTGGCCGCCGATGGCCAGCCAGCGGATCAGAATCAGCGTCCCCAAGCGGGTCCGCAGGGCGCTCTTGTGGTGAGCGTCCCCTCCCGATGATGCCGGCGCCTCCTCGACCCCCATGCCCGCTCCAGCGCTGATTTCGCCTTTTGATGTCTCTCAGCGGCGAGGGCGACGAGTGTACAAGACGAGGAGACCCCGGAATTTAACAATGGACAAGTGGATGAATAAGTTATTCGTCATATGAGATTCTATTTCTCCGAATGCGTTTAGGACGTGATCCCATCCGCCCGCGCCATCCGGTCCGGCGTGTCGTGCGCCTTGGCGGCGGCCGGAACCAGCAGGCGGCCGGTGACCAGCAACCAGAAGGTCCGCGCCAGGAAATAGCCGATGATCAGATTGGCCGCGACGAACAGGGGAATGGCCAGTTCGGCGATGGGGCCCTCGACGCCGTTCTGGACCATCCGCAAGGCGGAAAGCGGCAGGGCGACCACGCCGAAGCTGAACGCCCAGTGGCCGGGAACGAACGGCTGGGACGCGAACCAGGGAACCAGCCGGATCATGATGGCCGCCTGCAGCAGGCCGTAACCGAACAGAATCTGCGCGAAACTGTCCGGCACGCCGCCATTCACCGCCAGATAGGCGACGCAGCAGACCACCGGCGGCGCCAGTTGGATGCCCAGGGTCGGGCGGATGGCCGGGGCCAGCGGTCCCATGGTGTACATCTGGTGCATCAGCACCGACTCGATGGACAGCCACGAAATCAGCCCGGCCCCCAGGAACAGCATGCCGAACTGGGGATAGCCGAGCGCGCCGGCGGCGATGGCGCTGACGAAGTTGCCGGCGACGGTCGGCAAGTAGAGAACCGCCGTCAGGCTTGCCGGATCGCGCTCGGCCCGCCACAGCCCGCCGGTCACCGCCCCGCTGAACACGATGTGGCCGCCCCAGCCGACGATCGCCAGCCCCAGCGCCGCCGGGCGCGAATAGGGCAGGACCGAGACCGCGGTCAGCAGCGTGGTGACGAACACCAGACCGACGAAGCAGCTCGTGACGGGGTGGCGTGCCTCGGCGATGGCTGCGGCGCGGGCAAACAGCCACTTGAGCATGAACAGCAGCGCCAGCACCGCCCAGATGCCGCCCGCCAGGGCCAGGATCGCCTCGCCGATCCACGCGGGCAGCCCCCAGAGGCGGGCGGCCACCCGCCAGCAATTTCCCAGGCCGGCGACGCCGAGAATGATCCCGAACAGCGAGACGGGAACGACAGGCATGGTGATGCCGTCCGCGCCGCCGCCGCGAAACGGAGCGAACAGCGTCTTGCGGAAAACCGCCGCCGCCAGAATGCCGGCCAGCCCGAGGAAGCCGGTCCCGACGCTCACCTGCTCGTTGAGCAGATAGGCGTTGCACAGCCGTTCCGGCGCGATGCGGTACAGCCAGCCCTCGGCGGCGAACATGGATATGGCATTGAGGTGGACGAAACTTCGCCCCACGAACCCCATCCGCCGCCAACTGAGGATGATGGCGGCTCCCACCAGGGGAACCGTCAGGAATTTGGCCATCTCCGTCACCGGATCGACCAGGGCGGCGTCCAGGGTCCGGGGCAGCATCCAGTACAGCAGGATGAGCGTGGCCAGGACCAGTCCGCAGGCGCCGTTCCCGTTGAATCGCGTCTCCCAGGACGGCGGCCGGTGGGGCAGGGCCAGCGCCGCCAGCCCACCCGCCACGATCAGCAAGGGGATCTGCACCAGCATGTGGCCGACCAGGGTCGCCTCCATGCTCCGCGCCACCGCCGGAACCAGCAGCACGCTTCCCAGGGATATGGCGGCGACGGCGGAATTCCGCCGTATCCCGGCCGATGCCCGGTTCATCGCGCCCCTCCCAGGTCGGCGATCACCCGGCTGGCGGCGCGGTAGTCGTAGATTTGCGACAGCCGCCCCGCCGGATCGACCAGATGGAGGGCGGCGTTATGCTCGAATCCCCCCATGTCGTCGGCAATCACCACGACGCCGAAGGTGCGGAGCAGGGGCGCCAGTTGGTCCGGCTCGTTCAGGCGGGCCACCCGCCAGCCCCGCCCGTCCGCCCCGAAGCGCTCGGCATAGCCCCGCAGGGCCTGGGTATCGTCGTGGACAGTATCGAACGTGATGCTGAGCAGCGAGAGGTCGCGCCCCAGCCGGCCGGGCGCCACCCCGGCGGCGATGCGCTGAAACGATTGCCCCAGCGTGGTGCACAGGGTCGGGCACCGGCTGTAGATGAACTCCACCACCAGGTATTGCCCCTGGTAGTCGTCGAACCCGAAGGAATTGCCCCCCTGGTCTTCCAGGCGAACCACCGGAAGGGCGCGCGGCTGCCGCGAGACGGCCAGGCGGCGGGCGCCTTCCGTGGTGAAGGCACGCAACTCGTCGGTGCTCCACCACAGAAAGCCGGCCCCCAGGAGAACCGTGACGGCAAGGGCCATCCACGACTCCCTGGTCAAGAGGACACTCCCTTGTTCAGGTTGCGCAGGAAGCGGACCATGAACACCAGGGCCGCCGTCACCGACATGGCCGCGAAGATGGTGCCGGCCCGGTCGTACACCAGCCATTCCGCCAGATGGACCGCGTAGCGGCGGGGCACCCCGGCCGCACCCCCGGCCAGGAAGGCCAGGATGAAGCCGAAACCGCCCAGGGTGAACAGCCAGAACCCCACCCGGTCGATCAGCGACGCCTTGTCGCCGTGCATGTCCATCATCAGGTGATAGCCGAAGCCGAACAGCATGGAGACCAGGCTGAGAAGGAAGTAGGTGTGGAAATGCCCCGGCACCCACTGGGTATTGTGCATGACCTGATTGACGATGATCGTCGCGTCGGCGACGCCGGGGAACACGCCCGCCGCCCAGCCCAGCATGGCAAAGAACAGCAGTCCCGACGTCATGTTCCAGCGGATGCCCGAACGATGGACGTTGGCCAGGGTGCCGAACACCGAGATCAGCAGGACCGGCAGTCCATGGACCCACGAGACGACCTGCCCGACGATCAGCATCCATTCGGGCATGACGAAATCCATCAGCAGATGCTGGGGATAGACCAAGATGACCATCAGGCCCGACGCGGTCCAGCCGCCCAGGAACCACTTGTTGATCTTCCAGGGGCGGCCGGTGTGCCGCGGCATGATCTCGAACACCGCGATAAGGCACTGGTAGATGGTGCCGTTCATGAAAACGTGGCCGAAGAAATAGGTCATGTTCTTGGCCATCAGCGCGTCGATCCGGTATTCGGGCGCATACAGGCTGACCAGGTTCAGCACCAAGATGGTCGCCCCCACCAGGATGCCGGGGATGTTCATGGTGAAGATCACCGTCGCCGCCACCACCGCGGCCGGCGGCGGCGGCGCGTCGCTGGTTCCGAACAGCTGGGGCCAGCCCAGCGCCCGGGAGAAGCTGCCGTACTTGCCGAGGATCGCCCGCGCCATGTCGAGGTAGAAGACCAGGAAGCCGCTGCCGATGAGCAGCAGGCCAAGCAGGAACGCCGCCGCCGCGCCATTGCTCCACGCGCCTTGGGACATGGCGGGCAGCGGGTAGAGGAAGTTCCATCCCCCGGCAAATTCCCCGAGGAAGGCCCCGCCCAGGATCAGCACCACGCCGGTGACGAACAGCCCCAGGTTGAGGACCAGGACCGCGGTGCTGAGCACCACGTAATGACGCAGGAAATACCAGCAGATCATGGCACCGCCCAGGCCGGCGGCTCCCACCGTGCCGATGCCGTGCACCGTCATGATCTGATAGAACAGGCCGGTATCCAGGCCGAAGGCCTGCGCCTGGGCGGCGCGCATGAGCAGGCCGAAGATCATCATCAGAACGAAAATGGCGATGGTGGCGACCAGATAGGCCAGCACCCCGCGCCTCGCCGAGCTGTCCAGCGGCAGCCTTGCAGTGTCCGAAACGGCTTTCATGTTCCCCTCCTGGAGATGAATATTGTGCGGCGAACGCTATCGCCTACGGGCGCACTTCGAACTCCGCCGACATGGCGTGATGGGCAAGGCCGCAATATTCGAGGCACAGGATTGTGTACTTTCCGGGTGTCTGGAACTTGTGGCGCAGGGTGTTGACGTAATCCGGCATGGCCTGGGTCTGGGCCACCACCCGCATGGAACCGTCATAGATGCCGAAGCCGTGATTGACGTCGGCGCTGGTGACGCGGAACTCCACGGTCTCGCCAACCCGGAAGGTATTCCGGCTCAGCGTCCACTCCCATTGCCGCCCGACGGCCTCGACCACCTGCACCGGACCGCCCGTCCGATCCGGTACGGCATAGGGAAGGTCGGCCAGGGTATGGAATGCCAGGGGAATACCCATGGCAATCAGAACAATGAATAGCGAGCGCCGCGTCTTTTCCTGGGCCAAACCATCGACGGGCGCAACAATATGTGACTTTGCATATATTACAATGAATACGATAACCATGAATAATATTTGGAAGATACTTACCTTCCACGCGATATCCTGCATGACACCCCTCCTGATGCTTAATTCCAGCATATTACGGACCACCCCCTACACACCGGCGACCCCAGGGACAAAGTCAAGGGCTGCGGCACGCATTGAGTTGTCGGCAAATGATGTATGGTCCGTAAAAATATCTATTTGCCGAGTTACACAACTACAGGAAGTGTATTCCGGTGTCATTCCCCGCTTTTGACGTTTGTCGCCTCTGCGTCATTTGGTCGCAGTCCGTAGACTGGCTTTCCGCTTCCGGATCGGAATGCCGCGGACAAGAAAGCCGGGGACAAGCCCCGGCTTTTCCGCCCTCGCCCCGGCGGGCAAGGGATATGCCCCCATTCCGGCCTCAGCCGGCGCGGGCTCGCGAAACGTCGCGATGGCGGCTGCGCACCAGTTGGTAGCGCCGGACCAGATAGGAGAGCGGAGCGCTCCACACGTGCACCAGCCGGCTGAAGGGGGCCAGCAGCACGATGGTCAGGCCGAGCACCAGATGAATCTGGAACACCATGTCGGTTCCGGCCACCAGTTCCGCCGCCCCGCCCCGGAACGTGACGATGCGCTGGGCCCATTCGGCCAGAACCAGCATCACCGTGGCGTCATGGTGGGAGGCCGAGGCCGGAATGGTCAGCAGCCCGATCACCAGTTGGACCAGCAACAGCAGCAGGATGAAGGTGTCCATGGCCGAGCCGGCGGCGGCGACCCGGTCATCGGTGAGGCGCCGATGCACCAAGATGACCATGCCGAGCAGGCACAGCGTCCCGAAGATGCCGCCGGCGGTCATGGCCAGCACCTGCTTGGTCCCGGCGCTGAGTCCGAGGGCGGTGTAGAGGCCGTGGGGCGTCAGCAGGCCGACGGCATGGCCGAGCAGCAGCAAGATGATGCCGATATGGAAGGCGTTGCTGGCGAACGGCATCCCGCGCTGGCGGAGGAACTGGCTCGACCCGCTTTTCCAGGTATAGGGCTGGTAGTCGAACCGGACCAGGCTGCCGATCAGGAAGACGCTGGCGGCGATATAGGGATAGATGCCGAAGAAAAAGAAATTGAGAGTGCTCATTGTCCGGTTCCTTCCAATCTGGCCGCCATGGCCGCGCCGCCCGGGCAGCCGGCCAGGGCCGATCCCGCCCCGAATTCCACGGGCGCTTCGGCCCAGACCTCGTCCAGGTCGTCATCCACGTCGGGGGTGGCGACCACGCCCGTCTCCCGGGCGGACGCCCCGGCCAGGGACGCCACCGCCGCCATGATGGGAGCGTAGGGGCTGTTGCGGGAGGCGAGGCGCTGGCCCAGGGCGGCCACCACGTGACCGGCCTCGGCCAGCAGGTTGAGCGCTTCCATCTCCGGACGGGTGGACAGGAATTCGAGCAGCAGGGGCAGATAATCGGGCAGCTCGCTCACCCCGATCTCGAGGCCGTGCCCCAGATACATGGCCCGGAGGTCGACCATGGCCTGGCCCCGGTCGCGGGAATCGCCGTGAACATGCTCGAACAGGTTCAGGGACAGCGACCGGCTGCGGTCGAATTGCTCCACCCAGTCCGCCTGCGCCTCCAGGAGATCCCGCGACGCCAGGGCGGAGATGAACTCATCGATCCTTTCCGTCACCTGGGCGGGCAGCATGCTGTCCGCCGCCAGCATGGCCCCCAATTCGGGAAGATCGGCGATGACCTCCTCATTGGGGTAGTCGAGCAGCGCCGCCAGAATTTTCAGAGTGATCATGGGGGTCACTCCGCCGCGCTGGCGGGCTTGCGCCCGGGTGAGCCGAACAGGCTGGTCTGGGAGCTGCCGCCGCAACCGTCGCCGAACGAGAAGCCGCAACTGCCCTTCAGGTCGAAGGCGTTCTCGGCGTATTCGCGGTGCGTGGTGGGCACCACGAAGCGGTCCTCGTAATCGGCGATGGCCATGATGCGGTACATTTCCTCGGCCTGCGCCTCGGTCAGCCCCACCTGCTGCAACGGAGCCAGATCGGCCACCCCGTCCACCGTCTTGGACCGCATGTAGGCGCGCATGGCCAGCATCCGCTCCAGGGCCGAAACCACCGGCTTCTCGTCGCCGGCCGTCAGCATGTTGGCGAGATAGCGCACGGGAATGCGCAGGCTGGTGACGTCGGGGATCACGCCGTTGACGCCGATGGCTCCCGAATCGGCGCGTCCCTGGATGGGCGACAGCGGCGGGATGTACCAGACCATGGGCAGCGTCCGGTATTCGGGATGCAGCGGAAAGGCCACCTTCCAATCCATGGCCATCTTCCACACCGGGGATTCCGCCGCGGCGTTCAGCCAGGCCTCGGGGACGCCGTCGCGGCGGGCCTGGGCCTGGACCTCTGGGGAATGGGGGTCGAGGAAGATGTTCATCTGCGCTTCGTAAAGATCGGTCTCGCGCTCGGCCGATGCCGCCGCCTCGATCCGGTCGGCATCGTAAAGCACCACGCCGAGGTAGCGGATGCGCCCCACGCAGGTCTCCGAGCACACCGTCGGCTGCCCCGATTCGATGCGCGGGTAGCAGAAGATGCACTTCTCCGCCTTGCCGGATTTCCAGTTGTAATAAATCTTCTTGAACGGGCAGGCCGACACGCACATGCGCCAGCCCCGGCACTTGTCCTGGTCGATCAGGACGATGCCGTCCTCTTCACGCTTGTAGATGGAGCCCGAGGGGCACGCCGCGACGCAGGCCGGATTGAGGCAATGCTCGCACAGCCTGGGCAGGTACATCATGAAGGTGTTCTCGAACTCGCCGTACATCTCCTTTTGGATGTTGGCGAAGTTCTGGTCCTTCGAGCGCTTGCGGAACTCGGTGCCGAGGATTTCCTCCCAGTTCGGCCCCCACTCGATCTTTTCCATGCGCTTGCGGGTCACCAGCGAGCGGGGGCGGGCGGTGGGCGGGGTCCTCGACACGCCGGCCTTCTGCAGGTGCTCGTAGTCGAAGGTGAACGGCTCGTAGTAATCGTCGATTTCCGGCAGGCGCGGATTGTTGAAGATCTTCGCCACCAGCGAGGCGCGCGACCCCAGCCGGGGGACCAGCGTGCCGTTGGCGCGGCGGCGCCAGCCGCCCTGCCACTTGTCCTGGTTCTCCCAGTCCTTGGGATAGCCGATGCCCGGCTTGGTCTCGACGTTGTTGAACCAGGCGTATTCGACCCCTTCCCGCGTGGTCCACACGTTCTTGCAGGTGACCGAGCAGGTATGGCAGCCGATGCATTTGTCCAGGTTCAGAACCATTGCGATCTGTGCGCGGATCTTCATGGCTCAGGCCCCCCTTCCTTCAAGACGGCCTTCGAGCCAGTCCACATTGGTCATCTTGCGCACCACCACGAATTCGTCGCGGTTGGAGCCGACCGTTCCGTAGTAATTGAAGCCGTAGGATTGCTGGGCGTAGCCGCCGATCATATGGGTCGGCTTGACGCTGGCCCGGGTGACCGAATTGTGGATGCCGCCGCGCAGCTTGGTGGTCTCGGCGCCGGGGGTGTTCACGATCTTCTCCTGAGCGTGGTACATCATGCACATGCCTTCCTTGACGCGCTGGCTGACCACCGCGCGGGCCGCGATGGCGCCGTTGGCGTTGAAGACCTCGATCCAGTCGTTGTCCTCGATGTCCGCCTTGGCCGCGTCCTTTTCCGACAGCCAGACGATCGGCCCGCCGCGCGACAGGGTCAGCATGATCAAATTGTCGGTGTAGGTGCTGTGGATGCCCCATTTCTGGTGCGGGGTGATCCAGTTGAGCACCACCTGCTTGGCGCCCGACGCCTTGGACTCGATCACCGGCCGGATGGTCTTGGTGTCGATGGGCGGGCGGTAGACGCACAAGCCCTCGCCGAAGCCCAGCATCCACTTGTGGTCTTGGTAGAATTGCTGGCGCCCGGTCAGGGTCCGCCAGGGGATCATCTCGTGCACGTTGGTGTAGCCGGCGTTGTAGCTGACCTTCTCGGATTCCAGGCCCGACCAGGTGGGCGACGAGATGATCTTGCGCGGCTGCGCCTGGATGTCGCGGAACCGGATCTTCTCGTCCTCGCGGTGCAGGGCGAGGTGGACGTGATCGCGGCCGGTGGATTTGGACAGGGCCTCCCAGGCCTTGACCGCCACGTGCCCGTTGGTCTCGGGCGCCAGCATCAAGATCGCCTCGGCGGCGTCGATGTCGGTGTCCAGCCGGGGCATACCCTTGGTCACGCCGTCCTCGGCCACCAGACGGTTGAGGGCTCCCAGGGCGTCCACCTCCTCGTCGGTGTTCCACGAAATGCCCTTGCCGCCGTTGCCCAGCGTCTTCATCAGCGGGCCCAGCGCGGTGAAGCGCTTGTAGGTGTTGGGATAGTCGCGCTCGACGATGGTCATGGCCGGCATGGTCTTGCCGGGAATGGCCTCGATCTCGCCCGCCTTCCAGTCCTTGACATCCAGGGCCTGGGCCAGTTCACCGGGGGTGTCGTGCATCATGGGAGTCAGCACCAGATCGGACTCGACCCCCAGATGGCCGACCGCAAGCTCGGAGAACCGCTTGGCGATGCCCTTGTAGATGTTCCAGTCGGAACGGGCCTCCCAGGCCGGGTCCACCGCCAGGCTGAGCGGATGGATGAACGGATGCATGTCCGAGGTGTTGAGGTCGTTCTTCTCGTACCAGGTGGCGGTCGGCAGGACGATGTCGGAGTACAGGCAGGTGGTGGACATGCGGAAATCCAGCGTCACCAGCAGGTCCAGCTTGCCGTCGGCCGGCGCGTCGCGCCAGGTCACCTCGGTCGGCTTCTCGCCGCCCGAATCCCCGTTGTCGTCGTTCATGACGCCATGCTGGGTGCCCAGCAGGTATTTCAGGAAATACTCGTGCCCCTTGCCCGACGAACCCAGGAGATTGGAGCGCCAGACGAAGAGATTGCGGGGGAAGTTGCGGGGATTGTCGGGGTCCTCGCACGACATCCGCAGCGCCCCGGAGGTCAGCCCCTCCACGGCGTGACGCACCGGGTCCTTGTCGGCGGCGCGGGCCTCGCGGACCAGGTCCAGCGGATTCTTCTCCAATTGCGGCGCCGAGGGCAACCAGCCCATGCGTTCCGAGCGAACGTTGAAGTCGATCAGCGCTCCCTTGAAATCGTCGGGATTGGCCAGCGGCGAGAGGATTTCCTTCACCGACAGCTTCTCGTGCCGCCACTGGTCGGTGTGATTGTAGAAATACGAGGTCGAGTTCATCTGGCGCGACGGCCGCACCCAGTCGGTGGCGAAGGCCAGCGGCACCCAGCCGGTCTGCGGCCGCAGTTTTTCCTGGCCCACGTAATGGCCCCAGCCGCCGCCCGACTGGCCGATGCAGCCGCACATCACCAGCATGTTGATGATGCTGCGGTAGTTCATGTCCATGTGGTACCAGTGGTTCATGGCCGCACCGATGATCACCATGGACCGGCCATGGGTGCGGTCGGCGTTGTCGGCGAACTGGCGGGCGACGGTGATCACGTCGGCGGCCTTCACGCCGGTGATGCGTTCCTGCCACGCCGGGGTATAGGGCACGTTCTGGTCGTAGGCCGAGGCGACGTGCAGCCCCCCCAATCCCCGGTCGATGCCGTAATTGGCGGCCATCAGGTCGAAGACGGTGGTCACCAGGGTTTCGCCGCCGGCCAGGGCCAGACGCTTCACCGGGACATTGCGCACCAGGATGTCGGGGTGGGGATTGTTGTGGAAATGCTCGTGGTCGATATGGCCGAAATAGGGGAAGGCCACGCCGGCCACCTCGTCACGGCCGTCGATCAGGCTGAGCGCCAGTTTGACCTCGGCGCCGTCGCGCCCGTCCCTGGGCTCGATGTTCCACTTGCCCTTCTCGCCCCAGCGGAAGCCGATGGAGCCGTTGGGGACCACGATGCGGCCGCTGCCCTCCTCGATGCCGACGGTCTTCCAGTCGGGATTGTTGGCCTGGTCCAGCTTGCCGTCGAAATCCGAGGCGCGCACGAAGCGGTCGGGCACCAGCGCGTCGCCCCGCCGCACCAGCCGGACCAGCAGCGGCATGTCGCTGGTGCGGCGGCAGTAATCCTCGAAATAGGCGGACTTGTTTTCCCCCAGGTGGAATTCCTTGAGGATGACGTGCCCCATGGCCATGGCCAGGGCCGCGTCGGTTCCCTGCTTGGGGGCCAGCCACAGATCGGCGAACTTGGAGGCTTCCGAATAATCGGGGCAGACCACCACGCTCTTGGCCCCCTTGTAGCGGACCTCGGTATAGAAGTGGGCGTCGGGGGTGCGGGTCTGCGGGACGTTGGAGCCCCAGAGAATCAGGAAGTTCGAATTGTACCAGTCGGCCGATTCCGGCACGTCGGTCTGTTCGCCCCACATCTGGGGACTGGCCGGCGGCAGGTCGCAGTACCAGTCGTAGAAGCTGAGCGAAACGCCGCCGATCAGCGACAGATAGCGCGTCCCGGCGGCGAACGACACCATGGACATGGCCGGAATGGGCGAGAAGCCCGCCACCCGGTCCGGCCCCCAGGCCTTGATGGTGTGGATGTTGGCGGCGGCGATGATTTCCTGGGCCTCGTCCCAGGAGGCGCGGACAAAGCCGCCCAGCCCCCGGATGGACTTGTATGACCGGGCTTTCTCCGGATCGCCGACGATGGAGCGCCAGGCCTCGACCGGGGCCAGATTCTTCCGGGCGTGCCGCCACAGCCGCAGCAGGTCGCCCCGGATCAGCGGATGCTTCACGCGGTTGCCCGAATACATGTACCAGGAATAACTGGCTCCGCGCTGGCAGCCGCGCGGCTCGTGATTGGGCATGCCGGGGCGGGTGCGGGGATAGTCGGTCTGCTGCGTCTCCCAGGTGACGATGCCGCCCTTGACGTAGATCTTCCACGAGCAGGACCCGGTGCAGTTGGTGCCATGGGTCGAGCGGACGACCTTGTCATGCTGCCAGCGGCGACGGTAGCCCTCCTCCCAATCCCGGCTTTCATTGGTGACCACGCCGTGATCGCCGGAGAAGGTGTCGACGTTACGCTTGAAGAACAGCAACCGATCAATAAAGTTACTCATTTTGTGATCGCCTTTCACTTATTTCCGCCAGCGGTGGTCAGCACTTGATTTCCGCGTTGTTTCGCGTGTACCACCACCATGTCGCCAACAGACACGTGACGTAGTAAGCCAGAAACATGTACAGCGCCCCCTGGGCCTCGCCCGTCAGGGAGATGGAGGTCCCGAAGCTGCGCGGGATGAAGAACGCGCCATAGGCGGCGAGGGCCGAGCTGAAGCCCAGGACGGCGGCCGCCTCCTTGGCCGCCTCCTTGCCGGCCTCGATCTCCGGGATATGGCGGGTCTTGCCCTCGCGCCGCTTCAAGGTGGCGAAGATCACCGGGATCATCTGGAAGGTGGAGGCGTTGCCGACGCCGGTGCCGGCGAACAGCAGCAGGAACATGGCCAGGAAGCCGTTGAAGGCCATGGCTTCTCCCTTGTGCCCAAGGAAGTACAGCACGCCGCACACCGCCAACATCATCACCAGGAAGGTCCAGAAGGTGACGCGGCCGCCGCCGAAACGGTCGGACAGGAACCCGCCGATCACCCGGGCGACGGACCCGACCAGCGGCCCGAGGAAGGCGTAGGCCAGGGGATTGACATTGGGGAACTGGGTCTTGGTCAGGAGCGCGAAGCCGGCGGAATAGCCGATGAACGAGCCGAAGGTCCCGAGATAGAGCCAGCACATGATCCAGTTGTGCTTGCGCTTGAAGATCACCGCCTGCTCCCGGAACGAGGCCTTGGCGCTGGCGATGTCGTTCATGCCGAACCACGCGCTGATGGAGCAGAGCAGGATGAAGGGAAGCCAGATGAAGCCGGCGTTCTGCAGCCACATCCGCTTGGTTTCGGCGCCCTTGACCCAGGTCTGGGGATCGCCGCCCAGGGTGCTGAACACCGCCGAGGCGATGACGATGGGAACCACGAACTGCACCACCGAGACGCCGAGATTGCCGATGCCCGCGTTCAGGCCGAGGGCCATGCCCTTCTTATGCTTGGGAAAGAAGAAGCTGATATTGGCCATGGACGAGGCGAAGTTGCCCCCGCCGAAGCCGCACAGCAGGGCCAGGCCCAGGAACACCGCATAGGGCGTCGTCGGGTCCTGCACGGCAAAGCCGATTCCCGCCGCCGGAAGCAGCAGCGAAGCGGTGGACAGGGCCGTCCAGGCCCGGCCGCCGAAGATCGGCACCATGAAGGAATAGAAGATGCGCAACGTCGCCCCGGCCAGGCCGGGCATGGAGGCCAGCCAGAACAGCTGATCGGTGTCGAACTTGAACCCGACATTGGGCAGGTTGACCACCACCACGCTCCAGACCATCCATACGGCGAAGGCGAGCAGCAGGGCCGGCATGGAAATCCACAGATTGCGCATGGCCACCTTGCGGCCCTGGTTCTCCCAGTAATCGGGATCCTCTGGCGTCCAGTTGGTCAGCACATGCCGCGGGTGGAGTTTTCCCGATTCATCAACATGCATACTCGCCCCCTATTTTGGCAAGAAAGGCGGCCAGCCTTTGCTGGCCGCATGTCGCTTGATCCGTTGTCGTGCGGATTATTCGCTGGCCGCCGGCATGATGCGGTCCAGGCCGTCACCCACCGGAAGGGCGGGCCCATCGAGCATGCCCATGCGCCGCAGGGCCTCGGTCTCCATCCGGCGAACGGCGTAGTGCATCCAGGCCAACGAGGCGACGACCACCAGCAGCAGCAGCATGTAGCAGCTGGTCCACACGCCGGTGAGGTCGTTGAGGGCGCCGAACGCGATGGGCAGGATGAAGCCGCCCAGCCCGCCGATCAGGCCGACCACGCCCCCGACCGCGCCCACGTGGTGCGGGTAGTAGACGGGGATGTGCTTGTAGACGGCCGCCTTGCCCAGGGACATGAAGAAGCCCAGGACGAAGACGACGATGGTGAACGGCACGAAGCCCAGCGACAGGCTGAACTTGATGTCGCCCTTGAAGCCGTGGACGACGTAGTCGGTGGCCGGGTAGCAGAGGATCAGCAGGCAGACCGCGCCGACCACGAAGGTCCAGTACATGACCCGGCGGGCTCCCACCTTGTCGGACAGCCAGCCGCCCATGGCGCGGAAGATGCTTCCCGGAATGGAATAGGCCGCCCCCAGCATGCCCGCCGTCTGGACGTCCATGCCGTAGGCGCCCATGTAGTAGCGCGGCAGCCACAGGGCGAGCGCCACGAAGCCGCCGAACACGAAGAAGTAATAGAGCGAGAAGCGCCACACCCGGACTTCCCTGAGCGGCCCCAGCATGCTGGCCAGTGAATCCGCCTCCTTGCCGACGGCGCGGCGGCTCCGCAGGACGGGATCGTCCTTGGTGCACAGGTAGAACAGGATGCCGCTGACGAAAATGGCCGCCGCCCAGATGTTGGCGACCATCTCCCAGCCGAACGCCACCATCACCCACGGCGCGACGAACTTGGTCACCGCCGCTCCGACGTTGCCCATGCCGAAGATGCCCAGGGCGGTGCCCTGCCGTTCCTTGGGGTACCAGCGCGACACATAGGCGATGCCCACGGCGAAGCCGCCGCCGGAGATGCCGACGCCCAGCGCGGCCAGCAGGAAACCCTCATAGGTGCTGGCCGTGGTCACCAGCCAGGTGGCGACGGCCGAGATCATCATCACGACGGAAAACACCACCCGCCCGCCGTATTGGTCGGTCCAGACGCCAAGCATCAGGCGCACCAGCGACCCCGTCAGGATCGGAGTGGCGATCAGCAGCCCGAACTGTGTCTCGTTGAGCCCGAGATTCTTCTTAATCTGGATGCCGAGGATGCTGAAAATCGTCCAGACAGCAAAGCACACGGTAAAGGCGAGTGTGCTGGACCACAGGGCCAATCTCTGTTCGCCCTTGGAGACTTGAGTCAGATCGTGCATTGCCCCCTCGCAATCCGAAGACGGGCCAGGCCCGCCGAAAACGATGGGCCGACCATATCCACGGGCTGAAAGGCGGGTTTTGACCGAGCCGTCGGTCGCGACAAATTGACGCGGGGAACGAAACGCGAAACAAAACCTTTTGCGTGTTGACCCAGATCAATTAGCGAGAGCTAATGACAGCGTTCCGCAACAATCAGGTGCGGCCCATTCTGGGGGAATGACGAATGCAGGTACTCAGTGCCTCCACAAGGTCTCCAGGGAGCGGATTCATGCAGAGGCGGCAGTTTCAGCCGGAGGACCTGGACCAGATCCGGCGGGCGCCGCTGCTGAGCGAGTTGCCGCAGCACCTGATCGACGCCCTTCTGTCCGACGGCATCGTCCACCGCTACCTGCCGGGGGAAATGCTGTTCCGTCAAGGCGAGACCCCGGAATTCCTCCATATCGTCCTCGGAGGCGAGATCGGCCTTTACTGCGTCGGCAACGACGGCGGCGAGACCATGATGGAAATCATGAAAGCCGGTGAATGCTTCATCGCCGCCGCGGTGCTCACCGACCTGCCATACCTGATGGGGGCCAAGGCGCTGCTGCCGGCCCGGATCATGCTGCTGCCGGCCGACCGGCTGCGGCGGGATCTGCTGACGATTCCCGATCTCGCCCTGGCGATGCTGACGTCGCTGTCCATCCATTTCCGCAAGCTGGTGCGGGAGGCCAAGGCCCTGAAGCTGAAGTCGCCGACCCAGCGGCTCGGGCTCTACCTGCTGTCGCTCACCAACAAGCGCGAGGGCTCGGTCGCCCTGTGGCTTCCCCACAGCAAGGGGGTCATCGCCGCCCGCATCGGGGTGCGCCAGGAGACGCTGTCGCGGGCCCTGGCCCAGTTGCGCCAATGCGGCGTGACCACCACCGGGGCGCAGGTCTCGGTGAGCAACATCGCCACCCTCTCCGCCTTCTGCCACCTGGACGAGGATATTCTCTGACACCCCGATGCAGGGCAGGAGCGCGGATTCGCGCCACGAATCTGTCTGGCGTTTTCAGATGGCCGACACTATGACTGCGACCGCGCTGTCCCGCCTCGACGAGGATTGGGGACGACAGCGGCTCGCCTCCGGCCGGAGGCCGGGGCGAGAACCCCGTCAGGCGTATCGCACGGGACCGTCACATGTTCGTCGGAATGGATTTCGGCACCACCAACAGCGCCGTGGCCCTGGCCAGGGCCGACCGGAACGTCGAAGTGCTGAACTTCGCCACGGCGACCGGCCCGGCCTCGACGCTGCGCTCGGTGCTGGCCTTCGAGAATGCCCGGCGCGACGCCCAGCGCCGCATGGTGCCGCTGGCCGGCCATGACGCCATCGAGGCCTATCTGCATGGCGACGGGGAATGCCGTTTCCTGCAATCCTTCAAGTCCTACCTGACCAGCCGGTCCTTCACCAGCACCGCCATCTATGGGGCGCCCTACTCCCTGGAGGAGCTGGTGGCGCTGATCGTCGCCCAATTGCGGCGGACCGCCGAGGCGGCGGGAGCCAAGGTCGAGCGGGTGGTGGCCGGCCGGCCGGTCCGCTTCGTCGCCGAGGGCGGCGAGGAAGAGGATGCCTACGCCACCGGCCGGCTGGTCGAGGCCTTCGCCAAGGCCGGGATCGGCGAGGTGGTGTTCGAGTACGAACCCATCGCCGCCGCCTATTATTACGAAAGCACGCTGCGCCGGGACCAGACCGTGCTGGTGGCCGATTTCGGCGGCGGCACCAGCGATTTCTGCCTGATCCGCCTGGGGCCGGGCCGGGCCGGACTGGGCCGGCCCGAAGACGCCATCATCGGCACCGCCGGTGTCGGCATCGCCGGCGACGCCTTCGACCGCCGCATGGTCGAGCACGGCCTGTCCGGGCATTTCGGCAAGCGCACCACCTATGTCAGCGACGGCAAGATCCTGCCCATGCCGGCCTGGGTCTACGCCAAGCTGGAACGCTGGCACCACGTCGCCTTCCTCAACACGCCCTCGACGCTCCGCCTGCTGCGCGACCTGATGCGGCAGGTGGAGCACCCCGACCAGATCGAGCAATTGCTGGCGCTGATCGAGCACAATCTCGGCTACCACCTCTATCGCTCGGTGGAACAGGCCAAGCGCGACCTGTCCCAGGCGGACGAGACCACGCTGCGCTTCGATCATGATCCCGTGGTGGTGGAACGCCGCGTCACCCGCGCCGAGTTCGAAGGCTGGATCGCCAAGGAACTGACCGCCATCGAGAGCTGCGTCGACGGCTTGCTGGAGAGCACGGGCACCGGGCTCGCCCAGGTGGACCGCGTCTTCCTCACCGGCGGTTCGTCCCTGGTGCCGGCGGTGCGCGCCATCTTCGCCCGCCGCTTCGGCGAGGACCGCCTCAGCGCCGGCGGCGAGTTCATCTCGGTCGCCACCGGCCTCGCCCAACGGGCCCGCGAGGTATTCGGCGGTCGAACCGAACCATAGCGCCGGGGCGAGGATCGGCTCGGTAAATCGAGCGATCGCCACCCCGGAGTCCATCAGGACTCCGGGACGACCGCCGTGGCCTCGATTTCCACCAGGGCGTCCTGGACCATCAGGGCGACCACCTGGACCGCCGTCATGGCCGGATAGTGCTTGCCCATCACCGAGCGGTAGGCTTCGCCCAGTCCCTCGCGGTCGGCGAGGTAGGCCGACTTGCTGGTGACGAACCAGGTCATGCGGATAATGTGCTCGGGCCTGCCGCCCGCCTCGGCCAGGACGGTGCGGATGTTTTCCAGCGCCTGGCGGGCCTGGGCGACGAAATCCGGCCCGGCCAGCCGGTGTTCCGGCGTCCACCCCACCTGCCCGGCGACGGCCACCACGGTGCCGCGCGCCGCCACGCCGTCGGAATAGCCGCGCGGTTTCGGCCAGTGGCCGGGGGCGAGAATGCGTATCATCGGTCCGGTCTCCTACTGGGCGGCGGCCAGCGGAACGGAACCGCCGCCGCGCCGCTTCTGCTCGATCATCTGGAAATAGCTTTCCAGCCGGTTCTTGACGTTGGCGGCCGAGAAGTAGCGCGGGTCCACCAGATCGGTCTCGACGAAGGCGCCGGGCTTGCCGGTCCGCTTCTCCACTTCCTTCATGATCATCAACTGGCCGGCGGCGAAGCTGTTGCAGCTCTTGATGGAGTTGATCAGCAGGCCGTCGGCCTCGTAATCCTGCACATACTTGGACAGCATGTCGATGCGCTCGGGCAGGTTGCGGTTGGTGTAGCAGCCCAGGCAGTAATCGGCCAGGCTCTCCAGGGGATGGTCGGGGTCGTGGCGGAAGCCGTCGTAATCGTAGACGCCGCCGACCTTGGTGTAGGAACTGGCCACCGCCACCGCGCCCTCGTCGTAGAGCATCTTCCAGAACTCGCGGAAATGGGTCCAGTTGGGCGGACCCTCGGTGACCAGGCGGTAGCGCTCCGGCCCCATCTCGCCCTCCGGCGTGACCGGCCCCTTGCCCTGGCGGATGCGCTCCTCGATCTCGGTCCGCAGGATCTGATAGAACTCGACCGCGTCCTGGGTGCCGCGGAAGGCGGTGAAGATGGGGCCGACGTAATAGACGGCGCCGAAATAGGCGTCGATGGGCGACGGCTTGTGCTTGGCGCTTTGCAACACCCAGACAAGGTCCTCCTCGGCCTTGGCCGACAGCTTCAGGCATTCGCGCAGACGGTCGATGTCGAATTTGACCCCCGACACCCGCTCCATGGTGGGAATGACCACCTCTTTCAGCTGCTTGACGATGTAGTCGCGCATGTTCCGGGTCGAATGCCCGTCGCCCTCATAGGGGACGTGCAGCATGGCGGTCGGGCACTTGTACTCCTCGCGCAGCAACTCGAACCACTTCATGAAGGTGTAGCAGCCGGTATAGCTGAGCAGCAGCATGTCCGGCGCCGGAAACGGCTGGCCGTTGGGTGCCAGGTTGCCGCGCCCCATCATGCCGATATCGGCCTTCACATAGGTGCAGACGTCCTCGGAATGGCCGTTCTTCTCGGCGTCCATGATGTAGGCGCCCGACTGCTTGCGCAGGCCGCCCTGGATGGCGTTGATCTCCGGCAGGTTGTTGAGCATGCCGAACGACATGATCAGTTCGTTGAGATTGCCGGGAACGAAGGTGGAGACCACCTTGCGGCCATGGTCCTGGGTGCTGGTCAGCAGGTCGTAGTTTCGGGCGATCATCGCCTTCTGCTTGACCATGGACATTTCCTTGATGACTTCGGCGCTCATGGCTTGGGCTCCACACCGTGACGGGATTGGGCGGGTCCCCCCGCTTTCAAAAATAGTTTATACATAAAATATATCTCGCCATCAATACGGCTTTCCGCCCTGCGCCCCCGGCGAGGCCGGGATGCAACCGAGGTATGCCCAGAACGGCGGCGCACGCGGAAATTTGGCCTTGATCGGACCGGCACGGAGCTTTATGTCTCAATCACCCTCAGAGCGAGTGAGCGCCATGAATGATCCCGCCACCATCGAGGCCGGAATCCCGGACGACCAGCTTCTGCCCCTGCGGGTCTGGCTGGCCCTGTTCAGTTCGGTCAAGCAGATCGAGGCGGTGGTGCGCACCAACCTGCGCGAATCCTTCGGCTCGACCCTGCCGCGCTTCGACCTGCTGTCCCAGCTCTACCGCTCGCCGGGCGGCCTGACCATGGGCGAAATCTCGGCCCGGCTGATGGTGACCAACGGCAACGTCACCGGCCTGATCGGCCGCCTGGTGGACGAAGGACTGGTGGACCGGCTGCAGGACGAGGACGACCGCCGCATCCAGTGGGTCCGCCTCACCCCCAAGGGCAACAAGGTGTTTTCCAGCATGGCCCCGGCCAATCAGGCCTGGGTCACCGAAGCCATGGCGGAACTGAGCGAGGGCGAGTTGCGGCAATTGCAGTCGCTGCTGGGCAAGCTGAAGGCCTCGGTCGCCAAGGTGCCGAAGCGCCCGCGCGGCGACGAAGACCCCTCCGCCGAGTGATCACAAATCCCTGAGGGCGAAGCGCTGCAGCTTGCCCGTGGGGGTGCGCGGCAGGATGTGGACGAACCTCACCCGGCGCGGATACTTGTAGGGGGCGATCCGCCCCTTGACGAAGGCCTGCAGCTCCTGGACCAGCGCATCGCCCCCGTCGGCGGGGTCGCGCAGCACCACGAAGGCGGAAACCACCTGGCCGCGCTCGTCGTCGGCCAGGCCGACCACGGCGCATTCGGCCACCTTGGGATGTTCCATCAGGACGCCCTCCACCTCGGGGCCCGAGATGTTGTAGCCGGCGGAAACGATCATGTCGTCGGCGCGCGCCTGGTACCAGAAATAGCCGTCCTCATCCATGGTGTAGACGTCGCCGGTCAGGTTCCAGCCGTCGGCCACGTATTTGCGCTGGCGCTCGGGATCGTCGAGATAGCGGCAGCCCGTCGGCCCGCGCACCGCCAGACGGCCGGGCGTTCCCGGCGGCACCGGATGGCCGGAACCGTCGACGATGCGCGCCTCGTAGCCGAAGATCGCCTTGCCGGTCGAGCCGGGCCGGATATCGTCGCCCGCCGCCGAGATGAAGATGTGCAGCAATTCGGTGCTGCCGATGCCGTCGATGATCCGAAGGCCGGTGGCCTGATGCCAGCCGTTGGAGGTGGCCAGCGGCAGGTGCTCGCCCGCCGACACGCACATCCGCAGCGACGAGAGGTCCCAATCGATGGACAGCCCCGTCATGGCGCGATAGGCGGTGGGCGCGGTATAGAGCCCGGTGACCCGATAGTCCTGGATGGTCTTCAGCATGGTTTCCGGGGTGAAGCTCTCCACCAGCACCACCGAGGCTCCGACCCGCAGCGGGAACAGGGCCAGCGCCCCCAGCCCGAAGGTGAAGGCCAGGGGCGGCGAGCCGCAGAAGCGGTCGTCCTCGCTCACCCCCGCCACATGGCGGGGAAAGCAGTCGCAGACCGCCAGCAGGTCGCGATGCACGTGCATGGTGGCCTTGGCCGGGCCGGTGGTGCCCGAGGTGAAGGCGATCAGCGCCACGTCCAGGGCCGAGGTCGGCACATCGGCGTAAGCCGCCGCTTCCGCCGCCATGGCGGTGTCCAGACTCTCGTTCGCCTGCCCCAATGCGCTGAAATGGGCCAAATGGACGAGGCCGGGCGATTCGGCCCGGGCGGCCTCCAGTTCCTCGGCGAAGCGGATGTCGCACAGCGCATGGCTGACCTTGGCCTTGGCGGCGATGTAGGCCAGTTCGCGGCCGCGCAGCAGCGGCATGGTGGCGACGCAGATTCCTCCCGCCTTGACCACGGCGAACCAGGCGGCCAGCAGCATGGGGGTGTTGGGCCCGCGCAACAGCACCCGGTTGCCGGGAACCAGCCCCATCCGATGGGTCAGGACGTTGGCGATGCGGTTGGCCCTGTCGCGCAGGTCGGCGTAGGTCCAGACCTGATCGCCGTAGAGCACCGCCGGCCGGTCCCCACGGCCGGCCGCCACCGCGTCGTCCAGCAGGACCGTCCCGATGTTGAGGCCGGCGGGATAGTCGCAAAGCGGCGGCCGGGAGGAATCCATCACCGGCCATAATTCCCCGGGGGGCAGGCCGTCACGGGCAAAGCCGTCCAGATGGGCCGAACGGCCAAGGGATTGCGTCATCTCCACGACCTCCTCTCCACATCGGCCTCAAGCCGACATCCCCCATGCCCCTTTAGGCCTAAAGCCGTCCTTCCGCTTCGGGTCATTTCGAGGTGGGGTATCGTTCTCCGGATTTCCATGATCGCCGTTGAATTCGAGATAATTCAAGCATAAAGTTTTTTAGGCGTCATGGCGGAATGGAGCATCAGCCAATGTCCGTGCGGCCCCATCCGGGCGCATCCCGATCCCCCTCGCCGCTGTGGAGCAGCGGCTTCAGGCCGTTCTACCTGGCCGGCTGCCTGTACGGCCTGCTGGCGCTGGGCCTGTGGGCGGCGGGGCAGTTCGGCGGAGGGCTCGTCCTGCCCTACGACCGCTCGCTGTGGCACGCCCATGAAATGATCTTCGGCTTCGTCGCCGCCCTGTGCGGCGGCTTCATCCTGACCGCCCTGCCCAGTTGGGCGGGAACGGCGGCGATCCATGGCCGGGTGCTGATGCTGCTGGTCGGCGCCTGGGGATTGGGCCGGGCCGCCATCCTGGCGGCGCCGCAGCTTCCCCCCGTGACGACCGCCCTTCTCGACATGGCCTTCGTGCCGCTGCTGCTGGCTGTGGTCGGACCGCAGGTGTGGAGGGTCGCCAACCGGCTCTATCGCCTGCTGATTCCCATCCTGGTCCTGCTGGCGCTGAGCAATCTGGCCTTCCACCTCGGCGTTTTCCGGGCCGATCCCGGCCTGGCCCATCAGGGCATCCGCGCCGCCTATTACACCCTGATGGTGCTGTTCAGCTTCGTCGGCGGCCTGCTGACCCCGGTCTTCACCGAATCCCACCTGCGCGAGCGCGATCCCGCCGCCGCCATCGGCTTTCGCCGCCCCGTCGAGATCCTGGCCCCCGCCGGGCTGCTGGTCGTCGCCGCGAGCGAACTTGCCGGCCTGGGAAACGGGGCGGTCGGCGGGGCGGCCCTGGCCACCGCCCTGATCCATGCGCTGCGCATGGCATCGTGGCGGAGCGGCGCCGTCCTCGGCTCTCCCATGTTGGCGGCCATGCATGCCGGCTACGCCTGCCTGATCGTCTCGCTGATCCTGCAGGCGGCGACGGTGCTGAGCGGTGCCATCCCCGCCTCGGCGGCGGTGCATGCCTTCACCATCGGCGCCATGGGACTGACCAAGCTCAGCCTGATGACCCGGGTGGCGCTCAAGCATACCGGCCGCGACCTGCGCCTTTCCGCGCTCATGGTCGCCGGGTTCGCCGGCATGGGGCTGGCCGCCGCCTTGCGGGTGACGGCCGACGGCGGCGCCATGCTGGCGGCCTCGGCCATGCTGTGGGCGGCGTCCATCGCCATCTATCTCGGCCTCTACGGCCGGTTCCTGCTCAATCCCAGCCTGCCCCGGGGGGCAAGCCGGTGATCTTCGGCGAGGTTCCGCTCGATCGGGCCGAGGGGGTGATCCTGGCCCACACCATGGTCCTGGGGCCGGACAAGCTGATCAAGGGCCGCCGGCTCGGTATCGCCGAGGTGGCGACCCTGCGGGCGGCCGGCCTATCCCATGTGACCGGCGCCACCGTCGAGCCGGGCGACCTTGACGAGAACGAGGCGGCGCGGATGGTCGCCCAGGCCCTGGCCGGCGACGGCATCCGGCTCGGCCCGGCGTCCACCGGGCGCTGCAACCTGTTCGCCCACCATCATGGGCTTCTGGCCGTGGATGCCGAGCGCGTCGGCCGCCTCAACCGGGTGGACGAGGCGGTGACGGCGGCCACCGCCGCCCCCTGGGCGGTGGTGACGCCGGGCCAGCGCATCGCCACGGTGAAGGTCATCCCCTTCGCGGTGGAGGCCGGAACCGTCCATGCCTGCATCGCCGCCGCCGGCAAGGCGCCCGTCCAGGTCCATCCCTTCCGCTCCCGACCGGTCGGCATGGTGCTGACCGCCCTGCCCGGCACCGCCGAGGCGGCCCTGGATGCCGCCGTGGCCGTCACCCGCCAAAGGATCGAGGGCCTGGGCGGCCGCCTGGACCGGGACATCCGTTGCCCCCACCGGCCCGATGCGCTGGAACGGGCCATTCTCCAGTCCCTGGACGACGGCTGCGGGGCCTTGCTGATCTCCGGCGCCCTGGTGACCACCGACCGCCGCGACATGGTGCCGACGGCCATCTTGCGGGCCGGCGGCGCCATCGAGCATTTCGGCATGCCGGTGGAGCCGGGCAACATGCTGCTGCTCGCCCGGATCGGCCCGGTCCCGGTGCTGGTCCTGCCCAGTTGCGCCCGCGCCGAGGCGCTGAACGGCCTCGACCTGGTGCTGCGCCGGATCATGGCCGACCTTCCCACCAATGGCCGCCACATCATGGAACTGGGTGTCGGCGGGTTGCTGGATGAGGGAGGCATGTCCTGAATATGAGGCGGATCGATTTTGCGCGTCATGCCCGGGCTTGTTCCACGGGTGTCCGGTCTAAATTTCCGGGTGCCGGAGGATAGGCTGTTTCACCACGAAGCGACTGTGTTGCGCGTCAAGTGTTCCATGCGCGAGCATCCCGGACGATGGCGTTGAGGATGACGAGGAGCTTTCGCATGCAAGCGACCAGGGCTGTCATTTTCGGCT
>JAVBXM010000011.1 GCA_030824585.1 Phaeospirillum sp. | reverse complement strand
CATGGAGAACTTGACGTTCTGCGTCTCGACACCTGAACCATCCGACTTGACGCGAATCTTCACGTTGTAGTCGATCACCCGCTTGATCGCGACCAGGACTTTCATTTGTCTTTCAATCCCTTAGTCGGCCGGACCCGAAGGCCCGGCCGGTCGGTTCGTGGATTTAGGAGAACGCCTGGATGCCGGTCATGGCCCGGCCCAGGATCAGGGCATGCACGTCGTGAGCGCCTTCGTAGGTGTTCACGGTCTCCAGGTTCACCATGTGGCGGATGACGTGGAACTCTTCCGAGATGCCGTTGCCGCCGTGCATGTCGCGGGACATGCGGGCGATATCCAGCGCCTTGCCGCAATTGTTGCGCTTGATCAGCGACACGGCTTCCGGCGCCCAGGTGCCCTCGTCCATCATGCGGCCGACGCGCACGCAGGCCTGCAGGCCGAGCGTGATCTCGGTCATCATGTTGGCCAGCTTCAACTGGGGGATCTGGTTGGCGGCCAGCGGACGGCCGAACTGCTTGCGGTCCAGCATGTACTGGCGCGAGGCATGCCAGCAGAACTCGGCGCTTCCGATGACGCCCCAGGCGATGCCGTAGCGGGCCTTGTTGAGACAGCCGAACGGGCCGCCCAGGCCGGACGCGTTGGGTATCAGCGCCTCATCGGGGACGAAGGCCTCGTCCAGCACGATCTCGCCGGTGATGGAGGCGCGCAGGCTGAGCTTGCCCTCGATCTTCGGCGTGGTGAAGCCCTTGGTGCCCTTCTCGACGATGAAGCCCTTGATCTTGCCTTCATGGGCGTCGGACTTGGCCCAGACGATGGCGATGTCCGAGATGGGGGAGTTGGTGATCCACATCTTGGAACCGGTCAGCAGATAGCCGCCGTCCACCTTCTTGGCGCGGGTACGCATGCCGCCCGGATCGGAACCGGCGTCGGGCTCGGTCAGGCCGAAGCAGCCGATGATCTCGCCGGTGGCCAGACGGGGCAGGTACTTCTTCTTCTGCTCCTCGGTGCCGTAGCTGAAGATGGGATGCATCACCAGCGACGACTGTACGCTCATGGCCGAGCGATAGCCGGAATCCACCCGCTCCACCTCGCGGGAGATCAGGCCGTAGGCCACGTGGTTGACGCCCGGACCGCCGAACTCCTCGGGGATGGTGGGGCCAAGCAGGCCCATCTCGCCCATCTCGTTCATGATCTCGCGGTCGAAGGTCTCGTCGCGGAACGCCTTCATCACGCGCGGCTGGAGCTTCTCCTGGCAATAGGCATGCGCCGAGTCGCGGATCAGCTTCTCGTCTTCGCTGAGCTGGTCTTCCAGGAGAAAGGGGTCGTCCCACTTGAACTGCTGCACGGTGATGTCTCCCACGTGAATGAATGGCACTGGGGTCACCATGGCGCATCGGAGCCATCATGAGAAAAATATCTTTTCTATGGTGGTCATAACGGATCATTATACCTCCATGGATATTCGGCAATTGCGCTACTTCCTGGGCATCGTCGAACACGGTTCGCTGAGCAAGGCGGCCGAGGCGTTGCGCGTGGCGCAACCGGCGCTGAGCCTGCATCTCAAGCGCCTGGAGGAGGAATTCGGCTGCCCGCTGGTGCATCGCACGGCGCGCGGCGTGATTCCCACCGAAAGCGGCATGCGCCTCGCCGTGCAGGCCGGCGTGCTGGTCGAGCGCATGGCGACGCTGAAAGACGAGATCCGCGGCCTGGAAGCCGCCCCCGCCGGGCCGGCGGTAATCGGCATTCCCACCTCGCTGGGGCCCATGCTGACCGTGCCTTTGGCCCTGGCGGTGCGCCGCTGCCACCCCTCCATCCACCTGCGGGTGGTGGAAGGCCTGTCCGGCCACATGCTGGAATGGGTGCTGTCGGGCTCGGTGGACATGGCGCTGGTGTTCGGCTCGGAGCACCCCGCCGGTCTCGCCACCCGTTTCATCGCCCGCGAACACCTGGCCCTGGTGGCCACCAGGGGCGATCTACTGCTCGAAGGCTGCCACGACATCGACCTGACCCGCGTGCTGACCCTGCCGCTGATCCTGCCCGGCCGCCCCCATGGGGTGCGGGCCGAGGTGGAACGCGCCGCCCGCACCTTGGGAACCGAACCCCGCGTGGTGATCGAGATCGACGCCCTGGACCAGATCAAGGCGCTGGTGGCCGCCGGCGCCGGCTACACCGTGCTGTCCGAGCGCTATGCCCATTTCGGGCCCGAGGCCGCCAACCTGGATTCGGTGCCCATCGTCGGCCCGGAAATCGAGCGGACCATCTCGCTGGCCCACGCCTCGGACCGGCCGCTCTCCCTTGCCGCCAAGGCGGTGCACGCCATCGCCGTCGAGCATCTCGACCGCCTGACTTCCGACGGCCGATGGAAGTGATACACACAATATGATTGTAAGTATCGCGTCGTAACGCAATCACGTAAGCTGAATGTGCATTCTGCTTCCGGTGAAGCCCCCGTCGGTGTTAGGCTCCGCCCCATTCCGCGGCAAAGAGAGGGGAAGCCCCCGCGTCGGCGGATGATACCGGAGAGCGTGAGGAGCTTGTTCATGTCCGCAGCCGTTCAGGCCAAGCCGCAGTCGCGGCTTTTGTTGTCGGGTAACGATGCCATCGCCCGGGGCGTATGGGAGGCTGGCGCCAAGGTGGCCGCCGCCTATCCCGGCACCCCGTCGACCGAGATTCTGGAGAGCCTGTCGCTCTATCCCGACCTCTACGCCGAGTGGTCGGTGAACGAGAAGGTCGCCATGGAGGTGGCCATCGGCGGCTCCATGTCGGGCGCCCGCTCGTTCTGCGCCATGAAGCACGTGGGCCTCAACGTCGCCTCGGACGCCTTCATGACGGTGACCGTGGCCGGCGTGATCGGCGGCCTGGTGATCGCCGTGGCCGACGACGTGGGCATGTCGTCCTCCCAGAACGAGCAGGATTCCCGCTTCTGGGGCCGCTTCGCCCACGTTCCGGTGCTCGAGCCCGCCGATTCCCAGGAAGCCTACGAGATGGCCAAGTACGCCTTCGAGCTGTCGGAGGCCTACAACACGCCCGTCATCCTGCGCCTGACCACCCGCGTCTGCCACGTCAAGGCGGTGGTGCAGGTGGGCGAGAAGGTCGCCCACGCCATCGGCGGCTTCAAGTCCGACGCGCGCCGCTGGGTGATGACGCCCGCCAACGCCAAGGGCCTGCTGCCCGCCCAGATCGCCCGCGAAGGCAAGCTGCAGACCCTGGCCGAAGCCTCGCCCATGAACTTCCTCGACGACGGCTCGGACAAGCGGATCGGCTTCGTCACCTCGGGCCCCGCCTACATGCATGTGCGTGAAAGCTTCCCCGACGCCCCGGTCCTCAAGCTGGGCTTCACCTATCCGGTGCCGGTGGCCCTGGTGGAGAAGCTGGCGGCGCAGGTGGAGCACCTGGTGGTGGTCGAGGAGACCGAGCCGCTGATGGAGCAGGAGCTGAAGGCCGCCGGGATGCAGAAAATCCACGGCAAGGACCTGCTGCCCCGCCTGGGCGAGCTGACCCCCAACGTGCTGATCCCGGCCATCAAGACCTTCCTGGGCGAGCCGGTGCCGCCGTCGACCACCTACCCCAAGTTCGATCCGTTCCCCCGGCCGCCGACCATGTGCGCCGCCTGTCCCCACATGGGTGTCTATTACTCGCTGGCCCGCATGCGCAAGAACGTGCAGATCTCGGGCGACATCGGCTGCTACACCCTGGGCGCCGGCCATCCGTGGAACGCGCTGGACAGCACCATCTCCATGGGCGCCTCCATGGGCATCGCGCTGGGCATGGACAAGGCCCGCTCGGAAGAGACCAAGGACAAGGCGGTGGTCGCGGTAATCGGCGATTCCACCTTCCTGCACATGGGCATGCAGGGGCTGCTGGACATCGTCTACAACCGGGGCAACGTCACCGTCCTGATCCTCGACAACCGCACCACCGGCATGACCGGCGGCCAGAACCACGCCGGTACCGGCAAGGGCCTGAAGGGCGACGACACGCCCCGCGTCGATTTCGTGCGTCTGGTCGAGGCGCTGGGCGTCAAGCCCGAGCGCATCTCGAAGATCGACCCCTACGTGCTGCCGGTGGTGTTCAAGACCATCAAGCGGGAGACCGCCATTCCCGAGGTCTCGGTGATCATCACCGACCGGCCCTGCGTGCTGTCCGAGTTCTATACCAAGATCGAGCCCTACAAGGTCATCGACGACGACTGTACCGGCTGCGGCAACTGCATCAACGTCGGCTGTCCGGCCATCACGGTGAAGCGCTCGGAATCCAAGGTCCGCGCCG
The DNA here is from genome assembly GCA_030824585.1 of Phaeospirillum sp. Classification (GTDB taxonomy): domain Bacteria; phylum Pseudomonadota; class Alphaproteobacteria; order Rhodospirillales; family Magnetospirillaceae; genus Phaeospirillum. The sequence goes on along the minus strand of JAVBXM010000011.1, from coordinate 36,967 downwards.
ACGGCAAGGTCAACGAGCTGAAGTTCACCACCATCGACACCGCCATGTGCACCGGCTGCCACATGTGCGTGGAATCGTGCGGCCCCAACGCCATCGTGCTGGCCAAGTCCGCCGCGGCGGCTGAGTGAGGGACACCATCATGAGCGATGTGATCACCAATATCCTCGTATGCGGCACCGGCGGCCAGGGCGTCATGACCGCCGCCGAGATTCTGTCCCAGGCGGCCATCGCGCGCGGCCTGGATTGCAAGAAGTCGGAAGTGGCCGGCATGGCCCAGCGCGGCGGCGTGGTCACCAGCCACGTCCGCTTCGGCCGTCGCGTCTGGTCGCCGGTCATCACGCCGGGCACCGCCGACATCCTGGTGGCCTTCGAGGTGGCCGAGGGCTCCCGCTGGGCCGACATGCTGCGCCCCGGCGGCGTGGCCATGGTCAACACCATCCGGCTGGTGCCGCCGGTGGTCTCGGCCGGCCTGTTCAAGTATCCGGACGATCCGGTGGCCCAGATGCGGGCGGCGGGCGTCACCGTCTATGACTTCGACGCCGGCGCCATCGCCCGCGAACTGGGCGATTTGCGCCTGGTCAACACCATCATGCTGGGCGCCATCGCCGACTACCTGCCCTTCCCCGCCGCCGAGCTGGAGGAACAGATCGTCGGCCGCTTCCGCGAACGCAAGCCCGCCATGGTCGAGGCCAACCAGAAGGCCTTCGCCGCCGGCCGCGACGCCGCCGGCAGCGCCAAGACCAAGACCTCAGCCGCCTGATATAGGCAGCATCCCCCTTTGGCATTCTCACCGGCTTCTGTTAGCCTCACCGAACCGGTGAGAATGTTATTTCCAGGGGAAGACTCGGATGGCGGCTGCAGTGGATCTCGGTACGCTGAAGGTGCTGATCATCGACGATCAGGAATTCGTCCGGACCATCGTCAAGAAGATGCTGCAACAGGTCGGCATCGGCTCGGTGGTCGAGGCCCATGACGGCAATTCCGGCCTGGAGACAGTGGAACGCGAACGCCCCGACGTGGTGATCTGCGACGTACAGATGCGCCCCATGGACGGCTTCGGCTTCGTCAGGATGCTCCGCGCCCTGCCCTTCGGCAAGGCCCTGCCGGTAGTGATGCTGACCGCCCATACCGACGCCGCCACGGTGGGCCGCGCCAAGGAACTGGACGTCAACGCCTTCCTGGCCAAGCCGGTCCTGCCCCCGGCCCTCAAGGAAAAGATCGTCAAGGTCATATCCGACGCGCGGGGCTGAACCCGTACCGGTCCATCGACGCCGAGCGGCGGCCGGGACGGCCACGCTCCGTGATGCCTCGTGGAGCGCGGGCATCCTGCCCGCCCCCATCCGCTTCAAGTTCTGGAGTCCCTCCGGCTTGGGTGGGAGCATTTCCATTTACCGTCACTGCCGGGCCTGACCCACGGGCGTCCGGTTAACAACGGCACACCGTCCCCGGCGGCCTGCTTCCCCTGGGCTTGACCGCATTCCACCCGCGCGGAAAAGACGGATAAACCACCAAGACACCAAGGGCACCAAGAGGGCGGAGCACGTGACGAGACCGCATCTCTGTCGTCTTGGCCGGACTTGTTCCGGCCATCCACGCGGCTCCGCCTGAATGCCCGGTCAAGTCATGAGGCCGGCGGTTGGACGTGGATGCCCGGAACAAGTCCGGGCACGATGAGATGAAGGAAAGTCCCCTTGGTGTCCTTGGTGCCTTGGTGGTGAAACAGCCTATCCCCCGGCACCCGGAAACTTAAACCGGACACCCGGGGGCCTGACTCGGCAATCCATGCCCCCGGATCAAATCCGGGGGTGACGGCGGAAGAAATGCGATTCAGCCCGAATCCGGCAAACTCTAATACAGCCCGCCCGCCGAGGGGGCCGCGCCGCTGGGCGGAGCCTGGACCGGCGGCGCGGCCGGCATGGTCCCGTCGGGGCCGGGGACCGCGCCGGGCGGCGGGGTCAGCTGGACGCCGGAGGTTCCCCCCTCCTCGGCTCCCAGGAACGGAGCGAAGCTGAAGCCGGCATCGATGCCGCCCGAGCCTTCCAGCACGTCTTCCTCGTCGCCGGGCATGCGGTCGCTGCCCTTGAACGCCTCGTAGATGGCCTTGGCATCGCCGGGCATGGCCGGCTTACCGGTATGGGCGTTGACGCGCACCAGCCGGACGCCGGGCGGCACGCGGAACGGAGTCGGCGGCTTGTCCTTCAGCGCTTCCATCATGAAGTCGCGGAAGATGGGGGCCGCGATGGAGCCGCCGGTCTCCTTGGGGCCCAGGGTGGCGGGGTCGTCGAAGCCGACGAACACGCCCACCGCCAGGTCGGGCGAGAAGCCTACGAACCACACATCGTTGGAATCGTTGGAGGTGCCGGTCTTGCCGGCCAGGGGCTTGCCCACCGCCTTGATGGAGGTGCCGGTGCCGCGCTGGACCACGCCTTCCATGATGCTGACCATCTGATAGGCGGAGACGGGGTCGACCATCTGCTCGCGGATATCGGGCAGCACCGGCATGTCCTGGCCGGTGAACCGGCCGGCCGAGCAGCCGTCGCAAAAGCGCAGGTCATGGCTGAAGATGGTCTTGCCGTTACGGTCCTGGATGCGGTCGATCAGGGTGGGACGCACGCGCTTTCCGCCGTTGACCAGCATGGCATAGGCGGCGGTCAGCTTGAGCGGCGTCGTCTCGCCCGCCCCCAGGGCCATGGACAGTTGGCGCGGCAGGTTGTCGTAGATGCCGAAGCGCCCGGAATAATCCGCCACCCGATCCATGCCGATGGCCTGGGCGAGGCGCACGGTCATCAGGTTGCGCGACTTCTCGATGCCGACGCGCAGCGTGGTCGGGCCGAGATAGTCGTCGTTGTAGTTCTTGGGCCGCCACAGGGGCAGGCCCGGCCCCTGCGGCAGGGCGATGGGCGCGTCCAGCACCAGGGACGACGGCGTATAGCCGCTTTCCAGCGCCGCCAGATAGATGAACGGCTTGAAGGCCGAGCCGGGCTGGCGCAGCGCCTGCGAGGCGCGGTTGAACTGGCTCTTGCCATAGGACCAGCCGCCGACCATGGCCAGCACCCGGCCGGTATGGGGGTCGATGGCCACCAGGGCCCCCTCGACCTTGGGCACCTGGCGCAAAGAGAAGGAATTGGCGGGATAGGGTTTGCCGTCGTCGCCCTTGGCGACCGGCTCCACCACGATGACGTCGCCCAGCGCCACCACATCGGCGGGGCGGCGGGGAAACGGCCCCATATGGGCCTTTTCCAGGGCGGGCCGCGCCCACTTCATCTCGGCGAAGGGCACCCGGCCGACCTTTCCGCCCACCAGGCCCAGCGTGGCCTCGTGGTCGTTCAGCGCCAGCACCACGGCGGTCTGCCAGGATTCGTCGGCACCGCCCGGACGCGGCACGGCGGCCAGCAGCGGCCCCCAGCCGGCGGCGGCGGGAATACGGGTAACGGGACCGCGCCAGCCGTGACGGCGGTCATAGGCGGCCAGCCCCTGGCGCAGCACCCGGGAGCCCACCGCCTGCAGCCGCGCATCCATGGAGGCGCGCACCACCAGCCCGCCCTTCCACAGGGCGGATTCGCCGTACTTGGCCTGCAGCTCGCGTCGGATGTCCTCGGCGAAGTAGTCGCCGCCCTGGGTGGCCTGCATTTCCTTGCGGGTGCGGACCTCCAGCGGCATGGCGACCATGGCCTGGTACTCGGCCTGGCTGATCTTGCCGTCCTCGAACAGGCGCCCGATCACCCAGTCCCGGCGCTCCTTGGCGGCCAGGGGATGGCGATGGGGATTGTAGTTGTTGGGCGCCTTGGGTAGGGCGGCGAGATAGGCGGCCTCGGCCACGTTCAACTCGTCCAGGCCCTTGTCGAAATAGTTGAGCGCCGCCGCCGCCACGCCGTAGGCGCCGCTGCCCAGGTAGATTTCGTTGAGGTAGAGCTCGAGGATGTGGTCCTTGGTGAAGGTGCGCTCGATACGCAGCGCCAGGATGGCTTCCTTCACCTTGCGCTCGATGGACACCTCGTTGGTCAGCAGGAAGTTCTTGGCCACCTGCTGGGTGATGGTCGAGGCGCCCACCGGCCGCCGGTCGGCACCCTTGCCCCGGTTCTTCAGGTTGACGACGATGGCCCGCGCGATACCCACCGGGTCGATGCCGGCATGGGAATAGAAATTCTTGTCCTCGGCCGAGAGGAAGGCGTCCTTGACCAGTTGAGGAACCACCGGCAACGGCACGAACACCCGCTTCTCGACGGCGTATTCGGCCACCAGACGGCCGTCGCCGCCATAGACGCGGGTGGTGATCGGCGGCTCGTAATGGGCCAGTTGGTGGTAGTCGGGCAGCCCCCGGCCGTAATGCCAGAAGACGAACAGCGTCCCGGCCGCGCCAACGATGGCCAGCAGGATGAACAGGCTGAACAGTCCAAGCAGGAAGCGGAACATGGGGTGCGGTGCCTCGCAAACAGGCCCGGTGGTACCGCCTCGCGGCGCCCGGCGTCAAGTGTCGGGAAGATGCAGGCGATAGAAGCGGCTGTCCACCACCATTCGCGGGACCGAGGGTGGCAATTCCGCCGGACCGATCCGGCCGCCATCCGGCGCATGGGGCCCGGGCACGACGCCGCTCACAGCTTGCGCGCTTCCGCCTTGATGCGCTCGGGACAGTCGATGCGGTTGGTGCCGATCACCTTGGCGCTCATGCCCTTGGGCAGGCCGCGCCGGATGTCGTCGGCCGCCTGGGCCAGTTCCGGCGTGCTGGGAGGCGGCCCGGTGGTGATCAGCATGTGGTTGCCCGGCCCCGAGCGCAGGTTGTAGTCGGTCCAGCGGTACATCACCATCCAGCAGGCGGGAACCGGCCGGGCGCAGGTCAGGCAGGGCACCGACGGCCTGGTCTCGGCCCGGACGGGAAGCGCCAGGATCGCGGCGAGCAGCAGAAGGACGGGGCGGCTGATCACCGATTACGGCCGCTTGGCCTTGAGATTGGGGGGAAAGAAGCGCTCCACCGCCTTGGAGACGGATTTGGCCAGACGGGCGCGGTACTGCGGCTGGCGCAGCATCTTCTCCTCGGACTCGTTGGAGAGGTAGCCCATCTCCACCAGCACCGCCGGCACGTCGGGCGCTTTCAGCACGGCGAAGCCGGCGAAGCGGTGGGTGTTGCCCAGCAGGTCCATCTCTTGGCCCACCTCGTCCACCAGCTCGGTGGCGAAGCCGGCCGAGCGGTTCATGGTCTCGCGCTGGGCCAGGTCGATCAGGATGTTGGCCACGTCGGCGGATTCGTGGGTGAGGTCGATACCGGCGATCAGATCGGCCTTGTTTTCCTTTTCCGCCAGGGCCTGCGCCTCGGAATCCGAGGCGTTGCGCGACAGGGTATAGACCGACAGGCCCCTGATCTGCGGATTTTGCACCGCGTCGGCATGGAGCGAGATGAACAGGTCCGCGCCCTGGGCCCGTGCGATGGCGATGCGCTCGCGCAGGCGGATGAACACGTCGCGGTCACGGGTGAGATGCACGCGGTAGCGCCCGTTGCGCTCCAGCATGGTCTTCAGTTCGCGCGCCATGGCCAGGGTGATGTGCTTTTCATAGGTGCCGGATACGCCGGTGGCGCCGGGGTCGACGCCGCCATGGCCGGGGTCGATGACGATCACCGGCACGCCGTCCTTGGCCTTGGTGACGCTCTCCATGGAGGGCGTCGGCACCTGTATGGCCTGCTGCGGCGCGGGTTGCGGCGCCGGGGGAGTCGACTGGGGCTGGGGCGCGGCGGCGGGCTGGGCCTGTGGCTGAGATTGGGCGGGACGCTCGGGCGGCGGCGGCATGGGCGCCGACAGCATGGGCGCGCCCTGGGCGCCGCGCGCCGACTTGTCGGCGGCAGGGCCGGACCTCTCGGCCACCTGCGGGCGCTCGACCGGCATGGGCGGCGGCACCAGACTGACCGGCGCGGCCGGGGCGGGCGCCGTCGGCACCGGCGCCGCGGTCACCGGTTCGGGCGGCAGGACGTCGGCGGGAGCGTTGGGGCTGGTCACCACGATGCGGCTGGCGGTCAGGGGATTGCCGGCCGGGCGCGCCGCCTCGGTGGGAACGGCGGCGTCCGGCAGGTGGAATTCCTCCACCGGCTTGGGGGCCGGCTTGGGAGCCGCCGGCGGCGGGGCGACCTTGGCGGCGGCCGGCGGCTTCAGCACCGGCGCCTTGACGCTGGCCGGGCTGCTGCCGGCGACGGCCAGGAAGGCTTCCCGCGTGGTTTCCGCCAGGTCCACCACCAGGCGGTGGCTCATGCCGTCGCGCGGCGGAATGATGAAGGCGCTCTTGACCAGGGCGGGCTTGCGCAGGTCCAGCACGATGCGCCCGCCGTCGAGATGCATGGAATTGACCGCCCCCCACGGCTTGGGGATACCGGCCGGGCCGGTGAAATCCGCTCCCGGCAGGTCGATGGCGATGCGATAGGGATCGGCGATGGGAGTGATCTTGAAGGCCACCTGGTCGGACAGGTCGAGGACGAAACGGGTGACGCCCTCGCCGTGGATGCCCAGCCGCGCGCCCGACGCCGTCGCCGCCAGGGAGCGGGGCACGCCGCCCACTCCCCACAGCAACGCCAGGGCCATCAATGCCGACAGGAAACGCGGTCTGGTCCTCATCTGCCTCATGGTCACGGGCCGATTGGTAAATCCCATTCACAGCTATAACGCAGACGCAGACTCAAGCTCAACCCAAAACACATTGATTCGCCAGACTCTTCCGTCGAATCCACCCGGTGTGTGGGCCGGTTGCAACAAGATCGTTGTCGAATGGACCCGGCAAGGCTATTTTGACTGCCCATGAGCTCGCAATATCCGACAGTCCCTCATGGGACGATGGCGTCACGATGGTTCGCAACGACTGCGAACCCGGGGATGCGCCATGGCTCGGACCGCGACGCCAAACTAGAATTCGAAGCCGGGCGGATCCGCCCGCGATCAGGTTTCCGCCGAATGAAGCCAGCGTCCAGTGCCGGACGCGCGGTCATTTTCCGAGGCGCCGCTGGTTCCAGCGGCAAACTGATTGGTCGCGCGTGCCTACGCGCCGGCTTCGCTGGATCAGACAGCTGCTCGCATGCGCTTGGAGCCGGATGCTTCGAGGTCGAATCGCTTCGCGATTCGGCCGAAAAGCTGAATCCGTCTCTAATCAACGGGTTAGAGAGCGATTCAGACAACAGGTCAACGCAGAGATGCACTGATCTGTTGTCATCGCACTCTAGTGCGTCGCGGGCGGCGCCACGGAGAGATCGCCTTAATGGTCAAGCGTATGTTGATCGATGCCACCCACCCGGAGGAGACCCGGGTCGTGGTGGTCAATGGAACCCGCCTGGAAGAACTGGATGTTGAGACATCCACCAAGCGGCAGCTGAAGGGTAACATTTATCTGGCCAAGGTGGTGAGGGTCGAGCCCTCGCTTCAGGCTGCCTTCGTCGAGTACGGGGGCAACCGCCACGGCTTCCTCGCCTTCAGCGAAATCCACCCCGACTACTTCCAGATTCCGGTGGCCGACCGTCAGGCGCTGCTGGCCGCCCAGCGCGCCGAGGTGATGCGCGAGGCCACCAACGACCGCGACGACGCCGACGCCATCGGCGAGGGCCATCTGGCCGCCGAGGCCGTCGCCGAGCAGACCGACGGCACCACCGTCGAGGACGCTCCCAACACCGAGAACGGCGACAACGGCGAGGGTGCCGAGCCGGCGCCGCGCAAGCGTCACGTGGAAACCGTGGGCGGCGACGACGACGCCGAGAACGAGCGCCGCCGCGCGCGGCTGCTGCGCAACTACAAGATCCAGGAAGTGATCAAGCGCCGGCAGATCATGCTGGTGCAGGTGGTCAAGGAGGAGCGCGGCAACAAGGGCGCGGCTCTCACCACCTATCTGTCCCTGGCCGGCCGCTATTGCGTGCTGATGCCCAACACCGCCCGTGGCGGCGGGGTGTCGCGCAAGATCGTCAGCGCCACCGATCGCCGCCGCCTCAAGTCCATCGCCAACGAGATGGACATTCCCGACGGCATGGCGGTGATCATCCGCACCGCCGGCTCGGAGCGCTCCAAGACCGAGATCAAGCGCGACTACGAATACCTGCTGCGCATGTGGGACAGCGTGCGCGAACTGACCTTGAAATCCAGCGCGCCCTCCCTGGTCTATGAAGAGGCCAGCCTGATCAAGCGCTCGATCCGCGACCTCTATTCGCGCGACATCGACGAGGTGCTGGTGGACGGCGACGAGGGCTATCGCCTCGCCAAGGACTACATGCGCATGCTGACACCCTCGCATGCCAAGAAGGTCCAGCCCTACAAGGACCCGGTGATGCCCATGTTCCACCGCTATCAGGTGGAAGCCCAGCTGGACGCCATGCATTCGCCGGTGGTCCAGTTGAAGTCGGGCGGCTACATCGTCATCAGCCAGACCGAGGCGCTGGTCGCCATCGACGTCAACTCGGGCCGCGCCACCAAGGAGCGCCATATCGAGGAGACGGCGCTGAAGACCAACATGGAGGCCTCCGACGAGGTGGCCCGCCAGTTGCGCCTGCGCGATCTGGCCGGCCTGATCGTCATCGACTTCATCGACATGGAGGAGAACCGCAACAACCATGCGGTTGAACGCCGTCTCAAGGAAGCGCTGAAGAACGACCGCGCCCGCATCCAGGTGGGCAAGATCAGCGCCTTCGGCCTGCTGGAGCTGTCGCGCCAGCGCCTGCGCCCCAGCCTGCAGGAAACCACCTTCAGCCCCTGCCCCCATTGCGGCGGCACCGGCCTGGTGCGTTCGGTCGAATCGGCCGCCGTGCACATCCTGCGCGCCATCGAGGAGGAGGGCATCCGCCGCCGCTCGTCCGAGATCACCGTGTACGTGCCCACCGCCATCGCGCTGTACATCCTCAACCAGAAGCGCTCGGCGCTGGCCGCCATCGAGGAGCGCTACGAGTTCGACGTCCTGCTGTCGGGCGACGACACGCTGATCCCGCCCGCCTTCCGCATGGACAAGGTCAAGGCCGAGTTCCGCCCCGACGAGCCGCCGCGCGCCGCCATCTCCATGGATGACGCCGTCCACCGGCCGCCGCAAGAGGCCGAGCCGGAAGAGGTCGAGGCCGAGGACGAGGAGGACGAGGAGGAGGAAGCCCAGCCCGAGCGTCCGGCCCGCAACAAGGACGAGCGCGCCAGGGAGGACCGGGGCGAGGAGGACCGCGGCGAGGACAGCGAGGGCCGCAAGCGCCGCCGCCGCCGCCGCCGCCGCCGGAAGCCCGGCGACGACCGTCCCGAGCAGGACGGCGAAGCCGCCGCCGACGAGGAGCAGCCCAACGCCGAGGCCCAGGGCGAGTCCGAGTCCGCTGACGACGAAGCCGAGGGTGAGGGCGAAGGTGAAGGCACCCGGACCGAGGGTGGCGACGACGACCAGCCGCGCAAGCGCCGCCGTGGCCGCCGTGGCGGCCGCCGCCGGCGTCGTCGCGACGGCGAGGGTGAGGGAGAGGGAGAGGCCGGTGAAGGCTCCGAAGGCGCCGACGCCGAATCCTCCGACGCCGTGACCGCCGAACCGACGGGCGAGGCCGAGACCGCCGAGGCCGCTCCGGAAGCGCAAGCCGCTCCCGCCGAGGAGGCCGCTCCGGCGGCTACCGAGGAAAAGCCCAAGCGCAAGCGCGCCCCGGCCAAGAAGAAGGCCGAGGTCGAGGTCGAGGCCGAAGCGGCACCCAAGGCCAGGTCCCGGAGCCGGGCCAAGGCCGTCGCCGCCGAGGAACCGGCCGCCGCCGCTACCGAGGAAAAGCCCAAGCGCAAGCGTGCGCCGGCCAAGAAGAAGGCCGAGGCCGAAGCCCAGCCGGAACCCGTGGTCGCCCCGGAACCCGTGGTCGCCAAGGAGCCGGCCGCCGCGGCCGCGGCCGCCGAGCCGGTGGCCGTGGTCGAGGAACCGGCCCCCGCGCCCCAGCCCGAGCCGGTCGCCCCGGTGGTGGCCGAGGTCGTGGCTCAGCCGGTGGCCGAGACCGAGGCCCCGGCGCCGGCCAAGCCGCCGCGCAAGGGCTGGTGGAACCGCCTGATGTCCTGATTCGACGTGTGCGGCCCCCGGTTCGCCGGGGGCCGCCGGTCGCATGAGGAGCCTGCATTTGTCATCCCCGAGGCTGGACCGAGGGATCTTTCAGCCTGAAGCGGCTGCCGTTTGCCTGAAAGACCCTTCGGCTTCGTCCCGGGGCGGCGGCGACGGTCCGCAGCAGTAAGAGGTACCCGCCGCGCATGAGGACCCTCCGTCCACTCATCGCCGCCCTGGTCCTGCTTGTTTCCGCCAAGGCCGCGGCGGCCACGCCCGCCTTCCTGGCATCCCAGACCGAGCAGACCCTGTCCTTCGCCGTCACCCGCAACGGTGGGCCCATCGGTTACCACACCTACGCCTTCCGGCCGCGCAAGGGCGGCTTCGAGGTCCGTGTGGAGGCCGATATCCGGGTCAGCATCCTGCTGATCCCCTTCTTCGTCTACGAGCAGCAGGGCGTCGAGGTCTGGGAGAACGGCCGGCTCAAGTCGCTGGATTACGTCACCAACGACGATGGCGAACGCCACGCGGTCAAGGCCGAGGTGACGGAAGGCAGGATGCGGGTGTCGGTGGACGGCAAGCCGGCCACCAGCCACCCGGAGATGATTCCCGGCTCCCTGTGGTATCCCCCCTCGCCCCACCTCACCATGATGCTCGACCCCGGCGACGGCAATCCGACGCCGCTGAAGGTCCAACTGCTGGGCGAGGACACCATCGCGGTGCGAGGCAAGCCGACCCGCGCCACGCGCTGGCTCTGGGACGACGGGCTGCGCCGGGAATTGTGGTACGATGCGAACCAGACCCTGGTCCAGATATGGATCAGGGGTGACGACGGCTCGGACATCTATTACGTCCTGAAATAGGCGGGGTCCATGCGCATTCTGCTGGTGGAAGACAATGACCGCCTGGCCGAGTTCATCTCCACCGGGCTGAAGAACGCCGGGTTCGTGCCCGACGTGTTCGGCACCGTGGCCGACGCGGTGGCCGCCTTCGATTCCGCCATATACCAGGCGGCGATCCTTGACCTTGGGCTGCCCGACGGCGACGGCCTGGAGATCATCCGGAGCCAGCGGGCCAAGGCCGCCCCCTGCCCCATGATGGTGCTGACCGCCCGCGACGGGGTCAGCGACCGGGTCTCGGGGCTGAACGCCGGAGCCGACGACTACCTGCTGAAGCCCTTCGCCATGGAGGAGCTGATCGCGCGGCTGCGCGCCATCCTGCGGCGTCCGGGAGCGGCGCTTTCGGTGGAGCTGAGCCTGGGCAACCTGACCTTCGACACCGCCGGGCGCGAGGTGCGGGTGGACGGCAAGCTGGAGCCCATGCCCCGGCGCGAGATGGAAATGCTGGAACACCTGCTGCGCCGGTCGGGCAAGGTGGTGTCCAAGCGTTCGCTGGAAGAGGGTCTGTACGGCTTCGACGACGACGTCACCCCCAATTCGGTGGAGGTGCTGGTGTCGCGCCTGCGCAAGCGCCTGCAGCAGACCGGCGCGCGGGTCACCGTCCATACCCTGCGCGGCATCGGCTACATGCTGGCGGACGGCGCCCTTTGATCCGCCAGCCGCCGGCCATCCTGTGGCGCATCGTCGTCCGGCTGTCGCTGACCACCCTGATCGCCGTCGTGCTAGCCTATTCCTGGCTGTGGTGGAAGTACCAGTCGGTCACCGAGATCATGCGCGACACCTATCTGATCGAGCAGGCGGTCTCCATCCGCAATCAGGTGGTGATGCTGCCCGACGGCAAGATCGCCGTCGACCTGCCGGCGGTGCAATTGGCCTCCTACGCCGAGTCCGAGGGAGGGCTGCGCTTCGCGGTGCGTGACCGGGCAAGCGGCGCCATCCTGGTCCAGGGCGGCGAGACGGTGGGGCCTGTCCCCGAGATGGGGGACGGCCCCCGCCTGTACCGCCACAATCCCGACGGCCCCGGCCCGGTGCTGATGGTCGGCGCCGCCCTCCTCCTCGGCCTCCCGGCGGGAGAACTGGTCATCCAGGTGGAGGAAAGCAGCAGCGACTTCGATGCCATGACCCGCTCGCTGGTGGAGCGCTTCGCCCGGGAGGGTGGCTGGCTGGGGGCTCCCTTCCTGTTCGCCATGCTGCTGGTCAGCCTGGTGACCATCCGCAATTCGCTGCTGCCGCTGCGGCGCCTGTCGGAACAGGCGGCGGCCATCGGCCCGGCCAGCACCGACATCCGCCTGCCGGAAGCCGAGGTCCCGCGCGAGATCATGCCGCTGGTCCAGGCCATCAACAGCGCGCTCGACCGCATCGAGGCCGGTTTCCGCATCCAGCGGGAATTCACCGCCGACGCCGCCCACGAGCTGCGCACCCCCCTGGCGGTGCTGCGCGCCCATATCGAGACCCTGCCCGATCCCGAGACCCGCGATTCCCTGGTGCGCGACGTGGATTCCATGACCCGGCTGGTCAGCCAGTTGCTGGCCGTGGCCCGCGCCGAGGCGCTGACCGTGGCCATGGACGAGCAGGCCGACCTCAACGCCATCGCCGTGGATGTGTGTACCTTCCTGGCCCCCATGGCGCTGAGGCAGCACCGGATGATCGAGGTCATCGCGGCGCCCGGCCAGTGCCCGGTGACCGCCAATGCCGAGGCGGTGTTCAACGCCTTGCGCAATCTGGTGGAAAACGCCCTGACCCACACGCCGCCCGACACCACCGTCACCGTCCGGGTGGAAAGCCCCGCCACCCTGCGGGTCAAGGATCGCGGCCCCGGCGTTCCCGCCGAATTGCGCGAACGCATCTTCCAGCGCTTCTGGCGGGCCGAGCGCCGCAAAAGCGGATCGGGCCTGGGCCTGTCCATTGTCCGCGAGATCATGGAGGCCCATGGCGGACGGGTCGAGGTGAGCGACCGCCCCGGCGGCGGCGCGGTCTTTTCCCTGGTCTTCGCCGATCAGGGCGCCCAGCGGCGATAGGCCAGGGCGCCGAGGATGCAGGCGGTTCCGCCCAGCGCCACGGTGGGCTGGGGGCCGATCCGCTCGGACGCGAAGCCCGCCAGCAGCGAGCCCAGGGGGGTCGCCGCCATGAAGGTCATGGTGTAGAGCGCCATGGTCCGCGCCCGGAAGGCATCGGGCACCAGGGTCTGGACCAGGGTCTGCGACGCGGTGTTGTGGGCCACCAGCCCCATGCCGGCCAGGGCCAGCAATGCCACCGACAGGAACGGCGCCGACGACAGGGCGAAGGCCACCAGGGCGGCGCCGAATCCGCACAGGCCCCAGGCCACCCGGCGGCGCGAGGCGCCTCCCGCCGGTCCGGCCACCGCCAGCGAAGCCAGCAGGGCGCCCGCTCCCGCCCCGCTCATCAGCAAACCCAGCATTTCCGGCCCGCCGGCCAGCACCTGGTCGGCGAAGACCGGCATCAGCACGGAAAACGACATGCCCATCAGACCCGACAGGCCCAGCATGCCCATCAGCGCCAGGATGGGCCGGTGTCCGGCCACGAAGGCGAGGCCGGCCCTTACCCGGACCAGCATGCTCTCGCCCGTCGGGATGGCGGGACCGCCGCCCGGCTCGGGCATCAGGACCAGGGCGGCCAGCACCGCCAGGAAGCTGGCGGCGTTGATGGCGAAGCACCAGCCCTCGCCCACCGCCGCCACCAGGGCTCCGGCCAAGGCCGGCGCCACCAGCCGCGCCCCGTTGAAGATGGAGGCGTCCAGCGCCACGGCATTGCCCAGATCCTCCTTGCCCACCAGATCGACGGTGAAGGCCTGGCGGGCGGGAATGTCCATGGCGTTGACCACGCCGAACAGCACCGCCAGCACCAGGACGTGCCACACCTCGACCCATCCGGCCAGGGTCAGCGCCGCCAGCGCCGCCGCCTGGATCAGGAAGGCCCCCTGGGTCATCAGGATCAGCCGGCGGCGCGGCAGGCTTTCCGCCACCGCGCCCCCCAGCAATCCGAAGACGAACACCGGAATCTGCCCGACGAACGCCACCAGCCCCAGCATCTCGGCCGAGCCGGTCAGGCGGTAGACCAGCCAGCTTTGCGCCACCATCTGCATCCACGACCCCATCAGCGATACCGCCTGGCCGCAGAAGAACAGACGATAGCCCGGATGGCGCAGGGCGCGGCCCCAGGAGCGGAAAGCGCGGCTGGAATGGGATGCGGTCATGATGGTCATCATGGCATCGCCCGGCCTTTGGGGCTATCCTGGGAGTAGATTAAAGGAGGCCGTGATGGCACGAATCGTGGTCCTGGGCAGTGTCGCCCGCGACGACGTCATCCATCTGGATCACCGCCTGCGGGAGGGTGCCCACCTGCAGGGAACGCCGCCCGTCGCCCGGCTGGGCGGCGGCGGCGCCAATACCGCCATCGCGCTGGCCCATGCCGGCCACGAGGTCTCCCTGGTGGCGGCGGTGGGGACCGATCCCCTGGCCGACGAGATGCTGGCCGAGCTGTCCCGCCACGGCGTGGATATCGGCCCGGTGACCCGCATCTCCGGCCCCAGCACCCATTCGCTGGTGCTGCTCGACCCCGAGGGCGAGCGCACCATCGTCAACCTGACCCGGGCGCGGGAAAGCCGTCCGCCCCGGCGTCTGCTCGACCTGGATGCCGATTGCGTCTATGTGCGCTCCAACGGCCAGAACCTGGCCGGGCTGTTGCGGGAAAAGGCGGCGCTGTGCCCCATCGTCGCCCAGATCCACCCGTTGGGGGACGGCCACCTGCCGGTCCAGGTGCTGGTTGGCTCGCACGGGGATCTGGACTCCCGCATCCTGGCCGCCCCCCTGGCCGAGGGCTGCAAACTGGCGGGAGACGTCCTGCGCTGGGTGGTGATCACCCATGGGGCGGAAGGGGCCGAGGCATTCGGCGTCGAGGGACAGCGGCTGCGGGCCACCGCGCCCGACGTGAAGGTGGTCGATACCACCGGGGCCGGCGACGCCTTCGCCGCCGGCCTGGCCCATGCCCTGGCCCTGGGGCTGGACATGGCCCAGGCGCTGCCGCTGGCGGTGCGCTGGGGCGCGGCCAAGGTGACCCGGATGGGATCGTTCCTTGATCACGCTTGCGTGCGGGAAATCCTCAGAGAATCGACTGGCCGGTCTTCGCCCAGTCGGCCATGAAGGCGGCCAGCCCCTTGTCGGTCAGCGGATGCTGGTACATCTGGCGCAGCACGGCGGGGGGCATGGTGACCACGTGGGCGCCCAGCCGCGCCGCCTCGGTCACATGCATGGGGTGGCGGATGGAGGCGGCCAGCACCTCGGTGCGGAACGCCGGGTATTCGCGGTAGATTTCGACGATATCGGCGATCAGCTCCATGCCGTCCTGGCCGATGTCGTCCAGGCGCCCGACGAAGGGCGAGATGAAGGCGGCGCCGGCCTTGGCGGCCAGGATGGCCTGATTGGCCGAGAAGCACAGGGTGACGTTGACCCTGACGCCGTCATCGGCCAGCACCTTGCAGGTCTTGAGCCCGGCCGGGGTCAGCGGCACCTTCACCGCCACGTTGGAACGCAGCGCCGCCAGCTTGCGGCCCTCGGCCAGCATGGTTTCGAAATCGGTGGCGGCCACCTCGGCCGAGATGGGGCCGGGCACGATGTCGCAAATCTCGGCGACCACGTCGAGAATCTTGCGGCCCGACTTGGCGATCAGCGACGGATTGGTGGTGACGCCGTCCACCAGACCGGTGGCGGCAAGCTCGCGGATTTCCGCGACTTCGGCGGTATCGATGAAGAACTTCATGAATGGGCCCCTGCTTTTGGCGTTCGCGGGGCCCAGACTACCAGGGAGGCGGGCTGCGTCAATCGGCAGGGGGCCGTCAATCGGCGGCGCGCTTCAGCACCTCGGTGATGGTCACCGCCAGATGGTCCTCGACCACCACCACCTCGGCGCGGCAGACCTTCTTGCGGTTGACGTAGAGATCGACGGGGTCGTTGACCTTGCGGTCCAGTTCCACCACGGCGCCGCGGCCCAGCTTCAGGAGCTGGGCGATGGGCAGGTTGGCGGTGCCCAACACCGCCGACAGCTCCACCGAGACGTCGTAGACCGCCTCGCGGTTCTCTCCCAGACCCAGGGCTGCGTTGATCGCGTCGTCGCTGTCGGCCATGTCGCTTCATCCTTTTGGCCCAGAATACGCGGGCCTTCACAATATATAGCATAGCCGGCATTTCCGAATATCCGGTTAACTGGGCACCTGCGGTATTTGCATATTGGAGACAGTTGCGATTTCGAGGCCCGTACCGCTATGATCCGGCCGGGCAGAGGAAGGGAGCATGAGCACGGAAATCTATTCCTGCCGCGACGGCCAGGAGCTCAAGCAAGGCAAGCTGGACTATTCCGACATCGACGATCGCGAGACCGCCGAGGCCGATGCCAAGCGGCGCTGCCGGCTGGACCCCGCCATCAAGAAGGTGGCCTATTACAAGGTGGCCGCCGATGGCGAGTTCCGCCTGTTCTTTTCTTACACCAATCCCCATTGCCGGCCCGCCCCCAAGGCCAAGCCGGCCGGTGCCGCCGTCCGCAGGCCGGCCCCGAAGAAGAAGCCCGCCCCCAAGCCGGGCCTCCTCGCCCGGCTGAGAAAATCGATCGGCCTCACGTGAAACTGGAACTCCTGAACTGCCACCCGCCTGAAGGCCCCGCCACCGGGCGGCCGTCGCTGCTGTTCGTCCACGGCTCCTATTGCGGCGCCTGGGTATGGGCCGAGCGTTTCATGCCGTTCTTCGCCCGCCAAGGCTGGTCGACCCATGCGGTGTCGCTGCGCGGCCACGGGGAGAGCGAGGGCGGCTTCAACTACGCCTCCCTGGCCGATTACGTCACCGACATCCATTCCGCCATGGATCACGTGGGCGGCGAAGTGATCCTGGTCGGCCATTCCATGGGCGGCCTGCTGGTTCAGCATTGCCTGGCCGGCGACGAGCGCGTCCGCGCCGCCGTGCTGATGGCCAGCGTGCCGCCGTCGGGCCTGATGTCGTCGGCCCTGCACCTGTCGCTGTTCTCTCCCGACGTCTGCCTGCAGTTCGGGCTGCTGCAGGCCCTGGGACCGTCGGTGGTGAAGGGCGAGGTCATCCGCCGCGCCTTCTTCTCCGATGCCACGCCGGCCGACACCCTGGCCCATCTGCTGCCCCGGCTGCAAAAGGAATCCCACCGCATCTGCGTCGAACTGCTCAACCCCGAACGTCCCCGCCTGCCCCTGGGACGGCGGCGGCCCGACGTCCTGGTGCTGGGCGGCGACCGCGACGTGCTGGTCCCCACCGCCGCCCTGATGGAGACCGCCACCTATTTCGGCGCGGACCTGTCCATGCTGACCGGCGCGCCCCACGGGCTGATGCTCGACGATTGCTGGTGGCAGCCGACGGCGGAACGGACGTTGTCCTGGCTCGACGCCAAAGGCTTCTGAAATACAGCCAAGGTATTCGCCAATTGTTCTCCCCAACCTGTCCTTGGGGAATAATCCAGGTTGCCGTCGTCCCGCCGCCCTTCTTCCATACGCGATTCACCCGAGGGCCGGCGGCGACTCTCTTTGCGGGTTATGTTAGCCCTTCCCTTCGGACCACCAGGGGGGTATGCTTAACGTTGGATTAATCTAGGTTTTGTGTATCTAGGCTCTGATCATGGCATTGAGCACCAAACAGGTCGGATCGGCGGCGGCGGCGTCCAGTGTGGCGGCGGCGACGGCTCGCGTCGGCACTGGCGGGCGCAATGTAGCCTCGTCGACCCGCCCCGATGTGGAGCGCCTCGATTACGCCCAGCACATGGGCCTCAACGAGGAATCCATCCTCCGGTTCCAGCAGGAAAACGGGATCAACCCGGATGGCGGCGGCCGCCGCCAGCGCGACGAACGGGGCGGTTTCGCGCCGCAGACCTCGTTGCGCATCTTCGAATACGGCACCGACACATCCGAGGACGGCAGCGATCCGACCTCGTCGCGGATTTTCCTCAACGACGTCCTGCGCGGCGTCGGTACCTACGAGCAGAACATCCGCATCACCTCGCCCGGCTCGGTGAAGCCCGGCAGCGTGATGAACTACCTGTTCTGAACCATCCTTTCGCCGGTTCTCCGCCCATGCGCCCGGAGACGGATTGCCGCCGGACGGGCTATCGCCCCTCGCGGGTCGCCGTCTTGTAGAGTTCGTCCTGGTTGGCGGCGACGATGCGGAAGATGGTGGGATCGATTTCCCCGGCCTCGACCATGTTCCGCATGATCGCCACCACCTCGTCGGCGCGCAGCCGGCCGCGATAGGGACGCTTCTGGCACAGGGCCTGGAAGATGTCGCAGATGGTCAGCACCCGCGTTTCCTCGTCGATCTGATCGCCGCTCCAGCCGAACGGATAGCCCGTGCCGTTGAGCTTCTCGTGGTGGTTCGAGGCCCAGCGGTCGATGGGCGTTCCGGGAAACAGCGCCGACAGGACCATCTTGCTGTCCATGGGATGGCGCAACATGATGTCCCGCTCGGTCTCGGTCAGGGCGCCCGGCTTTTCCAGGATTTCGTCCGGCGTGCGCAGCTTGCCGATGTCGTGCAGCAGGGCGGCCAGCCGCAGCATCTGCCGGCGTTGCGGCGTGAATCCCAGCATGTTGGTCACGGCATAGGTCAGATCGGCGACCCGCAGGCTGTGGTCGTGGGTGAACGGGCTCTTGGCGTCGACGATCTGGGAAATCATCTCGCCCAGGGCCAAAAGGTCGTCGAACCCCAGGGTCATGGAATGATCCCAGAAGGACAGCGTCTCGAAGATGGCCGCATCGAGGAATTCGTCCTCGGTCTCGAGCCAGAAGCTGTCCCTGAGGATGGCCTGGTTCAGCGCCTCGAACAGTTCGGGAGCGAACAGGGTTCCCGACAGGGGGGCCAGTTTCGCGACGATCTGGTCGCGGTGGCGCAGCACCTCGTAGGGGTGGTGGGTCGAGAGGTAGGCGGAACGCACCACGTCCAGGCGGTCGGTCAGGAAAATCAGGTTGGCGACGCGTCTGGTGCCGTCGTCCAGCCAGTCCGGCAGTTCGTTCCATCGCGTATGGTGAAAGCGGACCGCCCCGGCATATTGGGCGAAGGGCGGAAAGCCCTCGAGGAAATCGCCGCCGCGCAGGCAGTGCTCCCCCGCTCCCTTCCATTCGATCTCGTCGACCAGCTTCTGGTGGGCGGCGGTCGAGGATACCCCGCAATCGTGGATCATCCCGGCGATCAGGGAAAAGTGCCGCGTCTCGCGGTCCCATCCCAGTTCATGGGCGACGCGATGGGTCATCAGGCCGACGCGGCGGCCGTGGCTCTGGTCGTCGATCCCCACGTAGTCGAGCGCCTTGGTGACCGTATGGGCGACCCGGCCGAGATCGATGTGCATCCCGGTGGAAACTGTGTCCTTACAATAGATTTTCAAAACAAATTCTCCACTTAAACGAGAGCATCCGGACGTCGAATCCGTACCACCCATGGCGGATAATTCATTCAATATCAGTAAGCTACCGGGAAATTTACGGGTGGCGCTCAACACGCCCGAGCCGCCCAGGCTTCAGTCGCGTTTCCACCCGGACCCCGAATATAGCCGATGACCCGAGGCCACGTCTCCTGTGAAGACGCCGCATAATGCATCAGCCTTACACCGGCGCGCTCCCGAATCAGCCCTCCGTCCGGCGCGGCAGCCAGCAAGGCCAACAGCCAGCCCAGGCCGGGACTTCCGATCGGCGACCCCTCCCCGGCAGAGGACCGCCGTCACACGGCCCGACTTCAGTATGGGATTAATACCTAATCTTCGGTTGTGCCAGGTCTTGCCGCCCAAGATAACCACATATAGCGCCGCGCTGCGCGACACACGCAATATACCTTCTCACCTTGCGGCAATCTCCGTCATCTTTCGCAACATGGCCCGCGGTCGGGTCTGCACCCTAATTCAACCGAAAGGCTGGGAAGTCCGGGCAATACCAAAGCGCATCCCACAATAGGCAAGGAAAATGCATAATTCGTCTGTGCTTATTCAAGGGAGGGCATCCCATGCGGCACGACGATCGCCTTAGCGGCATCGAGACGTTCTTCGGCGAGAACGACGTCATTGTCAGCAAGACCAATCTCAAGGGCGTCATCACCTACGCCAACCGCACCTTCCTCACGGTGAGCGGCTATGACGAGGCGGAGGTGATCGGCCAGCCTCACAACCTGATCCGCCACCCGCAAATGCCGCGATGCGTGTTCAAGATGCTGTGGGAGACGCTGCAGGCCGGGCGGGAGATCTTCGCCTACGTGGTCAACCGCACCAAGCAGGGGCACCATTACTGGGTCCTGGCCCACGTGACGCCCAGCTTCGACGCCAACCACGCGATCGTCGGCTACCATTCCAACCGCCGGGTCCCGGACCGCGCGCCGCTGGAAGGCATCATCATCCCCCTCTACCGCCGCCTGACCGATTGCGAGCAGCAGGCGGCCGGACCCAAGGAAGGGCTGCAGGCCTCCGGCGAATTGCTGCGGAAATACCTCGAGGAGAAGGGCGTCCGCTATGACCAGTTCATCTTCTCTCTATAGGGCCCGGCTGGCGGTCATCGCCTCGGCGGCCCTGTTCGTCCTGATCCCGGCGGCCGAAGCCATGACCGGCCGCGCCTCCCCCCTGAGCGTGGGAATCGCCGTGGCCGGGCTGGCGGCCGCGCTGGCGGCCATGGTCTGCATCTCGCGGCTGCGGCGGGTCATCGACAGCGCGGTGAGGACCGTGCAGGCGGTGGCGCGGGGCGATTTCGAGGCCCGGCTGGTGGGAATCCACGAAGGAGGGCGGGTCGGCGAATTGCTGCATTCGATCAACGAACTGATCGACCGCTCCGACAGCTTCGTGCGCGAGGCGTCGGCCTCCATGGAGCACGTGGCCCAGGGACAGTACCACCGCCGGATCGTCGAGCGCGGCATGATGGGCCATTTCCTGCATGGCGCCCGCGCCATCAACGCCGCCACCGGCGCCATCGAACGCAAGGTCGGCGATTTCGCCACCGTCACCCGTCGTTTCGAAGATACGGTCGGTTCGGTGGTGCGGCTGACCGCCGCCGCCGCCACGGAACTGCAGGCCACCGCCCAGGGTATGGAGCAGACCGCCGCCGACACCAGCGGCACCGCCACCACCGTCGCCGCCGCCGCCGAGGAGGCCTCGACCAATGTGGAGACGGTGGCCGCCGCCGCCGAGGAATTGTCGGCCGCCATCAACGAGATCAGCCGGCAGGTGGATCAATCCACCGCCATCGCCAACGCCGCCATGGATCAGGCCGCCCGGACCAACGTCATGGTTGAAAGCCTGGCCGAATCCTCCAGCAAGATCGGCGAAGTGGTGAACCTGATCAACGACATCGCGTCCCAGACCAATCTGCTGGCGCTCAACGCCACCATCGAGGCGGCGCGGGCCGGCGAGGCGGGCAAGGGCTTCGCGGTGGTCGCCAACGAGGTCAAGACCCTGGCGACCCAGACCGCCAAGGCCACCAGCGAGATCGCCGGACAGATCGCCGCCGTCCAGTCGGCGGCCACCGGCACCGCCGGAGCCATCCGCTCCATCGCCGGCACCATCACCGACATCAACCGCTACACCACCGCCATCGCCGCCTCGGTGGAGCAGCAAAGCGCCGCCACCCGCGAGATCGCCCGCAACGTGGAGCGCGCCTCGGCCGGGGCCAACCAGGTCAGCGGCAACGTCCACAAGCTCTCGGAAGGAGCCGACCAGACCGGCCAGGCCGCCGGCGACGTGCTGACCGCCGCCCACCAGTTGTCCCGCCAGTCGGAACAGCTCAACACCGTGGTGGGAGACTTCCTCGGCGAGTTGAAGACGGTATTGTAGCATCGCGAGGCGGCCGAGCCGTCCCGCGGGGTGAAGCCGGGTCCACCGAGCTTCGCCAGCCATTATCGCATCCCAGGCCCCCGTCAATCGGAGAGGCTTCCGCCGAACAGGATGCGCTATCCTCCCGGGGCGTGACCCGTTCGACTTGGCCGCCGCAAGCGTGCGATAGTGGAAGTAGAAGGCGCGAGGACAGGACGGCGTCGGCAATGCGCACATGGAGCGATCTGGTGGGGTTCCTCAGGGAGGAGTTCCGCCACCTCACGACCATCCATCCCAGCGACCGCCTGTGGCAGATGCCTTTCGCCGCATCCCTGGCGTCGGGCCTGCCCCTGCTGGTGGGAGCCTATTTCGGCCGCCTGGATTACGGGCTGGTGTCGTCTTTGGGCGGGCTGGTCTTCCTGTATCTGCCGCCGACGCCGCTTTATCACCGCATGGTGTCGCTGATGGCCTCGGCCTTCGCCCTGACCGCCTGCTACGCCCTGGGCGTCATGAGCCACCTCGTCCCGGTGCTGATGATGCCCGTGCTTATCTTCATCGCGATCCTGACCACCATGCTGTGCCGCTTCTACCGCGTCGGCGTGCCGGGCAGCCTGTTCTTCATCATGGCGGCCTCCATCGGGGCCTATTCCCCCGTGGACCTCATGCAGGTTCCCCTGATGGTCGGTCTGATGAGCATGGGAACCCTGCTGGCCACCCTGATCGCCTTTTTCTACAGCGTTTACACCCTGCGCCTGCGCCCGCCCCAGCCGGTCCAGCCGCTGCCCGAACCGACCTTCGACTTCGTGGTCTTCGATTCCGTGGTGATCGGCGCCTGCGTCGGCGTGTCCCTGGCCCTGGCCCAGGTGCTGCAGATGGAAAAGGCCTACTGGGTGCCGGTCAGTTGTCTGGCGGTGGTCCAGGGGGCCTCGCTGCGCGCGGTGTGGAGCCGGCAATTGCACCGCATCCTGGGCACCGGAATCGGCCTGGCGGTAGCCTGGGGGATCTTATCGCTGCCGCTGGACATGTGGAGCATCTCGGTCACCATGATCCTCCTCACCTTCATCATCGAGACGGTGGTGGTCCGGCATTACGCCTTCGCGGTGGTCTTCATCACGCCCCTGACCATCCTGCTCGCCGACGCCGCAATCCTGGGGCACGGCTCGCCGACCGCCCTGATCCAGGCGCGGTTCATCGATACCTGCCTGGGAAGCTTTGTCGGGCTGCTGGGGGGAATTTGCCTCCACAGCCCGGGCTTCCGGACCGTGGCGGGCGGCGGCATGCGCCGGCTCGTCCCGTCCCGCTTCAAGCCGTCCCGGTAGGAAGCCCTCCTGCCCGGCCTTCCCGGTCTCAGCCCACACCGAAATCGAAATAGCTGTCCAGGGCATGCGAGAAGAAGCCGATCGAACGCACCTGGCTGGTATAGAAAACCACCGAGTACTCTCCGCTGGGCAGCGGGGAGGTGACGGTCGCCACGTACAGGACGAAGCCCTTGGGCGCCTTCGACTGGTCGGCAACCTTTTCGATGGTGGTGGGGACGATCCGGTCCTGGTGGATACCGGTGGAATAGCTCATGAACCCGCCGCCCACGATGACCTCGCGGGTACCGTTGTCGCGGACGGCAAAATTGGCCACGGTGATGTAGCTTTCAGGCTGGGCGTTGCTGGGGACCGCGAACAGGAACCGGGGCTGCCGGTTTTCCAGGCGCAGGTTGGCCCGCGCCCCCCGCAGGACCGCGTATTGGGCCACGCCGCCGAAGCCGAGAGCCCGGGCGGCAGTGCGCAGTTGCGGTATCAGATAGCGCATCGCCTTCTTGTCGTCGCCGTCATAGAGGGTGATTTCCTCGGGGTTCACCGTGGCGGCGATCGTCCGCGCATCGAACGGGGCCATGGGTTGCGCCACCACGGGAACGGTGGATGACGGCGCCATGGCCGCCTGATCGGCCTTGCAGGCGGAAAGGACAAGGGCCACGGCAACACAGGCCAGAACGGTAAAATTCTTTGTCATCGATAGCTTCCCGCCCAATTCCGCCAATGGATACGCGCAACGCATGAAGTTGGAATTTCCACGCGGAAGCTACCATTTGGAGTGTGGGCTGAGAACCGGCAATGTGACACGTGCGTCACCTTGGAATCTCTTCAGCAATGCTTTCTTCGGCGGATACGGCTGGGCATCCGCCAAAGGGGCAAGGATTACGCGGCGCTCCTGAGCGCCGACAGCTTGTCATCGGCCGGGGTGGCGACGGGCGTCACGGTGACGACGCCCATGTCGACGCCCATCCAGGCGTCGCAGCTGGAAAGCGCAACCCAGCGGGCTTCATCCGGGCTGTCGGCGGTGACCTCGAGAATGTCCGGCCTGGCCACGTCCCGGGTAATGGAAACAAGAAACTTCGGCATTGCCGATCTCCTCAGCAGCAGCATCCCGCGCATCGCCAGTTTTGCCCGGTTTTGCGATGAAGGTGGTTCCCGAAGATCACATTCCCACCATGCGGAAATGCTGCCATGCACAAATGTTATGCCTCTAAACATTCCTGGAAGCGATCCGCAGGTGGATGTTTTCCAAAATGGCCTTGAACTCATCGGGCTTGACGCCCTGGGTGCCGCTGAACGGCAGGTCGAGGCTGACCACCAGCAACAGAGCCAGGCCGACGACGACGGCATAGCTGCCGATAATGATCCCGCCGCCCCAGCCCTGGGGTGCCAGCGAGGCAAAGCCGAGCACGACCATGCAACTGCTGATGCTGACCACGTAGAAGATCAGGGGCATGCTCTCCTGGGCGTGGGAGATTCTGGCCCGGCGGAGATCGGCGGCGACGTTGAGTTGGCTGACCATGTCGGTCAGCCACATCTGTTCACGGGTATCTGCGGCGCGCATCTGATGGGAAATGACCAGAAGCTGGTCGAACAGCGCCTTGGTCGCACGGTTTTCCTCCATCCCGCGCATGGAATGCCACTCCACATCGACGACACTCTGCACATAATTCACCAGGGTCTCGCCGAACTCGGCCGAGCCGATCCCGCCATAGGCGACCGAGTCGCGATGAAGCCGCTCCAGCACGCCGGCCTCCCGCCCGGCATCGGCGCCGGCCCGATGAAGCTCGCTGATGACCTCAACCCCGCTCAAGGCCAGGGTCAGGGCGACGAAGGTGGTGGTGGGCTGGCGCATGAGATTGGCCACATCGCGGGCGCGGTCGAGCATCGGTCCCGGGGGCAAGCAATAGATCAACCACCGCAAGCTCAGCGCCACCAGCAAGGCGCCGCCAATGGTAACCAGGGCCTGCGCCCACAAAGGAAGAGTCAATACAGTCAGCATTCAGGCCGTCTCCCGCGCCTATTCAAAGGTGGTCCAAGCCAGGGTTCTCCCCCTTCCGGTTTGTTCTCGAGCAAAACACCGGCCGTGATGTTTCGGGCCAAGACGGCAGTCCATGCCGCCGGAACAGGCCGGCCAGTGCTGTCATCGTCTTGGTTTTCGACACCCGATACACTGGCCCAAGCCCGAACAGTTGTTGAGACTATCGAAGTTTTTTTAGCTGACAACCATATCTGCATGCAGTCATCGGCCCTCGATGCCTCCATTTCCGGCGCCCCCCTGGCCTCCCATCTCGCCACATTGCGGCCAAACCCACATGGATGCGTCCCCGGCGGCACGCATGCGGTGATGAAATGACACGCAAAATGACTTTTGCGCGCAGGTTGCCCCGGTTACTATGATGACAATCGGGGCGCCGACGCGACGACGAGCCTGAAGGCGGCTGGCGCGTCAGGCCTTTTCCGGACCGGCCGGGATGCCACCGTTCCGGCTCCGACCTGGGAGCAGATGAGTAAGGGCCATGGAACGGAACGGTCGGTCGTCATGGATCAGCGTTCGCAACCTGCTGGTGGGATAGAATTGTCCCCGGATACCTCCGGGCATCAGCTGTTCATTTCCACCTTGCCGCCCACGGCGGCGGAGCGGCGGCTTGCCGTCACCGTGGTTGTCGCATCCTGCGCGATCTTCCTGTTGTCCGTTCCATTCGCCAAGGTTCCGCTGACACCGTTTCCGGTATTCGTCGCCATCTACCAGTCCATTCTGGTCGTCAGCGATCTCATCACGGCCGTGCTGCTCTTTGGCAATGCGTCGATTCTGCGTTCGCGCCCACTGATGATCCTGGCCAGCGGCTACCTTTTCACCGGCGTCATGGCCATCGCCCATATGCTGACCTTTCCTGGCCTTTTCGCGCCGGCGGGGCTTCTCGGCGCCGGCCCCCAGAGCACCGCGTGGCTGTATATGTTCTGGCACGCCGGATTTCCGCTCGCCGTCATGGCCTACTTCAGGTTGGACGGCGCGACGACGCAACGGCCGCCGTGGCAAGCCATTCTCGCCTGCGTTCTGCTGGTCCTCGCCCTGGCGGCGGGGCTGGTCCTCTTGACCAACGAAAATGCCAGCGCCTTGCCGTCGATCATGCGCGGCAGCCACTACACGGGCGTCATGATCTTCGTGGTGGGGTCGGTGTGGGGGCTCATATTTGCCGCGGCGGCATGGAGCTGGCGCCGTCGGAGACGGTCAGTGCTCGACCTCTGGATGATGGTCGTGATGTTCGCCTGGCTATTCGACGTGGCGCTTTCGGCGGTCCTTAACGCCGGGCGTTTCGACGTCGGCTTCTACCTGGGACGCCTCTCCGGCCTGCTGGCGTCGGTCGTGGTGCTTATCGTCTTGTTGAATCACACATTGACCCTGTACTCGGAACTGGCGGCGACCGCGACGGCGCTCGAACTGAGCAACCAGGAGCTGGACGCCTTCGCCTACGCGGTGTCGCACGACCTGCGCGCGCCGCTGAGGGCCATGGATGGCTTCTCGCAGGCGCTGGTCGAGGATTACGGCCCCACCCTGGCGGAAGAGGCCAGGCAATTCATCGATGAAATCATTGGCGCCAGCCGCAAGATGGCCGAACTGATCGACGCCATTCTGACCCTTTCGCGCACGACACGGAGCGAGGTCGCGTGCGAACCGGTGGACATATCGGCCATGGCGGGGCGTCTGCTCGCCGGCCTGGCCCGCACCGAGCCGCAGCGCTCGGTGACGACCGAGGTGGAGCCCGGCCTGGTGGTCATGGGCGATCCGCGCATGCTGGAAACGGCGATGACCAATCTGCTCGGCAACGCATGGAAATACGGCGGCAATACATCGTTCCTGGAAATTCGCGTCTATAGCGAACGACGCGACGGACAAAGATGGATCTGCATCGCCGACAACGGCGCCGGATTCGACATGAAGCACGCGGCGCGGCTGTTCCGCCCCTTCCAACGCCTGCATCGGCAGGACGAGTTCCCCGGCACCGGCATCGGCCTCGCCACCGTGCAGCGGGTCATACGCCGCCACGGCGGCGAAATCGAGGCCCGCGGGGAGCCCGGCAGGGGAGCAACCTTCTGCTTCACCCTACCCATGACGGCTTGAGCCTGGCTCTCATCGACGACGGCGCGGCGCGGCCGTGGTTCTGGCACGGCTCAGTTGGAAGGAGTGCCGCCATCGAGCCACATCTTCGGCACAGCGCGCAAGCGACCGGCTTTAGCCCACCTCCCCCCTGCGCTGACCTGCGCTATAAATCTCGCCTCTCGCTCACCGAGACCCGCGCAGCCGTAGCGCCTCGATAATGACCGGCGCCAGCCGACGCAATTCGTCCGGTAGCCGTACGACCAGTTGCAGGAGATCGGGCTCCTCCCCTTCGGCAAGGATCGCGACGCCCTCAATTGGCAAGCCGTCTCTCGTCAAGAGGCTGTTGGTGCCCATGCCATCTTCATTGGCAGGCGTTTCGAATTCGACATCTGCGCTGGTTCGCCTTTTCAGCCGATCGCGCGGATATGGGGCGAACTCGAAATCGGACCGAGACATGATCCCTTCATCGATCACCAATTGGACGAACCACTTCTTTTCGGGAAACAGCCTGGCTGCCACCCTGGCGATGTTGAACCTACCCGACGTTCCGGCGAAAGAATTGGTTAGCTGGACTGCCGGCCCGCTGAGTTTGAAGTTTCCCTTGAACACCTCTTCCGGCACATGAGGGATCGCGGTTACGACGATGCTGGAGCCACTTGATCCGACAAGGCCGAAGCAACTCCACCCGCGCGGAGCCAGGACCCCCAGATCCGATGTCGCATAGTAGGCGAGGTGACGAGCCGCCAAGACAGGGAGTGCCGGCGTGCTCCCGGCATCATCAGGGGGTGGGGTCGGCCCCTGTTGGCCATCCGATGGGCAGCCAACGAATGGAACTCGTTCAGTGGGGGCCTCGGTGGCCAGCACATGCTTAACAGGCAGGCCTGCGCCGCTGGCTATGAAGGCGCAAAGCAGAAAGCAGGTGGCCGAGGCTCTCATTCTGTCCGTCCAACAGCTGGTTGCGCCAAGCTAGCCGTCCCCTTGCATCCGAGTTAACCACCACCCTCCATCGCACGCAACGCGCGATATGGCGGAACTTCCCGGCATCACCCTGCATAGGCCCAGGGGCGGATCAAGATGCCGTCAACATGGCAATTCACGGAGACAATCTGCTAAACTGCCGGACAAGACTGCCATGGGGGAACCTGAGCACTCGCAACCCACCGAATGGACAAGGTTTGCCGCGGAAACGCGCCAATGGGAAGCTTGGGCTAGTAGATTGACCCCACCGCCCAGGCACAAATTCGGCACACTGCGCCGGCAATCCAGCTTCGGCCCTCTGAAAGCAGAGCCACCTTCCCCCTTCCCACATCAGCGCGCCTGCGCTATAAACCTCGCCTCTCGTCGTCAGTGTTCCTTGGCGAGACCCGCGCAGCCGTAGCTCAGCTGGATAGAGCGCTGCCCTCCGAAGGCAGAGGTCGTAGGTTCGAATCCTACCGGTTGCGCCAATCTCCCGATGATTTTTCGCCCCACCATCCTCTGAAACATCCCCGGTGCCGATCCGGCGAGGTGTCGGCGTGACCGCGCGGCGGCTATCGCATCGGCACCCAGATTACGCGGCAAACCGGTCCATTTTCGCCCGCGCTTAGCCAAGCTTGGCTAAGCTTTTGACCGTCTCCTCCTCCCCGTCGGATAGCGGCTTTGGCTTTTTTCATGAGCGAAAAATGAGGGGGCCGGCACAAAACCGCCGACTTGAGGAATTGCATACAATTTTATCCCGTAGGGCTGCCGCACCCCGGCAGGCCCCGGAATAGCGGGGAATCCGGCCGAAATATGCCCGGCGGCTCACACGGGCTGAACCACGGTCAGGACACTCTTTTTGATGCGGGATGCGAGCAATGCTTGCTTTTGATCGACAATCGACGAAGACTGTCAGAGTCGATCATGCCTTGAGCGAAACTCAGGGGGCGATCGGTATCTGATGCAGGTCGCGAAGCGCGTGGCTTGTCTATCTCAATTTCGGAGAAATCTTCATGCCGAATGGCAGCGTCAAGTGGTTCAACAGCACCAAGGGTTTTGGCTTTATCGCTCCGGACAATGGTGGTCCCGACGTGTTTGTGCACATCTCTGCCGTCGAGCGGGCAGGCCTCTCCGGGCTGAATGACGGCCAGAAGGTTTCCTTCGAAGAAGAGCGCGACCCCCGCAAGGGCAAGACCTCCGCGGTCAATTTGAAGGTCCTCTAGCCTTCCAATGGCACGGCCAGCGTCAATACGACTGCTGGCCGTGTTCATGGAGGATGGGGGAGTCCGTCAGGTCTCGCCCCGCCCCTGCTGATCCCCAAAGCTCATATAGCGGGTATCGTCCTGGACAAACCCGCCGGCCATCTTCATGAAGGCCTCGGCGGTCAGGATGGCGTCGAGCAGGGCCCCGTGGTGCTCGAACCGGTCTGACCGATCGACCCACAGACGATCACACAGCACGTCCAGCGAGCCCGGAACGCCGGGGAAGAACTGCCGGGAAAGCTCCTGGGTGCAGACGAAATCGGCGTCGCTGAAAATCATCTCGGCAAAGCCGCAGCGCCCGGCTCTTGCGTACTCGAAATTGAGAAACTCGATCTCGTTCTCGGCGCTGTGGGCAAGCAGCACGTCCTGGCCGATGAAGGCCTCGAAGTCATCCAGGACATCGCGGAATGAGGGGGCATTCTTCAATTCCACGGGATTGATCCCATGGACCTCGGTCGCCGCCTTGGAGATGGGCCCCCCAGGCTGGATGCGGCGCTGCCAGCTTTCGCCGGCTTTCCATCCCTCATCCCCCCGGACCAATTCAAGGCAGCCGATCTCGATGACCACGCCGGGCAGGCGCAACCCCTTTGGCATCTTCCCGATCTCGGCCGGCGTCGGAACCCTGAAACCCGTGGTCTCCGCGTCAATGGCGATGATCCGGTCGATGGAGGTTAAATCGTCAAGGGACAGCATGGCGGCTTGTTCCTGTGGGCTGCGGATGAAACACGACGTCAGAACACCGTCGCCGGCCCAGCGACGCCATGCGACTGAAAATGGCACCCGGCGTTGTCAGGCCAGAATTTCGACATGAGCAGCGGGCGCGAAGAATCGCGGGTCGGTCAATGCCGATACGGAAATAATCCGCGTCTCGCCCTGATGAAGAAAGCTCTCCATCCGAACGTGGGGAATGCCGTCGACCGTTTCCCAAACCCGAGACACCACCCACACCTTGTTGGGCTGGTCCCCGATCTTGACAAAGCGGTCTCCCGGCTTGACGGGAGGGGTGGCGCGTTTAAACCAGGACATATGTTGGCTCCATCCGGACAACATAGCACATTGGAGCCACCGGTTGAGGCATTTGCGCCACCCGGCGGGATGGGCCCGCCAATATCACAGCCGGGAATCGCCAATCACCTCCCGCGGGGGCCTTGGCCATCGTCCGGAGCATCCCCGCCTTGCGACATGAATGGTGGGGATGGACACGGGCCTGCATGCCCGTGCGTCATCTCTTCCCTTGCGTCTCTCCGTCACCGTTCCGCCCTGTCGGACAGGCCCCGCCAAACCGGCGCGTCACTCGGCGCCTGAACTAGGACAGCCTTCGCTCGCTCTGCTCGACCAGAAGACCGGCGACCGCCCCAAGCATCGCCGCTCCCAGCAGGAAGGTGCGGACGCTGTCCCAATTGCCGAACAGGCTGACCAGGCCTGCCGCCGTCAGCGGGCCGATCAACTGGCCGAGATTGGACCCCTGGATGACCATTCCATTGGCCGCGCCGATCCGGCGTGGCCCGGAGGCGTGCACCGCGGTGCCGCCAAGCACGGCGGACGGCAAGATCCCGCCCAGCCCGGAAAAGAGCAGGCACAGCGCAAAGCGCATCTGGTCGCTGAGCGCGGACGAGAAAATCCCGATGCAGCACACCCCCATCGCCGCATTGGCGACGATGACCAACTGGCCGCGAGGGATGCGACGGTGCAGCAGCCAGGCGCCAAGAACACCGCCGGGGGCATTGGCGGCCGCGATCAGGGCGGTAAGCCCGGCGGCACTGACGGCATCGGTGTGCCGGGTTTCCATGAGTACGCTGGGCAACCATACCAGCAGGGACGACCACTGGATGGTGTAGGCCGTGAAAGCGGCGGCCAGCCACCACAGCCCCGGCTGCCGGAGCGTCAGCAGCAGGTCATCGGCGATGCCCCGGGCCGTGCCTGCGCCGGGGGCGGCGGCGTTCCTCGGCAGGCCTCGGGTGATCCATGCCAGGAGGACGGCCATGCCCAGGGAAACGGCGGCCAGCACCAGCCACAGCCCCCGCCATCCCAGCGCCGATTCGATGAGGGGCGCCAGGGCCAGGGCCACCGCCACGCCGGTCGGCATGTAGACCCCCAGCAGCCCGAATGTCAGCCGCAGGTCGCGGGGCGCCGTCACCGCCAGGATCAGGCCCGGGCAGGAGACCACCACCGAGATGAATCCGACCCCTTCGATGCAGCGCCCGACCAGCAGCAGCACCTGATCGGAGGACATGGCCCCCACCCCGCCGCCCACCGCCAGCATGAGAAGGCCGACAAGGGCCGAACGGCGATGCCCCAGGGTGTCGCCGATCATGCCCTGGACGATGCCGCAGGCCGAGCCCAGGGTATTGAACATAGATACGACCCAGCCGGCGGCGACCAGCCCCAGGCCGAGTTCGCCGCGCAGGGCGGGAATGACCGTCGGCACCTTTCCGATATGGGCCGCGGCCACCACTCCGGCCAGGATCGAAACACCGACCACGGGCCACCGTGTCGTTTCCTGCGTCCCCATTTCCGTGATCTCCGACCAGTCCCGCCCGTGGGCACAATGTGACCGGAGCCGGCGTTTGAAGGCCGGCTCCGGGAAAAGTGCCGACTACTTCGCCTTCATGGCCTTCCACGGATCGGCGACCTGGGGAATGGTCTCGATCTCCACGTTGACCAGCTTGCCGCCCACGTCCTCGACACGGCGGATATACTGGTTCTGGACGATATCGCGGGTGGCCGGGTCGATCTTGATCGGGCCGCGCGGGCTCTTGGGGTTGGACCAGTTGGACAGGAAGGCGATGGTCTTGTCCGCGTCCATCTTGCCCTTCTGGGCGATGATGGCGTCGAAGACGGCCTTCATGCCGTCCCAGCCGGCCACGGCGAAGAAGGTGGGAACCGACGCCTCGCCGTATTCCTTCTTCCAGGCCGCCACGAACTCCTTGTTCTCCGGCCGGTCGCCCGAGGGGGAATACTGCAGCAAGGTGGTGACGCCCAGCGCCGCCTTGCCCATGTTGGGCAGTTCGTCGTCGCTGGTGATGTCGCCGGGCCCGATGATCTTCACCTTGGACCGGGCCAGCCCGATGTCGTCGAACGCCTTCATGAAGGCGGTGGCCTGGGGGCCGCCGGGATTGAACAGGTAGACCGTCTCGGGATTGGCTTCCTTGACCTTCTGCAGATAGGGCAGGTAGTCGCTGGTCTTCAGCGGAATGCGGATCGAACCGATCACTTCGCCGCCATTCTCGGTGAAGCCCTTGATGAAGGCGGTCTCGCCGTCATGGCCGGGCGCGAAGTCGCTGACCACGGTATAGGCCTTCTTCATGCCCTGCTTGGCCGCCCACTGGCCGATGGGGTAGCTGGTCTGCCACAGGGTCCAGCCGGTGCGGATCACATAGGGGGATTGCTCGGTCACCGCCGACCCGCCGGCCGTCATGACCACGAAGGGAATCCTGGCCTCCTTGGACAGTGCCGCCACCGCCGTGGCGTTGGGCGTCCACTGGCCGCCGGTCAGCATCTGGACCTTCTCGCGCAGGATCAGTTCCTGGGCCAGACGCTTGGCGACATCCGGGTTGGGACCGGTATCGTCGCGCCGAACCAGTTCGACATTGGTTCCCGCCGGCAATTCGGCGCCGTGCA
The DNA here is from genome assembly GCA_030824585.1 of Phaeospirillum sp. Classification (GTDB taxonomy): domain Bacteria; phylum Pseudomonadota; class Alphaproteobacteria; order Rhodospirillales; family Magnetospirillaceae; genus Phaeospirillum. Next base: position 4,035 of record JAVBXM010000011.1, on the reverse strand, counting down.
GCTTGATGTAGAGATTGATGGCCCGGTCGATCTGCTCGCCCAGCGCGGCATCACGCCCGGAATAGGTCAGGATCACCCCGACCTTGACCGTCTCCGCGCCGGCGGGGTGTACCGCCAAGGCTGCCAGCCCGGCCAATGCGGCCAGCGCCATCGTCCTGAATGTTTGATGCATGCCTCTAACCTCCCGTTTTCGTGGTTATTCCGCCTTGCCGATCCGGCACAGGAGCGCACGGAGCTGATAGGTGCCCATGGCCGGGTCGTAGGGCGGTTCGCTGTTGGTCAGCAGATTGACGTTGGACTTCCAGACTCCGTACTCGGGCCCCTCCTCGTCGGGGAACCACCAGGCGTGCTCGGCGTTGATCACGCGGGCGTCGATGCCGGTGGTGACCTTGGCCTTCTGCTTCATGCGGCCGCGCCGGGTCTCGATCCACATCCAATCGCCGTTGCCGATGCCGAAGCGGGCGGCGGTCTCGGGGTGGATTTCCGCCTGCGGATCGCGCCGCGCCTTGCGCAAGCGGGGCAACTGGCGGTGTTCCGAATTGAAGTAGAAGGGAATGCGCCCGCCGGTGGTCAGCACCAGGGGAAAGTCCCTGGCGACCTCGGGGGCCGAGATCGGGCTTTCCGGCGGTTCCTCGTAATAGGGCAGCGGGGCGTAGCCCATGTCCTCCAGCCGGGTGGAATAGAGCTCGATCTTGCCGGTCGGCGTCTTGAAGCCCTTCTCCTCGTGCTTGCCGTACTTGAACGGCACCTTGACGAAGCCCTTTTTGGTCAGTTCCTCGAAGGTGATGCCCAAGCCCTTCAACTGGGAATCCAGCACGTCGCGCACCGGCTCGGTACAGCCGGGCAGGTTCATGCGCCGCGCCAGTTCGGTGAAGATCTCCTCGTCGGCCTTGCATTCGTGCACCCGGACCGATTTCTGCTGGCCCAGCACCACGTTGGCGGCGATGGTCGGCAGGCCGGCGATCTGGTCCAGTTCCGGCCACGACGCGGCGGGCAGGACGATGTCGGCCAGTTCGGCGGTGGGGGTCATGAACAGGTCGGCATTGACCATGAAGTCCAGCTTCATCAGGGATTCATGGACCAGCGAGGAATTGGCGTAGGTGGTCAACGTGTTGTTGCCGAACACCAGGAACGCCTTGACCGGATAGGGCTTGCCCTCGCGCATGGCCTGCAGCAGGGTCGGGATATGGGCGGCCGGCAGGTCGGCCCCCTCGCCGCCCAGCAGCTTGAACTGCTGCCCGCCCAGGCGCTTGGCGTTGGCTTCCGGGCTCAGCAGTTCGATCAGGCTGGGGAAGCGTCCGATGCCCTTCATGCCGAACACCCAGCCACCGGGAATCTCGATATTGCCGGTCAGCACCGGAATCATCGAGAGCGCCCGGATGGTCTGGATGCATTTGGGCGTGTGCTCGATGGCGCAGCCCCATTCCAGCAGGGCCGGCTTGCTCCGGGCGAACAGTCGGGCCGCCGCCCGGATCTTGTCGGCCGGGACCCAGGTGATAGGCTCGGCCCATTCCGGCGCGTATTGCCGCACATGGGCCGCCAGTTCGGCGAAGCCGTGGGTCCAGCGGCCGACGAATGCCTCGTCGTAAAGCTTTTCGCCGATGATGACGTTGAGCATGGCCAGTCCCAGGGCGTCGTCGGCGCCGGGCCGCACCTGCAGCCAGATCTCGGCCCGCTTGGCCAGCTCGGTCTCGCGCGGGTCGACCACGATGATGTGCTTGGCCGCCGCCGCCGAATCGCGGGCGTTGAAGCGGGTCTCGCCGTCCGGCCCGGAATTCACCGGGTTGTGGCCCCAATACATGATGGTCTCGGCGGCAACGTCACCGGTGAAGTCGCAGACCGGGTAGTCGCCCATGGTCAGGATGCAGGTGTTGACCCGGGGGTGGAAGCACTGGGCGAAACCCGGCTCGGCCCAGTTGGGAGTGCCGAGCGCATGGCCGAAGCGCGAGACCCAGCGGATATGATGCCGCCCGGTACCGGTGCCCAAGGCAATGGACTCGGCGCCGTAGCGCGCCTTGATGTCGCCCAGCCGGGTGGCGATCTCGTCCAGCGCCTCGTCCCAGGTGATGCGGTCCCACTGGCCCGAGCCGCGCTTGCCCGCCCGGCGCATGGGGTATTTCAGCCGGTCTGGGTGGTAGACCAGATCGCGGGTCACGGTGCCGATGGGGCACAGGCGGCCGCGATTGAGCGGCGAATCCGGGTCGCCCTCCACCTTGACCAGCTCTCCGCCCCGAACGTGAAGCAAGGTACCGCAGCCGCCGTGACAGGACCGGCAGACGCTCTTCAGAATGGTCGTCTCGCCATCGGCCGCTTCAACGGACACCTCGGCTGGCGTCATCACGCTTTCTCCTCGAATCAAGAACCGCAAAAGCAATGCGCCGTGGCCATGCGGCACAACAGCGATGATCGCATCACTGTATGCTGGGGATGTTTCGGTCTTTGATTTAATCTCGGCGCAGAGCGTTCGCAGAAATCGAACACCCCATCTCCGGGATATTACGGGTATGCAAGACCGCATACACCTGAATGATTGAAAAATGCCCCGGGGGGAGCGTTCTGAAAATCAAAACGCTGAAATATTAATTGGAAACCATGTCAGCCGCCGCCCATTGCTACCCTGGCCATGGTTCCTTTGAACCGCGCCGGTACGTCTGGATATTGTTCTCCCCACTCCTGACCGGACACCGGGCCGCCATACCCTCTCCTGGCCGGACGAGAATTCGTCCGGCCCCTTTTTCCCCAACAATGTCCCAGGGAGATTGCTTGCAGCACGCACCCGATCCCCTCAGGATTCCGCAGCCCGCAACTCCCAGCCGGTGGAAGACCCTCCATGCTGTCCAACTCCCGATCCGTCCATGTCGAATTCGGCCATTGCGACCCGTCCGGCATCGTCTTCAACCCCAATTACTTCGTCTGGTTCGACTTCTCGGTGCACGCCCTGCTGGCCCGGGCGGGGATGTCCCTGAAATCCATGATCGAGGAATTCGGCATCGACGGCATTCCGCTGGTCGACAACAAGGCACAGTTCAAGGCGCCGAGCCGCTGGGGCGACGACCTGGTCATCGAGACCACGGTGACCGCCTTGCACCGCAGCGCCTTCGAGCTTCAGCACGTCGTCCGCAATGGCGACGTGGTGGCCGTGGAATGCTCGGAAACCAGGGTATGGACGGTGTTCGACGCCGAACGGGGACGAATCAAGGCGGCCCCGCTTCCGCCCCGGGTGATCACCGCCTTTTCCGCCTGGAGTGCATCAGCTTCAAGCTGAAGCACTCCAGGATTCTGTATATACGAAAAAGCTCCGCTTTTTCAGGGCTCGGGCGCCGCTCGGGCTTAAGAGTTTTTCGACTTTCCGATTCCGAAGAACTCTAGCCGAAGCGGACGAACTCGCCGATCTCGCGGCGGACGCGGGGCGCCGTCTCCCGGAGCCGCAGGGGCTCGGGCAGCGCCTCGGCCGGGCCGGGATAGGCGACGGCCATCAACGCCACCACCTCGAAACCGCTCGCAAGGTTCAAGGCCTCGGCCGCGGCCTGGGGCTTGAAGCCGCCGATCATGTGAACGGTCAGGCCAAGTTCGGCCGCCCGCAGCGCCAGATGGGCGTTGGCCTGGCCGACATCGTGATGGGCGTGACGGTTGGCGCCGTCGCGGCCGCGAAACCCCAGTTGCGCCACCGAGGCCAGGATCACCGGGGCCTTTTCCGCCCAGGACCGGTTATGGGGCTCCATGCTGTCGAGGACCCGCGACCGGACCTCCGACTGCGGATCATCCAGCACCACATAGCTCCACGGCTGCTCGTTGAAGGCGGAGGCGGCCCACCGCGCCGCCTCGAACATCCGCAGCAACGCCGGGCGCCCGATGGGATGGTCGCTGAACGAGCGCAGGCTTCGCCGCTGGAGAAGAAGCTGGTCCAAGCTGGGTATCATGACGCGTCCCTCCCTACAGCAGCATGGCGAGCGGGTCTTCGATCAGCGTCTTGAAGGCGGCCAGGAATTCCGCCCCCACCGCGCCGTCGACCACCCGGTGATCCACCGAAAGGGT
>JAVBXM010000035.1 GCA_030824585.1 Phaeospirillum sp. | reverse complement strand
CATAATTCCTAGTTATCTCTAAGTTATTCCCCTGGAGCCCGCCAGACGGCAGTCAGCTCGACAATTATGTTAATACGCGACACGCCCACACAACAACCAATTATATGGCTAGGCTTCGTTGGTTCCGCCATCAGAACGGGTCAAATCATGCCACCATTCCAGGGCATACAAACTCCCGTTACGTAGTCCAACTCCGGTAACCCCGTCCAAAACCATCCCATAACCATCTGATTTCATTGAGGTGAAAACTGCCGTTTCCTGATGTTTCCGGCCACCACGAATTTCGGCCACCACATTGAATTTACGAATAAATCCCCCAGCCTCTCGCGCCTCTATGGTCTGCACGGAGCATTGACGGCAAGCGCCTGCGCATCGATACCCTGCCCGGCATAGAGCCGGACGGCCAGCGAGCGGATTTCTTGGAAGGTAGCTAGGCCTCGGAAAGCTTTGCCCTTGGCGTCATGCCGTTCGGCAGCAGCCACTGGACGATCTGGTCCGGAGGCGCCGGCCGGCCGAACAGATAGCCCTGGCCGACATCGATTCCCAGTTTCCTCAGCGCCTGCAAATGCTCGTCATCCTCGATTCCCTCGGCGACGACCGACATCCCCAGGTGCTTGGCCAGCGCGGCGGTGAGACGGACCAGTTCGGTCTGGCGGCCGCTGGGACCGAGCCGCTGGATCAGGCTCTTGTCGATCTTCATGAAGTCCAGTCCGAACAGGTCCAGTTGCCCAAGGGACGAATAGCCGGAACCAAAATCGTCCACCCCCACCGACACGCCGATTCGTCGCAGGCGACCCAACTTTTCCGCCATGACCAGAGGGTCTGTGGCCAGGGCCGTCTCGGTGAGTTCCAGTTTGAGAAAGGTCGGGTCGATCCCGGTCTCGGCCACCACTTCGGTGATGGCGTCCTCGATGCCGGCCGACATCAGCTGAACGGGGGAGAGATTGACGCTCATGGTGACCGGCCGGCCCTTGGCGGCCCACTCCACCTGTTGGCGGCAGGCGGTCCACAGCACGTAATGCCCAAGCCCGATGATCAGACCGCAGGTTTCCGCCACCGGGATGAACCGGTCCGGCGGAATCGGCCCCAGGTCCGGGCGGGTCCAGCGCAGCAACGCCTCGAATCCGATCAGACGGTTGGCATCTGGCGACGTCAGATCGACCAGCGGCTGGTAGACCACGTGGAACTGGTCGGTCTCGAAGGCGGAACGCATGTTGTTTTCGATGTGGAAATCACTGTCCATTTGAGAGGCCATGGCCGGATCGTAGAGACGGGCGCAGCCGAGGTGGGAGCGGCGGGCCTCGTCCATGGCGGCCAGGGCGTCTTTTAGCAATGTTGTCCCGTTTTCCCGGTCGGATCGAGCCATGGCCACGCCGATGAACGGCGGGCTGAACACATCCCGTCCGTTGAAGCAATGGGGCGAGGAACACAGGGCGACCAGCCGGTGGGCCAGGTTCATGGCCTCGGCGGAATCGTCGCAAGGAACGATCATGCCGTAACGGGCATCGCGCAGCCGATGGATCGAGACGCCGGGAAGCTGGTTCCGCAGCAATACCTGCACGGATTCCAGCACAGCGTCGCCGCCGCCGAGACCGAGGTTGCGGTCGATGAAATCCAGACGCCCCAGCCCCACCAGCAGCAGTGCGGTTCCCCTCCTCCCGCCGTTGCGGGCCGACGTGACCGCCGCATCCAATTCGGCGAAGAAATCTGCGTGGATGTCCATCGTGGCCTCTCCCTACAGGAAGCAATCGTCCAGATCGGCGGCGGCAATCGCGGGTGATCCCGCCTTCTCCGCCGGTTCGGCTCCGATTTCGTCGGCAAACAGGTCATGGACCATCCGCTCGCTGTCCATGGTGTAATGCGCCCGCAGCAGGCGCTCCATCTCGTCGCGCACATGGCTCGGATCGCTCCGGCCGGGATCGACCTCGTCCGCCAGGGCCTCGATCTCGGCCGATACCCGGTCAAGGGTCTTGCCGACAAGATGGCCGATCTCCATGGACTGCGCGATGTCGGCCAACTCTCCGGCCACCGTGTCGATCTCTCTCCGAAGCCGGGAGAAGGATCCGTCCACCGCCGTCCCCAATTCGGTCAGCGCCCCCAGGGACGCCTCCATCGCCTCCATGGCCGCCCGGCTCAGGGACTCGACGTCCGCATCCGATGATTGCGCCAGCGTTTTCGCGGTCTTCATGGCTTCGGCCAGGGGACCGGCAAGGCGGCGGGCCTGCTCTTCCGTCCGCCGACTGCATCCACGCAGCTCGTGGGCGACGACCCCCAGGGCCAAGCCCCGCCCGCCCAGGCGGCCGCACTTAAGCGTAGCGTTCAATCCCATCACCCGCATGTCTGCGTCGATGGACTGAATGGCCAGCAGGTCCGCGGCCATCGACGAGAATTCCGTCGCCATGCCCTCCACCAGCCGTTTCAGGGTCCGACGCGCCTCATCGGTCTGCATCAGCAGGGCCTGAGCCGCCGCCATGTCCCGTTCCAAGTCGCCGACGAACGAGGAATTGCCCGATGCCTGGCCGCCGGCGAAGGTTTCCACCGCCAGGGACGAAACTTGGCGGGCATCGTCCGCCAATCCGTGCATGAGGGCCGCCAAACTGGCCACGCGGCCGCAGAACTCGTCGCGCGTACGCTCCAATTGCGCCGCCTGCAGTCTCAGCACCGTTCCGGCCAGGGCCGTCATGCGCCCCTCGTCCTCGGCCGGATCCGACATTGCCATATCCGAGGCGGCGTCCCCTTCCGCCGAAGGCAGCATCCCGGCAAGAGTGGTCAATGCCGACGACACGTGGGCAATGCGTTGGGAGGCGATGTCGTTGATCTGCATCTCGCCGATGGCGGCGGCAATCCGCCTCGCCACGTCGGCCGACCGCAGCACCACATCGGCGACGGTTCGGCCGGCATCGTCGCGGTGCTTGGCCATGCTCCTCAACCCGTCCTGCAGCCGGGCCTGGATCGAGGCGAGTTCACGGGCGTTGTGCCGCTCCAGTTCGACGGTCTCGAAGCGCGTCTCATCGATGGTGTGCCGCAACTGAACCAGGCGCGACGCGGTCTGGTCGATGGAGGCCAGAGCGAGTTCGCCGAGCTTGGCGATCTCCACCGTGAAGACGCTGAAATCCTGGCCGGATTCCGCGAGATAGGCGGCCTGAACCTTGCCGTTCATCGACAGAAGTCCCACCTCTCCCACGATCTTGCGCAGGATCTCGACCTGGCCCGCCACCATCCGCGCCTGATCGGCCAGGCCGTCGATGCGGACGCTGCCGCCCTCGCCGCGGGCGGCGAGGACGACGATCTGCTGTACCGCGTCGGTGATCCGCCGGGTGGCCTCAGCCGATTGCGTCGCCGACAACTGGTCGCGCAGCCCCTCGAGGTCGTCGTCCACCGTCCGCAGGACGGTCACCGCGCGTGACAGCACCGTACCATAGGCGAGAAAGGCCTGTTCGGCGGGGGCGTGAAGTTCACCCAGTACCCCGGCCAATCGGCACAGCCGCTCCGGCAGGCGGCCCGTCAAAGGGCTGGGCGCGTTCATGCCGATGCCTCCCGTCCCCAATTCCTTGCCGCGCGCATGATTTCCCCGGCGATGGCCGACAGCGGCACCACCCGTTGCGCCGCCCCCAGGGCGATGGCCTCCTTGGGCATACCGAAAACCACGCAGCTGGCTTCATCCTGGGCCAGCGTGACGGCGCCGGCCTGACGCATTTCCTGCAGCCCCCGCGCTCCATCGTCGCCCATCCCGGTCATCAGGATGCCCAGCGCGTTCCCTCCGACATACTGGGCGGCCGACCGGAACAGGACATCGACGGAAGGGCGGTGGCGCGATACCAGGGGGCCGTCCTTGACGGTGACGTGGTAACGGGCGCCGCTTCGCTGCACCAGGGTGTGATAGTTGCCCGGAGCGATCAGCACACGGCCGCGCAGGATGGCGTCTCCATTCTCCGCCTCCTTCACCGTGACCGCGCATAAGGTATCCAGGCGCCGGGCGAAGGCGGCGGTGAACTTCTCCGGCATGTGCTGGACGATGACGATGCCCGGGGCGTCGGCGGGAAGCTCCTCGAGCACTTCCCGCAGGGATTCGGTGCCGCCGGTCGAGGCTCCCATGCACACCACCATCTCGGTCGTCCGCGCCATGGCGCCCAGCGGCCGGGGCGGCGGCATCACGGCGTCGGCGGTGAGCTTCCGCTCCGGCAGGGTGCGCGCGGCGGACGGCCGGTGCCTGGGGCGGGCCTGGGCAGCGGCCTTGATGACGTCGCGGATGCGCATCGTCGCCTCGATGAGTTGCTGGCGGGTATCGATCCGTGGCTTCACGATGACATCGACGGCGCCGGCCTCCAGGGCCTGGATCAGGGTCTCCGACCCCTCCTCGGTTAGGGACGAGCACATCACCACGGGAATGGGATGCTGGGCCATCAGCTTCCTCAGGAAGGTGATGCCGTCCATGCGCGGCATCTCGACGTCGAGGGTGATGACGTCCGGGGTCTCCTCCTGGAGCCGGCGGGCGGCGGCGAACGGATCGGCGGCGGCGGCCATCACCTCGATTTCGGGGTCGCCTTTGAGGATGTCGGTCAGCGTCTGCCGGACCGAGGCGGAGTCGTCGACGATGAGCACCTTGATCCTGCGCGCCATGGTTGCCTCACAGACGAAGGAAGACGGTCGGGGCGACCTGCCGCAGGGGCAGCGCGAAGCCGGTGATGGTTTCCGAATGGCCGAGGAACAGATAGCCGCCGGGCGCAAGGCAGTCGCAGATCCGCGACACCACCGCCTGCTGCATCTGCTTCTCGAAATAGATCAGGACGTTGCGGCAGAACGTCACATGCACCGGCCGAGGCACCGCGTAGACCGGATCATTCAGGTTCTGCCGGGCGAAGCACACCTGCCGGCGCAGTTCGGGCACGATCCGCGTTTCGGCCTGCGAACGGTCGCGCGAACGCATCGTGTAGCGTTGGCGCAAGGGCAAGGGGACGGCCTCCACCATCTCGTCGGGAAAGATGGCGGTTGCCGCCTTGACCAGGACCTCGGTGCTGATGTCGGTGGCGAGCACGGAATATCGGAATCCCCGATGGCGTTCGGCGAACTCGGCCGCCACGATGGCCAGGGAATAGGCCTCGGCACCGATCGATGCCGCCGCGCTCCACATCAGGAGCGGTTCGGCGAAGCCGATCCGCCCCTCCAGCGCCAGTTGCGGCAGAACCATCCGTTCGAGAAGGCGGAAGTGATCCGGCTCACGGAAGAAGTCCGTCTTGTTGGTGGTGATGGCGTCGATGATGAACTCGCCTTCCTGCGCCAAGCCGTTCTCCTTGAAGACGTAAGCGCAATAGGCGCCGAAATCGGCGAAGCCGAGGGCGCGAACACGGCGGCGCAGGCGTCCCTCCACCATTGCCCGCTTGACCGGCGGCAGGCGGATGCCGGTATGCCCGTTGACGAAGCGCGCCAACCGGTCGAAATCCAGCGGCGACAACTGGAACCCGCGATCGTCCTCATTGGCGGCACCGGCTTCCGTCACGTTTCCTCCCCTTCCGCCAGCAGGGCGAAATCCTCGGACGAGAACAGACGGCCGAGATCGAAGACGATGACGAATTGCCCGGATCGTCGGCCGATGGCGCGAATGTAGTCCGAGCGCCAGCGGACGCCGATCTCGGGCGGTGTATCGACGCCGCTTTCGTCGAGGGCGGTGACCTCGAACACGCGGTCCGCCATCAGCCCCAGCAGCAATGCCCGTCCTTCGACCGGAATTTCGGCGACGAGGATGCGGGTATGTTCGCCGGGAATATCGGCGGACAATCCCAGCTTGCGCCGCAAGCTGATGATCGGCACCACCTCGCCGCGCACGTCGATGATCCCCATCAGGAACGGCGGCGCGTTGGGCAGCGCGGCCATGGGTTGCAGATCGAGAATCTCACGAACGGCATCGACCCCGACCGCGAAGACCTCCCGGCCGACGCCGAGAGTCACGAATTTATCCACCGAGAGGGTCGCTGCGTGGACCGGCATCGGAACCTCCGAGATCAAAGCCGAGGGCTAGTAGCGCTCAAATTCGGCGTCGGTCCTATCCGGCGTTCCTCCGATCAGATCGAGATGAATGCCGGCCTTCCTTCCTCGTCCACCGCCGTTGAGCTTCGCCGGTCCCGTCGGCATCGGCGGCCTTTTCTTCATCGCGGGCGTCACCGTCTTGCCGTGGGCGATAGGGGCTTGGGCAGGACGGGAGGGAGGCGCCTTCGGCCGCGCAGCCTGCGCCGACGACACCTCGGCGCCGCCGAGGTGGAAGAAGGCGATGCTTTTCAGCAGTTGCTCGGCCTGGGCGGCGAGTTCTTCGGACGTGGCCGCCATCTGTTCGGACGCCCCGGCATTCTGCTGGGTGACGGTATCGAGTTGCTGGATGGCCTGGTTGATCTGCTCGGAGCCGATGTCCTGCTCGCGGCAGGCGGCGGAAATTTCCTCGATCAGGTCGGCGGTCTTCTTGATGTCGGGCACCAGCCGGGCCAGCATCTGGCCGGCATCCTGGGCGCTCTTTACCGTATCGGACGAGAGCGAGCTGATCTCGGTCGCCGCCGCCTGGCTGCGTTCGGCCAGTTTGCGTACTTCCGAAGCGACCACGGCGAAACCCTTGCCGTGCTCGCCGGCCCGGGCCGCCTCGACCGCGGCGTTCAGCGCCAGCAGATCGGTCTGGCGGGCGATTTCCTGGACGATGACGATCTTCTCGGCGATGGTCTGCATGGCCAGCACCGCCTTCTCCACCGCGAGACCGCTGTTCTGGGCGTCGGAGGCGGACTGGCGGGCGATCTTCTCGGTCTGGCCGGCATTATCGGCGTTCTGTTTGATGTTGGCGGCCATCTGCTCCATGGCCGACGAGGCCTCCTCGGTGGACGACGCCTGCTCCGTGGCGCCCTGCGACAACTCCTCGGCGCTCGATGAGAGCTCCTCGCTGCCGGCGGATACGTTGCCGACGGCGTTGGACACCTCACCGACCACCGTGCGCAACCGGCCGACCATCTCGTTGAGATGGCCGAGCAGGTCGCCGACCTCGTCGTGGGAGACGATCTCGGCGGTCTCGGTCAGGTCGCCGCCCGCCACCGCCTGCGCCAGCATGCCCGCCCGAGCCAGGCCGCGGCTGATGGACGTGATGATCCAGGCACCGGCCCCGACCGCGGTGACCAGCGACGCCAGCAGCACGCCGATCAACACGGCGCGGCCGGTTTCGTAGGCATGCTCGCTTTCCGCCTTGTCCGCCTTCATGCCCTGTTCGGCTCGGGCGACCACCTCCTCCATCAATTTTTCGGCCTGAAGCCGGATCGGCCGGACCTCCTTGCGCAGGACGGCGTAGGCGCGGGCATTGGAATTGTCGGCACCAAGGACGCGCACCTGCTCGTCGATCTTGAGGGCGCGGGTCAGCCGTTCGTTGATCACCTCCATTCGCCGGCGGTCCTCCTCGCCGGTCAGCGCCTTCTCCAACTGGCCACGCAGGCCGGCGATCTCCATGAGGGTTGCCTGCGCGATCTTGTCCAGGCGGACAACGCCGGCATCATCGCTTTCCAACAGCATGTCGCGTTCGACCAACTGCAGACGATCCACCAGGGAGAGCATGCGGTTGGCCATGGGAGCCGCCTGTGGCAGTTCGGCGCGCCCGGTCAGGGCGAGGAGGGGTTCCCGGACGGCGTCGAAGGCGCGGTTGCCCTCGCCGTCGAGCAGCTTGCGCCCCTGGACCGCCGAATTGCGCAGGGCGATCTCGCGAACCTTGGAGACACCGGCGAAATAGGTATCTATCAGCCGGAGGAACTCGTCGAGCCGGCCCTTCTCATCGGTGCTCGAGATACTTCGCAACTGTGCCCCGAACTGGCGAAGTTCCTTCACCTGCGCCTCGATGCTGGCGATCTCGCGCTGCATGCCCTCGTCGGTCTCCTCGATGATCAACTGGGCCTGGTTGCGGGCGACGGTGCCGAGGTTGTCGCGCATCTCCATGGCCAGCCGCACCTTTTCCGCCGAGGAATCGACGATGGTGGCCAGACGGTCTCGAATGGCGGATGACGCCTGGATGGCCACCATGCCGGAAACCGCCATCAGCAGGATGATTGCGCCGAAGGCGGCCACCAGCTTCAATTTGATCGTCACGCGCATATCGAGATCTCCTTTCCCGGATATTTCCCGCCGCCGGCGTCTATTGCGTCGTTGTCGGCCCGACAGCCAAGACCTGTTCCATATCGAGGATGATGATGAAATCGCCCCCCAGCTTGCCGATGCCGCTGATGTATTCCGGTCGCCAGCGCAAGCCGATGCGTGGTGTTTCCTCGATGGCGGCGGGGGCGATCTCGGTGACTTCGTAGACGCGGTCGGCCAGAATCCCCACCGCCGTCGGCTCGCTGCCGACCATGGCGTCTATGACGATGACGCGGGTATCGACGGTCGGCGGCGATTGCGGCATGCCGAAGCGCAGACGCAGGTCGGCCAGCGGCACCACCTTGCCGCGCACGTTGATCAATCCGCTGACGAAGGGCTGGGCATTGGGCACCTCGGTGACCGGCACCATGTCGAGGATTTCGCGGACCCAATGGGCATCGATGGCGAAGACCTCGCCCTGCATTTCCAGGGTCACCACTTCCCGTGCCGATTCGGACGCCGCCATCGCCCCCCCTCCTTCTAGGATGCCTTCATCCGCATCTCTTGAATGCGGCCGGCCGAGATCAGGTTGACCACGTCCAGGATCAGCGCCACCGTGCCGTCGCCGAGAATGGTGGCGCCGGAGAAGGCGGCAACGTCCGCATGCAGCTTGGACAACGATTTGATCACCGTCTGGTGGTCGCCGATGATCTGGTCGACCACCAGCCCGACCCGTTGGTCGCCGGCCGTGACGATCACCACCTTGGGATAGAGGTCGGCGGGCCCCTGGACCTTGAACAGGTCGCGCAGGCGCAGGAAGGGAACCAGCTCGTCCCGGATGTTGAGAAAGGAGCGGCCGGTCGAGCGCAGGTTGTCGGCCTCGGACAGCTCGACGCATTCCTCCACCGTCGACAGGGGAATGACGTAGCGGCCACGGCCGATACGAACCAGCAGCCCGTCGATGATGGCGAGGGTCAGCGGCAGCCTCAGGGTGACTTGGGCCCCCCGGCCGGGCGGACTGGAGACGTCGATGAAGCCGTGCAGTCCGTCGATGGCGCGCTTGACCACGTCCATGCCGACGCCACGCCCGGAAACGTTGGTCACCGCCGCGGCGGTCGAGAAGCCCGGCCGGAAGATCATCTGGAACAGTTCGGCATCGGGGACGTCGCCGGCTTCCGACAGCCACCCCGCCTCCACCGCCTTGGCGCGGATGCGTTGACGGTTCATGCCCCGGCCGTCGTCGCGGATGGTGATCAGCACCTGCGCTCCGGCGTGACGCGCTTCAAGCGAGAGTGTCCCGGCCCGCGGCTTGCCGACCGCCTCGCGCTCGGCTGCGGTCTCCAGGCCGTGGTCGATGGCGTTGCGGATCAGATGGACCAAGGGATCGTTCAGATTTTCGATGACGGTCTTGTCCATCTCGGTCTCCTCGCCGGCGGTCACCAGCCGGACGTCCTTGCCGAGGTCGCGCGACAGGTCGTGGACAACGCGGCGGAAGCGGGCGAACAACTGCCCGATGGGGACCATGCGGATACCCATGGTGGTGACGCGCAGTTCCGACGACAGCCGCTCGATATCCTCCGACACCGAGCGCAGAGTCGGGTCGAGGCTGCCCTGGGCCAACTGGCGCAGCCGAGACTGCGCGATGACAAGTTCACCGACCCGGTCCATGAGATTGTCGATTCGCTCGGCGGGAATGCGGATGCTGCTCCCCGCCGCCGCTCGCTCCGCTGTGCCCCGGGTCGAGGGTGGGATCAGGTCGGCGGCCGAGGTCGCATCCGTCGCCGGGTGGGTCTCGGGGTGCGAGGTCGCCGCCTCGGGCGCCATGGTCGTCACCGACAGTTCCATGTCGTCGATCACGAACATGAAAACCTCGTCGATGGCCGAGCGCGGCTGCCGCGTGACGAGGCGGACCCGCCATCTCAGGTAGCAGCGCTCGGGATCAAGGCCGTCGATGGCCGGGACCGGGCCAAGATCGGCGGCGACCGTGCATTCGCCCATGTCGCGCAATTCGTCCAGCAGCCGCAGCGGGTTGGTGCCGCGCAGCAGGGCGTCCGGGGGCAGCGCGAAGACGATGTCGTAGATGGCGGGAGCTTCCTTCGGCTCCGCCGGCCGTGGCGCCGCTCCGCACGGACCCGTCTCGGGCAGCGAGGCGGCCGGCCCGTGGCGCAGCAGTTCCTCGACCAGCCCGTCGCCGATCGCAGCTTCCGCCTCGCCGGGGGATTGGATCAGCTGGCGCATGAAATCCTTGGCGGCCAGGGTGGCGGCGATCAGTTCGCGGCTGGGCTCGGCACCGGTCCGGCGCAGGCGGTCAAAGGTGTTTTCGACCGTGTGGGCGAAACGGGCGAGATCGTCGAAGCCGAACATCGCCCCCGATCCCTTCAGGGTGTGCAGCGCGCGGAAGGCGGTGTCGATCAGCTCGCGGTCGCCGGGATTGCCGTCGAGATCGAGCAGCACATCCTCGAGCTGAATCAGCAGGTCGTGGGCCTCCTGCCGGAAGGTTTCGGCGGGATCGGGAGCCCCGGGGGTCATCCCAAGACCTTCTTGACGATGGCCAGCAAGCGCTCGGGCTGGAACGGCTTGGTGATCCAGGCCGTCGCACCGGCGCTTTTCGCCTCACCCTTCTTGTCGTCGTCCGATTCAGTGGTCAGGAAGACGATGGGAATGCCCTTGTAGTCGCTGATGCCCCGCAACTCCCGGATGAACGACAGGCCGTCCATGTTCGGCATGTTGAGATCGGTGATCACGAGATCGGCGACCATCGTTCGGGCCTTGCCGAGAGCATCGCGCCCGTCCACCGCCTCGACCACCACGTAGCCGTCGCTGGTCAGGGCGAGACGCACCATCTGGCGCATGCTGGCCGAGTCATCGACACACAACACTGTTTTGGGCATGGGTTACCCTTCCTGCTGGCGATAAATGAAGCCCCGCCCAACCGCGTCGATGCCGCAGCGATCGAGCAAAGCCGTCAAGCCCGGACCGGCGTTGACAACCTTGAAGGAAATACCCCGCTCCGCCGCCGTCCTTCCGGCCGCCGCCAGAACCTGGACCAGGGTCACATCACCGGACACGAAGGCTTCCGCATCGACAACCACGGCCATCGCCCCGGCGATGCACGCTTTGATCCGATCGGCCAACTCGCCGATGTTTCGTATGTCGACGGCGGCGTCCAGGGGAACGACTGCGCACGCCATCTCTTCCAAAGATGTTTCCATGACTACTGCCAATTAATATCTGGTGGAATGTGCAATCCACTGCATATCGCCATCGGCGTCGATGTAACCGTTATTGTTGTGCGCAATGATTTGATATTCAATCACGGCTTTGTAGCCATTTTGCTATTTTTTACATGGCGAGACTATCGCGTCCTTTGCCGGCTACCTTGGCGGACATATATTTGGTGGGCGCAGCCCCAAGGTGGCGCCATATGGTGGAGGGGTATCGATGATTGAAGTTTGGAAAATGTGAGCAATACGTAAATTTTCTTACACTTTACTTCGGTGGTCTGGCATTTCACCGGGAAAGCCAAGGTATATGGGGCGGTGATATTAAATACATGTATACAATTAATTGAATTCGTTGACATCAGGATTACATCTCAATAGGATTTTTGCCGGCCACGTGGCGGATGACGGTTGAATTTTAGCGACAGGATATTCATGTAGGGCTTGGTCTCGTGACAGGAGGTACGATGCACCATACGATCGTCTTCGCCGATAATGACCGCATGACGGCGCAAACCATGGCGGCATGCCTTGCCGACGAAGTGTTCGAGGCGGTTTTTCTTGACGACGGGACGACGGCGCAGCGGGAAATCGGTCGGCGCAATCCCAGTCTGGTGGTGCTGGGGAGCAATTTCGGCGACATTTCGGGGCTGGACATAGCACGCTGGCTGATGTCCCGGCCGTCCCGCCCCGGCCTCATCCTCCTCAGTTCCCGATCAGACCCCATCGACCGGACCATCTACCTGGAGATGGGGGCGGACGATTGCCTGTCGAAGCCGTTTTTCGCACGCGAACTGCTGGCCCGCATCCACAGCGTGCTGAGGCGTCTCCATCCCCCGTCGTCGGGCGAGGAATTGGGCTCGGAACCGCGGACGGAGACCATCACGGCGTCCGGCTTCCGGTTCAATCCACGGTCGCGGCAGGTCTGCCTGCCGCACGGCGCCCTGGTGACGCTGTCCCGGACCGAGGCCAAGGTCTTGTCGGCCCTGCTGGACAATCGCGGCACGCCGATGACCCGCGACAGGCTGTCGTTGCGAGCGCTGGGGCGGAACTGGAATCCGGACGACCGGGCCCTTGACCAACACGTCGCCGCCCTGCGGCGTAAACTGGAGACACCGCACCCCGGAAGGCCGCTGATCGCCACAGTCCGCCATGTGGGCTATATGGTCGAATGATGGGGGCCGCTTGTCATGCCGGGGCTTGATCCACGACTGTCCGGCTTCGTTTCAACTCCATTGCGGCACCACCCGATCAGGGTCGGCCCGGTGCATTGACGCCATGGAGGACTTCAAACTGGCGGGAAGTCCCCAACGTCAGTCTGCCGTTTCAAGCTGGTAGCCGGCATCCGCGGGCGATACCACCGAGGTGAAGATAAACGGCGCCTCCAACAGGTTGCGAGCCCCGTGGATCTGCCCCCGCTCCGCAACGGCAATGTCGCCCGCCCGAAGAATCAGTGTCCGCCCGCCCTCCATCAGGTACTCGGCCTCGCCCGACAGCACCACCCAGGTATCCTGGCCCGCCGGATGCCGGTGGGGTGGAATTTCCTGGCCCGGCAGCAAGTGCCAAACCACCAGGGCGGCCTCGGCGGTCTGATGGATCACGGTGCGCTCCACCGCCTCGGGGTTGGGGCGGGCGCTGGCGGGGGCATGAAACGTCCTGGTCATGGAATCTCCTTCTGCGCTTCCGGCTGCCAGGTGGCGGAAACCAGAGGCAGCATCACCCGGGCGATGGTACCGCCCTCGGGATTGGGCTCCAGCGTCAACTCGCCGCCATGGCTCTGCACCAGCCGGTTGACGATGGTGAGGCCCAGGCCGGTGCCCTTGGCCCTGGTGGTGAAGAACGGCTCGAGCACGCTGTCGCGGATCGCCTCGGCGATGCCCGATCCGCTGTCGATGATCCGCACCTCCACCGAGGGGCGGGATTCATGGATCTGGGCCTCGGCCTCGATGGTGAGATGGCCGCCGTCGGGCATGGACTGGATAGCGTTGGACAGCAGGTTCTGGAACACCTGAATCAGGCGGGTGCGGTCGCCCTGGACCTTGGGCAGGGTGAAGTTCCCCGAGGTGCAGACCGTGATGGACTGGGCCTCGATCGCCGGCAGCATGGAGACCGTCGCCACCCCGATCACCTCGTCCAGATCGACCCAGTCCAGATGCAGATCGTTGGGACGGGCGAAATCCAGCATGTCGGTCAGGATGTTCTCCATGTAGCCCACCTGGTCCAGCGCGATGTTGCAGCCATCGGCCAGGTCATCTCCTTCGGTTCGGTGGTGAGTATGGAGAATCTTGAGATTCATCTTCACCGACGACAGCGCGTTGCGCAGGTCATGGGCGATCATGGTCGCCATGCGGCCCAGCGCCGCCTGCTCCTCGTTCTTGGCCACGCCGCGCAAGGCGTCCAGCATGCGGGTCATGGCGCGGGCCAGCTTGCCGAACTCGTCCCGCCGGTCGACAGCCGGCGACGTGATCTCCTGTTCGCCGTCGGAGATCCGGTCGGCCATGGCGGTCAGTTCCTGGATGGGCTGCGACAGGTAATTGGTGGCCAGCGCCAAGGCCAGGGCCACCAGCCCGCCGGCCAGCAGCGCCATCAGGGCCAGTTCGGTGCGGAAGCTGACGATGGTGTGATCCAGCTCGCTGAGCGAGGCGGAGCCGCCGATCACCAGGATGGGAACGGTGGGGCTGATCACCGGGTCGGCCAGCAGCACCCGGTACAGCACCACGGCCAGGCGCTTTTCCGGGATGTCGAGGCGCAGTTGGGGATCGCTGCCCTGGGACCACCTCGCCCATTGGCGGCCGATGCCGAGATCGCGGATCAGATTGTCCGAAGTCGCCCCCTTGCGGGCCTCGACCGGCCCGACCGGGCGATAGAGATAGGTCCCGTCCGTATCACCGATGAAGAAGGTGATGTCGGTCTTCGGCCGCCCGAAGCCGCTCAGCAGGACGTCGAAATCCATGGAGAACACCAGGGCGCCCTCCACCCGGCCGTCCTTGGCGGCGATGGGGGTGGCCACATAGAGCAGCTTGACCTTCTGCTCCGCATCCACCCGGCTGGCCCGCACCAGGACCGGCGACAGGGTGACGTTGCCCGGCCACAGCTTCTTGGCCTCGTCGATCATCATGATGAGGTCGGAATCCACGTCGGCGCCCACCCCCTTGGCCCGCAGGCCCTGGTCGGTCTGCTCCACAGAAAAGGTGACCCTGTCCCGCCCGGCGCCGGTCTGCAGCAAGATGCGGGTATAGGCCGGCCGCTTCTGCAACAGGCCGGACAGGCGCTCGGCGAACTTGCGGCGGGCGCCCTCATCCAGGGAGCGCCCCCCCTCCAGCAGGGAAGCGCCCTCGTCGGCCAGCACCCCGATGTCGCTTTTCACCATGTCCAGCGTGTTGTAGATGATCCGCGCCTCGCGGTTGACGCTCTCGAACAGGCGCTGGCGCGACAGATCGTGCAGGGTCGCGGTGGTTCGCGACAGGGTGAAGGCGGCGATGGCGGCGATGGCCAGCACCGAGATCAGGTAGGTCAGGCCGAAAATCTTTCGCGACGTCTTCACGCCCGCTCCTTGCACACAATCCCCAGGAAGCTTAGCCACAGCCCCGGCGCGGTGCTATGCTTCACATGGCCGGGTTATTGCAATTCCAATGCCGCACCCTCCACCGCCCAAGGTGAGACATGCCGCACATCCTGCTGGTCGATGACGACCGCGCCATCTGCCGTACCCTCCATCTGCATTTCCAACAGAACGACTACACCGTCACCACCGCCCATTCCGCCGAGGACGGCGTCAACAAGGCCGAGGACGACAGCGTCGACGTGGTGATCTCCGACGTCCGCCTGCCCGGCGCCGACGGCATGAGCCTGCTGTCGACCATCAAGGCGCGGCGGCCGCAGTTGCCGGTGATCATGATCACCGCCTTCCACGATTTCGAGACCACGGTGGCCGCCATGCAGGGCGGCGCCGTCGACTACGTCCCCAAGCCCATCGACCTGGGCGAGCTGGACGCGGCGGTGGAGCGCGCCCTGTCGCAAGGCCAGTCGGGCGGCGGCCTGATCATCGGCTCGGCGGCGGGCACCGCGCCCACCCAGATCGTCGGCCACAGCTTCGCCATGAAAGAGGTGTTCAAGAGCATCGGCCTGGTGGCGCAAAGCCGTATCACCGTGCTGATCCTGGGCGAATCGGGCACCGGCAAGGAATTGGTGGCCCGCGCCGTTCACAATGCCAGCGCCGACCGCCACCACCCCTTCGTGGCGGTCAACTGCGCCGCCCTGGTGGAGACCCTGCTGGAAAGCGAGATGTTCGGCCACGAGCGCGGCGCTTTCACCGGCGCGGTCAGCGCCCACAAGGGCAAGGTCGAGCAGGTGGGCGAAGGAACCCTGTTCCTGGACGAGATCGCCGAACTGTCGCCCCCCATGCAGAGCAAGCTGCTGCGCATCCTGGAGGAGCGGGAATACACCCCGGTGGGCAGCACCCAGACCAGGAAAAGCAAGGCCCGCTTCATCACCGCCACCAACGTCAACCTGAAGGAACGGGTGGCCGCCGGGCTGTTCCGCGAGGATCTGTTCTACCGCCTCAACGTCGCCACCATCAACCTGCCGCCGCTGCGCGAGCGGCGGGGCGACATCCCCCTGCTGACCGAGTTCCTGCTGAAGAAGATCAACAAGGACCTGCGCAAGACCATCCGGCGGGTGTCGGGCGACGCCATGGCCTGCCTGGAGGGCTATCGCTGGCCCGGCAATGTGCGCGAACTGGAGAACGTCCTGATGAAGGCGGCGGTGCTGGAGCGCGGCGACGTGCTCACTCCCGACTGCCTGCCGCCCGAGCTGCGCCAAGCCCCGTCCCTGCCGGAGACGGACGAGTCCGCCTGCGCCTCGGCCATGTGCTCGCTACGCGAACTGGAACGCGACCATATCCGCCGCGTCCTGACGGAAACCGGCTGGCACAAGGGACGGGCCTGCGACATCCTGGAGGTCTCCCGCCCCCGGCTGGAGCGGCGGATCAAGGAATTCGGACTGATCTCGCCCAAGGGCCGGCACGACGACGATTGAACGTTCCGTTCAATCGTCTCGCACCACGACTTGAACGATTCGTTCAAAATGAACCCGCCGATCACGGTGGGAGTGATCGGCGGGCTCCGCTGTTCCGGCCATCAGGGGGGATGCCGGGGAGAGTCCGGACCGGAACAGCCGGACCGGGGGGGGCTACATTCCCGAGAGGGTCTTCACCACGGTCTCGACGGTCTGGATGGTGCCCAAGATGGTGGGGTTGCCCCAACGCACGTGGTACTTGTTCTCCGGCACCGAGGCCAGGGACAGCAGCAGGTTGTTGAAGGCGCCCAGATCGTTGGTCTCGAAATAGGTGATGAAGTCGGTGTCGTCGATACCGGTGGAGTGATAGAGCTTGCGCTTGACGTTCACCAGATAGGGCAGCGTCGGCATGGTGTGGGTTTCCATCTCCTTCAGCCGCTGCTCGTCGGTGAGGTTCCACCATTCGGCATTCTTCTTGACCGGAATGACGATGGCGAAGCGCGGCGCATCGCCGCTATAGGTCGCCCCGGACAGGCCGGCGTTGAGATCCTTGGACTTGTCCTTGGTGATGTAGTTCAGCGCCTTGGTGATGCCCACCAGGTTCTCGGTGACGTCGGAATGCATGCCGAAGCGGGTGGCGCGGAAATCCACCAGGAAGGACTGGGTCGCCGCCGGGTCCATGGAATGGATGCGCAGGAAATAATCGCTCTGCGCCTTGAAGCCACGAGTCAGATAGGCGTCGACGATGACCTTGTCCTTATGCTTGTCGATGACCTTCAGAATCTCGGCGGCGGCCATCTTGCGGTCGGCCGCGGTGAGCTTGTAGTAATCGGCCCGCACCTTGTAGGTGGAGAAATTGCCGAACACGCCGGGCGAGGTCAGGAGCTTGGCCCGGTCGGCCATCATGGGGGCCATGGGCGCCGCCTTCATATCCGCCATGGGGGCGGCCTTCATGTCGCCGGGCTTGGCCATGCCCTGGGCGGCGGCGCAGCCCATGCCCACCGCCAGGGTAAGGGTCAGGGCGGTGCCGAAAGCCAGAAGACGGCTGGTGCTGAAGAGTTTCATGATGATCTCCCTCTCTGGTTTAAAATCACGACATGGCTATTTGCCGGCAGCCCCTTCGTCCTCCTCGTAGAGCGAGGAGATGTCCTTGTGGGCGATGCCCTTGTGGCAATCGATGCAGGTCTTGCCCTTCTCGTCGGCGGTGCTGTGGCGCCGCCACGCGGTGTTCTTCTGGGCGTCCTTGGACATGGCCTCGAAGGAATGGCAGTTGCGGCATTCCCGCGAATCCGTGGTTTTCATGGTCGACCAGACCCGCTTGGCCAGTTCCAGGCGCTTGGCCTCGAACTTCTCGGGGGTGTCCACCGAGCCCATGACCTTGTGGTAAAGCTCGCCCGAGGCCTGGATCTTGCGGATGATCTTGTAGACCCAGGGATGGGGCACATGGCAGTCGGAGCACACCGCCCGCACGCCGCTGCGGTTGGCGTAATGAACGGTACCCACATACTCCTTGTAGACGGTGTCCTTCATCTCGTGGCAACCGATGCAGAAGCCCAGGGTGTTGGTGGCCTCCATGGCGGTGTTGAAACCGCCCCAGAACATAATGCCGGCGACGAAGAAGGCGGCGGCGGCCCCCAGCGGCGCTCCCAGCAACATCCAGCGGGGAAGCTTGGGCCAGCCCATGGCTCAGTGCTCCGTTGCGCTGGCGGAAGGGACCTGGGCGGCCAGATGCCGGACCAGGTCCAGGTCCCCGGCCACGTAGGTGCCCACCAGACGGCACATGGCGCGATAGAACCCGAATCCCACCTTGTGCTCGGCGGCGCCCCCCAGGAGCGGCAGCCAACGGCCCAGATGCCGTTCGAGAAAGTCACGCTGGGCCCGCAGATAGGGGGCCGGATCGCGGCCCGTCTCCTCGGCATCGGCCTGCTTGGCGACCAGGAAGGCCATGAATTCCAGCTCGGCCGACAGATGGTCCTCGGGAGCGTTGAGGTCGGCGGCGATGGTCAGGCCGAAATGCTGGTAGAAGGATTTGACCTCCAGCAGGATCGCGGCCCGGTCGGTATCGCGCACATGGGCGCCCTCGTAGAGCGGACAGGGCGAGGACGGGGCGTCCAGCTCGAAGCTGGAGAGATAGGCGCTCTCCACCTCGTCGCAGCCGGTTCCCGCCGGCACCGCCAGATCGTCGGTCAAAGCCAGCAGCGCGACGGCGGAGCCGGGATAGGCCAGGGAAATGGTGTCGCACAACTCGGCCTGGAGATCGCCGTCGATGATGCTCCGGCACAGGGTTTCCTCGGGATAGGCGAAGGCTTCGGCCAGCAGGCCGTAGGCTTCGGCGCGGCAGGCCGCGATGGTCGGTGCGGGGGTCATTCTCCACCTTCCTTGGCGTTCTTCTGGAACTCGCCGCGCAGCCGGTGCACCGGCTCGCCGGCGAAGACGCCGATCAGCTTGAAGTGATCGTGCACGCCCTTGGCCTTGCCGCCGGCCCGCACCGCCTTGTCGAAGTCGAAGGCGTATTTGGCATCGATGGCCGGGGTGAACGGGCTGGCGGGCTTGGGCGTGGCGGCGCCGTGGCAGCGGGCGCAGGCCTTTTCGTAGTCGAAGGTCTGGCCCGCCTCGACCAGCACCTTGCGGTCGGTGGTGGCGCCGCCCTTCTTGAAGCGGCCCTCGGCGTCGCCGTGCTCCTTCTTGAAGGCGCTGCCGGCCCCGTGGCAGGATTCGCAGCCCACCACCGCCAGGACCTTGGCCTGGGCGGGCGGCATGGCGGGATCATAGCCCCCCGCCTCGCCATAGCCGGTGGTGTGGCAGCCCAGGCAATTGGCATCGGCGGTATAGTCCTTGGCCGGGTCCAGCTTGGCCTTGGCCTTGGCCTCGGACCGGATGCCGGGCTTCAGCAGATCGAGGGCTTTGGCGTGGCCGGTGGTCTGCCAGGATTCCGCCTGGAGATCGTGGCACTTGCCGCAGACCTTGGCGCCTTCGAAGGTCGCCTTGTCGGCCGCCTGGGCGGCTGGCGCCATCAGCGCCAGCCCCACGGCCACAACGAATAAAAAGAGGTTTTTCATCGCGGCGGCGCCTTTTCAGGTCAGGGGAGAGATCATCATGTCGGCGCTGCGCGCCCCGATCATGGTGTCCATCACGTCCGACGGCATGCCGCTCATCTTGCGGCTGCGCTCGGACCGCAGCAGGGCCAGGGCCGAGCCCACCTCGCGCCCGAACAATTGCTCGAGATAGGCCAGGGGGATCTTGGCCTGGTTGGTGGGGTTGCCCTGGGCGTCCTCGACCATGGGGCCGAAGGCCGGCGGGATGTAGAACACGTTGGGCTTGGTGCCGAACTCGGGGTAGAGCGGCAGGGCGACCTTGAAGACGTTGACCAGCTTGTGGACCGAGCTGTTCATGTCGTCGAGGAAGCCCACATGCATGGCGCGGCCGGCGCACTGGGCGACGCAGGCCGAGGCCACGCCCTTCTCGATGCGGGGATAGCAGCCGATGCACTTGTTGCCCTTGAGATCGGCCATGTTGAGGAAGCTCTTGCCGTAGGGGCAGGCTTCGACGCACGACCCGGTGCCCTTGCACTTGTCCAGGTTGATGACGTTGATGCCGTCCTGGACGCGGCGGTAGATGGCGTCGTTGGGGCAGGATTCCAGGCAGGCCGGCTGCGAGCAGTGATTGCACATGCGCGGCAGGAAGAAATAGTGGTTGTTGGGATATTCGCCGGCGCCCTGCTCCTCGTCCCAGTTGGGGGCGCTGTGGGGCGCCGGGCTGGGCCGCGCCCGGTCGGCCTTGCCCTGGAACAGGCGGCCTTCGTAGTCGAAGTCGAAGGGCACGCCGTAATCGGCGCCGCCGGGGCGCTTGCCCTTTTGCAGTTCGCCGTCCTTGTAGCCGCCGCCCTTGGCGGTCCAGTTGCGGGGATAGCCCTGGCCCGGAGCAGTCTCGACGTTGCGCCAGTACATGAAGGCCTGACCGGGATGGCCGGTCCACAGCCGCTTGCAGGCGACGGTGCAGGTCTGACAGCCGATGCACTTGTTGAGGTCGACGACGAAGGCGATCTGCCGGGTGGGAACCGCCATTGCTTTGGTGGTCATGTCGGAACTCCTGTTTTCGGTCCCGCCGGGCCACCTTCAGGGCCCGGCGGCGGAACATGATGGATCGAGGTCAGGTCACAGCTGCTTGGTGACGGTTCCCGTGTACTTGCGCATCTCCACCCGCGTGTCGCGCTGGCTGCCGCCGGGGCCGTAATAGTTGGGTCGGAACAGCAGGTGGCCGTAATTGCCCACCAGATGGGTGGGAGTGATGCGGATGGGGCAGACGCTCTGGGAACTGCCCTCGATCAGGTCCATGTAGAGCTCGGGCGTGTGGTACATGGAGATGCGGCCCGGCTGCTCGCCGTCCTTGACCTTGACCCGGACGATGACCTTGCCGTGATCATTGAAGATCTCGGCCCAGTCGTTGTCCTTGAGGCCGCGAGCCTCGGCCTCGACGCGGGGGATCTCCACCATGGGACCGCCGCGCTGGAGCCGCAGCATCAGCGGATTGTCCTTGAAGGTGGAATGGATGGCGTGGCGCGAGTGCGGCGTGTTGAAGCGCAGCGGATACTTGTCGGCCTCCACCGGCGCCTTGTAGACCGGCAGCTCCACGCCCAGGGAGAAGAACACCTCGTGGTCGATGTAGAACTGCTGGCGGCCGGTGAGCGTCGGCCAGGGGCGCTTGTTGACCGCGAAGAACTGGAAGGGCGTGTAGGGCACCCCCTCCTTGATGGGCGAGGTCCAGTTGGCCTTGAAGCGCACCGGCTTCTCGCGCACCTGATCCAGGGTGATGCCCTTGCTCTGAGGCGCGTTGTCCAAGATGAACTGGGCGGCGGCCTCGTCGGTATCGAGCTTGCCGTTGTCGGTAAACTGGGCCGACAGGGTGGAAAGATCGCGGTTCCACTTGAACTGCTCGTCGAAGAAGGACTTGAAGCCCTTGGCGACGGCCGCCTCCTCCACCTTCTTGGACAGGGCCTTGAAGATCTGCCAGTCGGTCCTCGACTCCCACATGGGCGCGATGGCCGGCTCGGTCATGTTGATGAAGGTGTGCTCCTCGGTGACGTTGAGGTCGGTCTTTTCGTACCAATGGGCCGAGGGCAGCACGATGTCCGAGAACAGCGCCTGGCTGTCCATGCGGATATTGGCGGTGACGATCAGGTCCAGCTTGGGCCACAGGTTGCGCAGAACGTATTTCTGCCCCTTGGCCTGGTTGAGGAAGTTGCCGCGATAGCAGATGAACACCTTGGGATCGCGCCCGTCGCGGGGATAGATGGGCATCTGCTTGGTGTCGAGGGCGTGCTTCAGGTACTTGGCGGTGTCGATGCCCACCTTCTCCATGCCGTCATAGGCTTCGCCGTGGACGTAGGTCCAGATGGTGGTCTGGCAGAAGCGCTGCTTGCCCGCCCCTTGCGGGAAGGACAGGGCGGCGACGCCGGGGACGAAGACCGGCTTCCACTGGCCGATATAGTGGTTCACCCCGCCGCCGTTCTTGCCCTCGTTGGCGGTCAGCGACGACAGGAAGTGGAACACCCGCATCAGGACGTCGGAATAGAACCAGTGGCCCGTACCGCCGCCGGTGATGATCATGGCCGGCTTGGCCATGGCGTATTCGCGGCCCATCTGGGCGACGATCTTGGCATTGACGCCGGTGATGGCCGCCACCTTGTCGGGCGTGTAATCGGCCAGGATGCGGGTGCGGTAAAGCTCGAACACCGGCTGGCATTCGACGGTCTTGCCGTTGAGCAGCTTGATCTTGAACTTGCCCTCCAGCGCCGGGTCGAGCGCGCCGAGATCCAGGGTGCCGTCGGGGAAAGTCAGGGTGTTGCGGGCCAGGAAGGGCGGCTGCACCGCGGGCTTGACCTCGGGCTCGTCGCCCCAGCTGCCGCGCATCAGCACCGGCATGCCGGTCTTGCCGTCCCAGGCGTAGAAGCGGTTCTTGGAGCCGTCGGCCACCAGATCGGATTCCCGCAGGTACATCCTGGTGTCCGAGCGGACCAGAAGGGGCATGTCGGTCTGCTCCTTCAGGTTATGGGCGTCGAACAGCTTTTCCCTGAGGATGATGTTGGCCATGCCCAGCACCAGGGCCACGTCGGTGCCCGGCTTGGGGTGGACCCACATGTCGGCCTTGATGGAGCTGGCGTTGTAGTCGGGCGCCACGCTGACGATCTTGGTGCCGTTGAGCGCCGCCTCCGACAGGAAGTGGGCGTCGGGAATGCGGGTCTGCGACGGATTGGCGCCCCACAGGATGATGTGGCGGGCGTTGTACCAGTCGGCGGTCTCGGCGGTATCGCCCTGGACGCCGCAGGTCTGGGTCTGGCCGGGAGGTTGGTCGCCGTACCAGTCGAAGAAGGTGTGGGTGTGAGCGCCGATCAGGTGGGCGAAGCGGTGGCCGCCCGAGAACGACACCGGCGCCACGGCGGGAACCGGGGAATAGACGCTGACGGCGTCGGGACCGTCCTTCTGGATGGTGTCGACGATCTTGTCGGCGATCATGCCCAGCGCCTCGTCCCAACTGGCCCGGCGCCACTTGCCCTCGCCGCGCTCGCCGACCCGGATCAGCGGATACTTCAGCCGGGTGGCGCTGTAGACGTAGTCGGTGGCGCACTCGCCCTTGTTGCAGCCGCGCGGATTGTATTCCGGCACGCCCTTCAGCAGGGGAGCGTCCTTGGACTGCTCCTCGCGCAGGATCACGCCGTTCTTCTGGTAGACGTAGTGGGGACAGGCGCCGGTGCAGTTGATCAGGTGGGCGCCGCGGGTCCGCTTGTCCCAGCTCCACTGCTCGCGATGAAACTGCTCCCAGCCGCTGTACTCGAAATCCCGGCCGGGATCGGTGGCGGCAAGGGCGCGGAACGAGAGGGTCCCGGCGACACCGACACCCACGGACGTGGCGGCGGCGGCCTTGAGGAATGAGCGGCGTGAACGTAAGGCCATGATGCGCTCCTTGTTTCTTTCCCTGTCCGAATGGCGGGGCGAGCCCGGCAGGCGGTGGCCATTGGCCAGTCGATACGCATCGGGAAAGCGCAAGGGGCGTGCCAAAGGGGCGAAAACGGGCTGCCGGCAATACCCACAAGGATTTTCAGGGAATTTAAGCCATCGCTAATTGATCCAGATCAGCGGCCCGAGGGAACCGACTGGATACTTCGTTCAATTGGGATTTTTCGCATTGAACGAAGTGTTCAATGTGCATTTGCGAAATAACCGCCGCCTCATACCATATCCCGATGATCGCAACCGATCATCGGGGGCGCCCTCAGGCGGCGGGCGGGCGCTGTGCGCCCTTGCCTCCCGCGCCATAAGGCGCGCGGCCCCTTGGGCCTAACCAAGTCCCGATGAGTCCGGCTCGTCAGGACTTGGTATCAGCCGCCGGTCATGCTCATGGAGCGACTGGGCCGGACCTGGGTGAAGTCATGGCCGTCGGGCTTGCCCGCCACCGCCAGGGCGATGGCCTCGCGCAGGGCCGCCCCGGAGGAATCGTCCCTCAGGGGATTGCGCAGGTCGATGCCGAAATTACGTCCCAGGCAGGGGTGCAGCATGCCCGCGCAGGTCAGCCGCAACCGGTCGCAAGAAGCGCAGAAGCCGTGGCTCATGGGGGTGATGAAGCCGATGCGCTGTCCGGTCTCGGCCACCTCCACATAGCGGGCCGGGCCGGCGGAGCGATGGGCGGAGGGCAGCAAGGTCCAGCGCTCCGCCAGCCCTCGTTGCACCTCGGCCAGCGGGAACACCGGCGCCGCATCGTGCCGCCCCATGGGCATGGCCTCGATCAGGCAGAGGTCGAGGCCGAGGTCGCCGCACCAGGCGACCAGCCTGTCGAGATCATTCCGGTCCGGAGGGCCGGCGATGACGGCGTTGACCCGCACCGCCAGGCCGGCCCGGCGGGCGGCCAGGATTCCGCCGATCACCGTGGCCACGTCGCCTCCCCGGGTGAGATGGGCGAAGCGGGTCGGGTCCAAGGTGTCCAGGGAAACGTTGACACGGCGCAGGCCGGCGGCGGCCAGACCGGCGGCGAAGCGCTCCAGCAGGGTACCGTTGGTGGTCAGGGTCAGTTCCCGCAGCCGCCCCTCGCCCACCAGATTCCCCAAATCATTCACCAGGGCCATGACGTTCCGCCGCGCCAGGGGCTCGCCGCCGGTCAGGCGGATGCGCTCGATTCCGTGATCGGCGAAGACCCGGCAGATCTCGGCCATCTCCTCCAGGGAGAGCAGTTCGGAGCGGGGCATGAAGACGGGATTCTCCGCCATGCAATAGACACAGCGGAGATTGCAGCGATCGGTGACCGAAACCCGCAGATAGCGGATGGTGCGTCCAGAAATGTCCGTCAACATGGCCTGCTCCCGTCATGGCGATCCATGGGGGAACAGCAAGAACCGTGCTACTCGTCGGACTCCAGCCCGGCATCGGCCGGCGCGACGATGGAGACGAAGACGAAGGGCTCGGACCCGATATTGCGCGCGCCGTGGACCTGTCCGGTACCGGCGACCGCCACATCCCCGGCCTTGATCCGGCGGCTCTTGCCGCCGCCGGTGAAATACTCGGCCTCCCCCGACAGGACCACCCAGGTGTCCTGGCCGGCGGGATGGCGGTGAGAATTGAGCCCTTGGCCCGGCAGCACGTTCCAGCCGGTGACGATGGCGTGCTCCGACTGGGTGATGACGTGCCGGTGCACCATCTTGGGATCGGACTTGGCAAAATCCATGACGGAAAAGACCCGCTCGGCGGCCGGCCCCTTGACCACGGCGGCGGGCCGGGGCTCGGTGGGGGGAGCGTCGCCGGCGGCCTTGGGCCTGGCCCCCGGCAAGGTGGCGACCAGGGCGCGGGCATAGGATACGGCGGCATGAACGTCCGAGGGCGTCTTCCTGGTCTGCGGCGGCGCCAGGGCCGTCGGCTGGGTAACCCCGACCTTGGCCTTGATAGCCGATATCTCCGCCAGCACGGTCCCCAGCAGGTCCAGCACATGGGCCGGCCGGATGGTCCCCGTCCGCTTGTTGGGCAGCACGACCCCCATGGGAATGGCCAGGGAGGAATTGTTCTCGGTCAGCACCTTGATGTCGACCAGCAGCCCGACGGCGTTCTCGTAGGTATCCACCGGACGGCGGGCCGGCACCACCGGTGACGGCGCCACGGCCCCGGCCACTCCGGTGGCAACGCGCACCAGTTGCAGATCGTTGACGACGCTGAGCGCGATGCGCATCACGTCGTTGGGAGCCGTCTGGGGCAGGCCCAGGCCGTCCAACTGCAACTCCGCCCGCCGCAGCGCCGCGAAATTGTCGGTGGGCGACATGGGGCGTACCGCCACCGTTGGCTTTGGAACCGGGGGATTGCCGAAGATCGGCCGCAAATCCTTTAGCCCGTCACGCATGCGCTCGACAAAATACCGGACGTCGTCGGGCTGCACCTCGCGCACCGGGATTTCCGGCACGGGCTGGAGCGCCAAACCGTTCAACTGGCGCAGCGCCTGGACCTTCAACAGCACCTCGCGCGCCTTCTGCAGCACGTGCCGGGGCAGGCGCTCGGTCAACTGGGGCGCTTGGGGGTCGGCGGCCGCCATGGTCCCGTTGGCATCGTGGAAGGCGGACAATTCCGCATTGACCGCCTCAATGGCCTGATAGGTATCCGATGGTGTCGCGGCAAACGTCGGAGCAATGCCGACGACCAGCACGGCACAGACCACCATCCAGCCCCTTAAGACACTTACCATCGTCACGACTGCCCACTCCATGAGACGGCATCCCCGGAAGGCATTATGGCCATACCCACCATCTCCGACACCTGACAATTGCATATCCGCCATGGCCACTGCAAATTCGGCGCCACCCTGAATGGGCAATTCTCCGCCCGGCCCGTCTGCGTCGCTCCCAAGGCCCGTCCCATGAAGGACACGCTGAGGCTGATTCGCCGGTGCAAATTAAGGACTATGGATTAAGCGGGCAGGCATAAAGCCGTCGTGAAGGGCGAGATCCGCACGCAAAGAGGTGCGGGACGAAACGGCCAGTGTCGCGAATGATCAGGCCGCCATCCTCGCTAATCAGCCCTTATAGGACAGTTCGACAAAATCATGCCGTTCGAGGAACGATGAGACGACAAAGCCGGCAACCAGTCCCCAGAATGCGGCGCCGATATTCAGAAGGCTGATGTCGGCCACCGTCACCAGCAGGCTGATCAGGGCGCCCAGGGTAAACTTGCCGCCGCCAAAGGAGGAGATGAACGAGCCCTGCAGCACCCTCAGCATGGCCAGCCCACCCAGAACCATGATGTATTCCTTGGGTGTCGCCAGCATCAGCCCGGTGAAGGTGGGGGCGAAGATGCCGAACAGTACGCCCAGGCCACCAAAGGCCAGTGCGGCGGTATAGTGTCGGCCTAACTCGCCCGAGGAAGTCAGCAGGGCGTTGGTGGGGCCGGTGAGGCAGGTACTGACTGCTCCGACCGAGGCACTCAGCGCGGCGCCAATCCCCGATACGAAGGCGATGGTGTTGACCGGCGGCTCATGCTTCGCGGCGCGCAGTACCGCCACACCCTGTCCGTTCTGCACCACCAGCACCGTGATGGCCAGCGGCACCACCAGTTCCACCAGGGCTGCAACGGAGAAGGCCGGACTTTGAACAACCGGATGGGCAATGGCGAATGAGCCCAGCGTCTCCAGACCGAACCGTCCGGAAATGGCGATGCCCAGGGCGCCTGCCACCAATGCCCCGATCACCGGAGGAATACGCCGCCCCCAGCCGGGAAACGCCGGCAACAGAATGAAAGCGACCACCATCGGTCCGCCGATGAGTACGTCGGCATGCACCGCCCGAACCAGATCCAGACCAAACCGCAGGAAGACGCCGGCCACCATCCCCATGACGATGGGCATGGGGAGCAAGGCCATCAGCCGCCGTACCCAGCCGGTCGCTCCCATCACCATGATCAGCACGCTGGTCACGTAATAGGCGCCGACCACCTCGGCGAAACTGAGATGATGCAGCGCCTGGCCAACCAGCACCGTCCCGGGGATGGTCCAGGCAAAGCCCAGAGGCATCCGGTAGCGCCAACTGAGGGCGATGGTGATCAGGCCGTTGATGAAGAAGACCCCGAACACCCAGGACGCCAGTTCGACAGGGCTGAGCCCGCCCCCCATCCCCACCGAGAGGATGATGGCCACCGGCCCGGTGGCGGAGAAGATGAAGCCGATCAGGCCGTTGGCGAAATAGGCCGGCCCCGAATCCCCCAGGACCTCGGCGGGGCTGGCCGCCTTAGCACGGGGACGCTCAAGATGCTCTAACATGCAGGTCGCCTTGTCATCCAATCCTGTCACAGGGCGCCCCATCACCCAGTTCATTCACCATCCAAAGTAATCGGGAAACTAGCAAGACATGAGAACGGGAACCGTCATATGCGCCAAGACATAGCGGGTATCAGCGCCATTCTTTGATGACAGCCCCTTTCCACCATGAGCCCCCATCACGATCAGGTCTGCCCCCAGATCGCAAATCCTGGATAACAGCAGATCCATCTTGCCGACGTCTTCACCCGCCAGCCGCTCCAGCCGGGCGGAGACCCCATTGGCTTTCAGATAGTCGATGATATCGACGCGGGGAACTTCAACCATGTTGGCCTCCTCCCCGGACTTTCCATCCAGAACCGACAACACGGTGACGGATCGCGCGCCGGCCAAAAGAGGGCGGGAATCCGCCATGGCCCGGACGGCCTCCCGACTGGCATTCCAGGCCAGCACCACCCGCTCGCCAACCACCGGGAAATGGCCATGGTGCGGGATCACCAGAACCGGCCGCCCACAATTCAGGATCGTGCGCTCGACCAGGTCCTTGGGCACAAGCGCCTCGTCCGATCCCTGCTGCCCCATGACCACCAGGTCGGCATAGCGGGCGCAGAACGCGGTTTCACTGGCCACGTGGTCCGGCGCGCCATAGGACAATTCCCACCATCTGGCATCGATCCCCGCCGCCGTCGTCCCGGCTTCAAAATCCCGGGCGACGGAGGCGCGGGCCGTCAACAGGCGATCGCTGGGCCGTTGCGCGACGGCACTCGATCTGTCGCTGTCGCTGCGGGCGAACAGGCCCGTCAGGCGAGCCTTGAACCTGGCGGCCAGCCCTATGGCGATATCGAGACGAACGGAACTGCGTTCGCCATCGTCGAGATGGACCAGAATCTCGCGCATCGCCGTCACCCTCGCCGTCCGGGCATCAGGTCGGCGATCAGCTCCTCCGACCACGGCGTCGCGGCGGCCTGGGCCTTGCGCAAGGCGATGAAGTCGATCTCCCGGCCGGTCTCCTTGGTCCCGACCGTAAAGGCGCCGAAGCCGGCCTTCGCTTCGGTGGCCATGTTGAGCGCCATCCAGGCGCGACCGCCTTCCTTCTCCGGGACGGTCTCGGCCAGGGCAATGGTATGATTGATCAACGTTCTTTCAGGCGCTGGCATTGACGTATCCCTCTCGAGTACTGGGTGCCCAGGATTGGCCATGGCCGCCGGTCAAAGCCGACCGGCGGCCATCCATCGATCACGATGCCGGCGGAACCAGAACGGCCCGGCGGGTGAGCTTGTGGTCATGCACGGCGGCAAAGGTTTCGTTGATGCTGTCGAGCGGACGGCATTCGACGAAATTCTTCACGTTGATCTTGCCCGAGAGCACCAGCTCCAAAGCACCGGGATAGAGGTCCGGAGGGCAGCCCCAGTTGCCCAGTGCACGGGCATGGAACGCCATCAGGTTGGACAGCCGGAACTCGCCCTTGTTCATGGTGTAGCCGACCACGCACACGGTGCAGCCGTGGACCATCAGGTCGAAGGCGGTCTGCTGCCCCGGGACGCTGCCCGAGCACTCCATGATGATCCACTCGGTCGAGCGCAGGCCTTGGGCCTTGGCAAAGGCACCGATCTCCTTCTTGAGGTCCCTGGTGCTGGCAAAATCCTTGGGGTTCAGGGCCAGTCCGACGACACCGGCAGCCCGCAAGGCCTCCAGCTTGGCCGGATCGAGATCCAGAGCCACGACGGTGGCCCCCATGGCGGCCGCGACCTGCACGGAATAACCACCAACACCACCGCAACCGACGACGATGACCAGGTCACCCTTGGTGATCCCGGCCTGCACGGCGGCCTGGTAGGGCGTCGTCAGGGCATCGGCCACGACGGAAACCTCGGCGAGTTCGAGTCCCGCACTCTTGAGGCGGGCCTCGTCGACCTCGCACAATCCCCTGGCGGGAACCTTGATGTGGGTGGCAAACCCGCCCTGGATATCGTAGCCGGGCATCATCTGCGAACGGCAGATAGTGCCCTTGCCGCGCTTGCACAGGTCGCATTCACCACAGGGGATCACAGCGGAAATGATGACCGCCTTGCCCACCCAGGACTCGGCGCCGGCACCGGCAGCCTGGACGTAACCGCTGATTTCATGGCCAAGGGCCAGGGGCAGCGGATGGTTGGTGCGCACCCCGTTGTAATAATAATCGAGATCGGTATGGCAGACGCCGCAGCCGGCAATCTTCACCACGACCTCCCCGGCTCCGACCGGACCAATATCCATCGGCTCCTTGACCATGGGCTGCCCCACCCCGGTCATCATCCATCGATACGCATCAACTGCCATTTCAACTTCCTTCTTTTTGAACATCAAAGGGTGGAGGGATGTCAGACTCCGATATGGCGCTTGAGGATTTCGGATTCTGGTGTCAGGTCACTGCCGTCGTAGACCACCTCACCCTTGACCAGAATGACGTGCCGGTCGGCCAGACCGAGCAGGACATTGACGTTCTTGTCGACGATGATGCTGGCGATGCCGGTCTCCTTGATGGAGCGGATGACATGCCAGATCTCGCGCCGGATCAGGGGGGCCAGCCCCTCCGTCGCCTCATCGAGGATCAGCAGATCGGGATTGGTCATCAGGGCGCGGCCCACGGCCAGCATCTGCTGTTCGCCACCGGACAGATGCGTCCCCAGGCTCCCCAGCCGCTCGGCCAGCCGCGGGAAGGTCTCCAGGATGCGCTCATAGGTCCAATCGCGCCGCCCATCGTTTCCGGGCCGCGCCGACATGACGAGGTGCTCGCGAACCGTCAGGTTGTGGAACATCCCCCGCCCCTCGGGGACATAGGCGATCCCCCGGCGGATGATGGCATGGGTGTCGGCACCCGTGACGTCGGCACCATTCATGGTCACCTTGCCCTGGCGGGGATTGACGATGCCGAGCAGCGACTTCAGCAGCGTCGACTTTCCCATGCCGTTGCGGCCCATCAGGGCAACCGTCTCGCCACGCCGGACGGCAAAGTCGATGCCATGCAGGGTATGGCTGGAGCCGTAATAGGTGTGAAGGCCGGTGCCGGCGATAAAGGTCGTCATCAATAGGCCTCCGCTCCGTCGCCGAGATAGGCGTCCTGCACCGCCTTCGAGGCGCGAATGGTTTCGACCGGACCGCTTTCCAGCACGGTGCCGTTCACCATCACGGTCAACACCTCGGCGATGGAGAACACGGCATCCATGTCGTGCTCGATCAGGATCAGGGTGAAACGGCGCGCCAGATCCTTGAGAAGCCCGACCATCCGCTCGGATTCTTCCTTGCCCATGCCGGCCAGGGGCTCGTCGAGCACCAGGATCTCCGGCCCCGTGGCCAGGACCATGCCGATCTCAAGCTGCCGTTGCTCGCCGTAGGACATGGAGCCGGCAACCCGGTCACCGCGCGATTTCAACCCACAGAGGTCGAGCGCCCAATCAGCTCGCTCGTTGACCTCCTTGTACATCGCCGCGGGGCGCAGGAAGCGCATGGAGGTGGGAAGCTGGGCCTGTGCGGCCAGCCGACAGTTCTCGAAGCAGGTGAACACCGGAAAGACGTTGGTCTTCTGATAGCTCCGCCCCACCCCCAGGCGGGAAACCTTGTGGGCGGGAAAATCGGTGATCCGCTGTCCCTTGAACAGGATTTCGCCGCTGCTCGGCGGGAAATGTCCGGTCAGCAGGTTTACGAAGGTGCTCTTGCCGGCACCGTTGGGTCCGATGATGGCGTGGGCCTGGCGCTCGATGAAGCGATAGTTCGCCGAGTTGACGGCCACCAGGCCACCGAAGGACTTGGTCAGCTGGCGGGTTTCCAGCACCACCTTGCCTTCATCCAGAACGGCGGAAGTCATGCTGTTCATTGCCCGCCCTCCATCTTGGACCGCCCGGAGAACAGCTGAAGCAGCAAGCCGCCGACCCCCTTGGGAAGAAGCAGCACGATGCCGATGATCATCGCCCCCATGGGCAGCAGCCAATGCTCGGTCACCGATTCAAAGCCCATCTTCGCCAGTTCGAAGACGAAGGCGCCGATAGCGGGTCCGAACAGCGTGCCCATGCCGCCCAGAATCACCATGACCAGGGCTTCGCCGGAATGGTGCCAGGACAGGGTGGCGGGATTGACGAAACCGTATTGGATCGCGGCCAGGAAACCGGCAAGACCGGCGATCGTTCCGCCGATGGTGAAGGCCAGCAGCTTATAGGCGACCGGGTCGAAGCCCAGCCCACGGACACGATTCTCGTTAACCCCGATGGCGCTGACCACCCGGCCGAACGGCGACGCCAGCACGACACGAAGTAGCAGATAGACCCCGACCAGGGCGCCTAGACCGACATAGTAGAGGGTCCGTTTGTCGCCGAGGTTCAACAGGGAAACGCCAAGGATCTCCACGGCGGGCTTGACCATGATGTAGGCCCCATCGGACCCTCCGGCGAGCTTCGAATCATTGAAGAAATAGAACCCCATCTGGCCGAAGGCCAGGGTCACCATGATGAAGTAGATGCCCGAGGTGCGGATGGACAGGTAGCCGACCATGGCCGAGGCAATGGCGACGACGACCAGCGCCGCCGGCAGCACCACCCACAGGTTGGCGGCCGAATATTCCGGCGAGAGCATGGCCAGCATGTAGCCGCCGAGTCCGAAGAACGCCGCATGCCCCATGCTGACCAGACCGGCGACACCGACCAGGAGGTCCAGGCTCATGGCCATGACCGCCATGATCATGATGCCGGTGAGTTTCTGCATCAGGAAGGCGTGCTTGTTGGGAAACAGCACGTCTCCGAACAACGGGTAGGCTCCAAGCAGGATGATAGCCACCGACAACAGGATGGAAAGGGAGCGTGGAAGACGGCTCATGCGAACAGCCCCCTCGGCTTGACAAGCAGGACGGCGGCCATGACCGCGTAAACGGAGAAGCTGGCGAAATCCGGGGCAAGAACCTTGCCGAAGGTATCCGCCAGACCAATCAGGAGAGCGCCGAGGAAGGCCCCCTTGATCGACCCCACGCCGCCGATCACCACCACCACGAAGCAGATGATCAGGACGGTATCGCCCATGCCCGGGCCGATGGAGCTGATGGGGGCGGCAATGGCGCCCGACAGGGCGGCCAGAACGGCTCCGAGCGCGAAGACCGCACCGAACAGCAGATTCACGTTGATGCCCAGCGCGGCGACCATGTCGCGGTTCGAGGCGCCGGCTCTGATCCACATTCCAAATCGGGTGCGCTGGATGACCAGGTACATGCCGACGGCCAGGGCCGCGCAAACCGCCGAAATGGCCATGCGGTAGACCGGGTAGCTCAGGGTGTCGGTCAGGGGGATGGACCAGTCCAGGGCAGCCGGAACCTTGATGCCATGGACGTCGCCGCCCCACAGCATGCGTTGCGCCTCGTTGAAGATGAGGATCAGGCCGTAGGTCAGCAGCACCTGATCCAGATGGTCGCGCCGGTACAGGACGCGGACCAGCAAGGCCTCGATCAGGTAGCCGACCGCAGCCGAAATGGGCAGCGCCAGCACGATGGCCAGAAGCAGGCTATCCACCGACTGCAGGAGCCAGAAGGTCAGATAGGCCCCCAGCATGTAGAACGATCCATGGGCAAGGTTGATGATGCCCATGATGCCGAAAATCAGGGTCAGACCGCTGGCCACGAGGAACAGCAACAGCCCATACTGAAGCCCGTTCAGCACCTGAATCAGGAAGAACCAGATATCCATCGCAACGCCCCCAGGGCATGAAGAAAAAGCCCGCCGCTTCCGGCAGGGCTTTTTCTTCCGTAATCGACTAGGCGGACTTGCAGCCCTTGGCGGGATCCGCCAAGGCCTTGTGAGCAACGCCCAACACGATTTCCTGCCCGTTCTTCACCTGGCGCAGATAGATGTCCTGAACCGGGTTATGGGCCTTGGACAGGGTGAAGGCACCTCGAGGGCTCTTGATCTCGGCGGCCTCCATGGCCGCGATCAGGGCAGCCCGTGACCCGGCGGCCGTATCGCCCTTGACCGCATCCATGCCGATGGCCAGAAGCTGGCCGCCGTCATAGCCCTGCACCGCGTAGACATCGGCTTCCTTGCCTGAAAAAGCCTTGAACTCGGCTCTGAACTTCCTGTTCTCCGGCGTATCGAGGGCATCGGCGTAATGAAGCGTGGTCAGCACGCCTTCCGCTGCCGCGCCTTGCGCGGCCAGAACGCCATCCGTCAGGAAGCCGGTCCCCATCAGGGGGATGGACTTCAAGCCGGCTGCGGCATAGTCCTTGACGAACTTCAGGGCGCCCGAGCCGGCGAAGAAGGCGAACACGCCATCGGGCTTCAGCGACGCGATTTCCGTCAGGTTCGCCTGGAACTCTTCGTTGGGGAACGGCAGCATGATCCGCTTGACGATTTTGCCCCCCTGCTGGGTGAAGCCTTCTTCGAACCCGCCCAACTGCTCCTCGCCGGCGCCGTACTTCCACGAAATGGTGACGACGTTCCTCATGCCGCGATCCCAGGCGACCTTGCCCATGGGATAGGCCGGCTGCCAATTGCTGAACGACGTGCGGAAGATGTTCGGGGCACACAGCGGCCCCGTAGCCGCCCCGACACCGGCGTTGGGAATGATCAGCATCGCACCGGTATCGACGGCCACCTTGGCCATGCCCATGGCAACCCCGGAATGGACGGTCCCCACCAGGAAGTCCACCTTATCGCCGGCGATCAGCTTGCTGGCGTTCTCCGGCCCCTTGCCGGGATTGGACTCGTCATCCAGAAGAATGTACTCGACCTCGCGCCCCCCCAGCTTTCCGCCACGGGCGTTGACGGCCATCTTCAAGCCGCTGGTGATCGCCTCACCCAACGCGGCATAGGTGCCCGAATAGGGCAACATCAACCCAACACGGACCTTCGCGGTTTGCCCAATGGCAAAGCGAGTCGGCACCAATCCGGCAGTTGCAAAGGCAGCCCCGGCCTGCAACACGCCGCGGCGAGATATCCTGGTCATTTCGACCTCCCTTAACGTTCGCATCCCGAAGGGCGAGCCAAGCATGGCCGCCCATTTTGTCGCCGCTTGAAAGGGGGACCCCTCGCGGCGTTATGACGGGACACTCTCATGAAATCACATTTAATGCAATTGCATTTATATTCCGAGGTTAAGGCGACACCACCCACCCCGCACAAATGCCGCAACCTCAATGCTGCATCGCGGAATTTGCGCTCATTTTTAATGCTGTTGCATTTTATGATTTTGCATTTAATAATCCCGGCAAATCAGGGTAGCCAAGCTGCTCATACAAACAAGGGAGGACGTCATGTTGCAGGGCTGCACCCCGTGGCCGGATGAGCTTGCGCGCGCCTATCGCGCCAAGGGGTATTGGGATGACCGGACCATCCCGCAATTCTTCCAGGAGTTGGCCAAGGCACGCCCCGATCATGTCGCGGTCGTCGACGGGGCGAGGCGCTTGACCCTCGGACAGTGGTGGGATGACAGCACCCGGCTGGCCGCCCATTTCCACAGGCTCGGGCTTCGCATGGGCGACCGCGTCGTCTTTCAGATGCCCAACGGCACCGATTTCTTTTCCGTGTTCCTCGCCCTGACGCGGATCGGCGCAATTCCGGTGATGGCGTTGCCCCCTCATCGGGAAGAGGAACTGACCCATTTCGGCTCGTTCTCTGGCGCCACGGCCCTGTTCATCCCCGAGAGAGTGCGTGATTTCGACTTCCGCCCCATGGCGGAAACCGTCAAGGCCGAGGTCCCATCGCTTAAGCAGATCATGGTGCTGGGCGAAGCGCTGGACGGGCAGACCTCTCTGACGTCGCTGCTGCGGACTCCGCCGGCCCAGGCCGATCTTGATGCCGTCGTGGCCATCGATCTCGATCCCGAGGATGTGGTCCTGATGCTGCTATCCGGCGGCACCACCGCGCTGCCGAAGCTGATCCCGAGAACGCACAACGACTACATCTACAATTTCAAGCGCAGCGCGGAAATCGCGGGCTTCGGCCCCGATACCGTCCTGCTGGCGGCCTTGCCGCTGGCCCACAACTACACGCTGGGATCGCCCGGCGCGCTGGGCGCGCTCTGCAAGGGCGGACGGGTGGTGATCGCCCCCAAGGTGGATTGCGAAACGGTGTTCACCCTGGTCCAGGCCGAGCGGGTAACCGCCATTCCCGCCGCCGTTCCGCTGGTGGTCAACTGGCTGAACGATCCCAAGCTCGACCAGTTCGATATAAGCTCGTTGCGGGTCGTCCAGAATGGCGGCGCCCGCCTGTCGCCGGAACTGCGCGATCGCTTGCGCAAGCGCCTCGACTGTCAGTTCCAGGAGGTTTACGGCACCGCCGAGGGCCTTTTGAACCTCACCCGCCTCGACGATCCCGACGACAAGATCCTCAACAGTTCCGGAGCGCCGATCTGCGACGACGACGAGATCAAGGCGATCGACCTCGACGGCAAGGAAGTTCCCGACGGCGAACCCGGGGAACTGATCGTCCGCGGCCCCTACACCATCCACGGCTACTACAACGCGCCCGAGGTCAACGCCAGGGCCTTCACCGTCGACGGCTTCTACCGGATGGGCGATATCGTCCGCAAATATGGCCGCTACGTCGTCACCGAGGGGCGCAAGAACGATCTCATCAATCGGGGCGGCGAGAAGATCAGTACCGACGAGCTCGAGAATTACATCCTCAAGCACCCCGCCGTTCACGGGGTCGCCGTCGTGGCCATGCCGGACAAGGTGTTCGGCGAGAAGGCCTGTGCCTTCGTCACCCTGAGGCCCAATCAGGCCCTGAGCTTCGAAGGGCTCAAGGAATTCCTGCTGGCGCAGCGCATCGCCAAGTTCAAATTGCCGGAGCGTCTTGAAATCGTGCCGGAATTCCCTCTCTCGCCGGCGGGAAAAATCCTGCGGCGCAATCTGCGTGAAACGGTCACCGCCCATCTGGCGGCCGAAAATAATCAAGCTTAGGAGGCTTCTGTCATGACACGTCCGGGTGAAGCGAAGCTCAAGACCCTGTTCTCACCGACCACATTCGCGGGGCGGCAGATCAAGAACCGTGTGAAGTACGGTGCTTGCTGCGTCTCCAACTACAATACCCGCGACGGCTTCATCACGCCGCGCGAGTTGGCTCGGACCAAGGTGATCGCCGAAACGGGGTGCGGCATCATCACCAACCAAGGCGCCTATCCCGACCCACTGGGCGAGGGCAAGGCGTATTTCCGCCAGGTGGCCATCTTCGACGACAAGTTCCTGCCGCAGTTCGAGATGATCGCCCGCATGATCAAGGACAATGGCGGCATGGCGATCCAGCAGATCCTGCATGCCGGCCGTTACGGCGGCATCGACCTCGGCTACTGCATCCAGCCGTCGATCGTTCCGCAGACCTTGCCCCATTTCCGCGCCCCGCGCGAGATCACCAAGGACCAGATCCGGCAGACCATCAAGGAACACGCGGAAGCCGCCGTCCGCTCCATCAAGGCCGGCTTCGACGGCACCGAGATCACCAGCTTCATGGGCTACCTGCTGGCCACCT
Organism: Phaeospirillum sp.; assembly: GCA_030824585.1. GTDB lineage: Bacteria > Pseudomonadota > Alphaproteobacteria > Rhodospirillales > Magnetospirillaceae > Phaeospirillum. The sequence continues at coordinate 5,205 of JAVBXM010000035.1, read as the reverse complement.
TCAATTCCAGATTCACCAACCAGCGCGCCGACGAATACGGCGGCTCGCTGGAAAACCGTGGCCGCTTCATGCGTGAGCTGATCGACGCCATCAAGCAGGCGACGCCGGACCACCCGCTGATCGTGCGCCTCAACGGCGCCGAGCTGATGGACAAGTGGGGCGGCAATTCCGAGGACGAGTGCTTCGAGCTGATGCAGCAGGCCGCCGATTGCGGCGTCGATATGATCAGCGTCACCGTCGGCTGGCAGGAGGCCCCCGAATCCTCCATCGGCCGCGATATCCAACCCGGGCACTGGAACTATCTGTCGGAACGGGCCAAGAAGCTGCTGCCCAACGTCCCCATCGCCTTCGGCCAACGCCTGCCCAATCCGGCCATGGCCGACCAATGCCTGCAAGACGGAATCTTCGACTTCTGGGAAGTCTGCCGCCCGCTGCTGGCCGATCCCCAGATGCTGCACAAGGCGGCCGAGGACCGCATGGACGAGGTGCGTCGCTGCGTCGGCTCGCTCAACTGCCTGTCGCGGCTGTTCCGCGACCTGCCTTACACCTGCACCATGAACCCGGCGCTGGGCCACGAGGTCGAGCCGGAATATTCCATCACTCCGGCGGCGGTGAAGAAGAACATCATGGTGGTCGGCGCCGGCCCGGCGGGAATGGAGTGCGCTCTCACCGCCGCCCAGCGTGGCCACACGGTAACGGTCTACGACAAGAACGACCGTATCGGCGGCGCCCTGGTGGGCTATGCCTCCAACGACATGGCCAATCGCGACGATATGCTCTCGGTACTGCGCTATTACGAGACGGTGGCCAAGCGGCTGGGCGTCGAGGTGAAGCTCAACACCGCCGTCGATCCCAAGCTGATGCGCGAACTGCTGCACGTCTACGACGTGGTGGTGGTGGCGACCGGAGCCCGGCTCGATCGGGCGCAGTTGCCGCCCATCGAGGACGGCGTCGAAGTGCTGGCGGCGGTAGAGGTCGCCTGCGGCCGTGGAACGCCGAGCGGCCGGGTGGTGATCCTGGGCGGCGGCAAGGTCGGCCTGACCCTGGCGGAATCCCTGGCGACCCAGAAGATGGACGTGACCATCGTCGAAGCCGACAAGCGTCTGGCCGGCGACGTCATGCCGTCGTGGAAGTGGCGTCACACCGCCTGGGTCGACGAACTTGGCATTCCCTCGGTGACCGGGGCCAAGGCAGTCAAGATCGATCGCCAGGGTGTGCATGTGATCGACGGCAAGGGCATGGAGCGCGTGCTTCCCGCCGACACGATCATCGCTGCCTCGCCAGCGGTCCCGGCCCAGGATCTGGTTCATGCCTTCGAATGGATGGTGGACGAGGTCCATCCGTGCGGCGACGCCATTACGCCGCGGGGCCTTGGCGCCGCCATCCAGGACGGCTACCGGCTGGGCTGCCGGATATGACGGCGCTGCCGCCTCCTTCGCGCTGGCAGGGGCTGCTGGATCGCCACAGCACCCTGTTCGGCGAATTGGACGACGGATGCCGCATCGGCATCGCGCGCCGGGCCGACGTCAACCAGCCCGGCGCGGCCATGGTGGTCTGGGAAGCCATAGGAGGTCGCCTGGTGGCGGGCGACCGGCCGTTTCCCGGCTACCGCGATGCCGGCGTCGACGTGTTGCTGGTGGGTGACGACGACGCCATGACCGAGATTTCCGGGGAATTGGAGGGCGATGCCCTGCCGGTGCTTAAACGCCTGGTCCGGCGCGGCAACCTTGTCTGCTACGTGCTCAAGCGCCAGTGCGAACTGCTCGATGCCGGCTACGAGGACGTGCTGCAATCCATGGGCGTCGCCTTCGCCGGAGCCTGCCGCTGAATCCAGCGAACCAATTACAAAAATCAAAGGGAGGTCAAAATGCTTGTTCGAATGCTTCGCGTCCTGGCGCTCATCGTCTGCACGTTCGCCGTTTTCCCTGCCTCGGCCGTGGAGCGGGGAACCAAGGATGAGGCGGTCGCCCTGGTCAAGAAGGCCGTCGCCCTCTATCGCTCCGCCGGCCCGGAAAAAGCCATGGCGACCTTCAACATTCAAAGCGACGAGTTCCAACCCAAGGATCTCTTCACCGTGGTGATCGGGCTGGATGGGATCATGCGCCAGCACGCCAAGGTCCCGGCCTTCAATGGCAAGAACGTCACCCGCCTGCGCGATGCCGATGGGAAGTACTTCGTCGAGGAGCAGTTGAAGATCGCCACCGGACCCGGCTCGGGATGGGTTGAGTTCGCCTTTTCCAACCCGGTGCAGCAGGCGATCGAGAACAAGATCATGTACCTGGAAAAGATCGACGACGTGTTCATCGGTGTCGGCTATTTCGTCTCCAGGAAATAACGGCCAACGGAGGATCCCATGATTTTCCGCAACCCAAGAGGCGGCCTGGAACTGGGATGCAACGAATGCGGGTGCCGCTGGTTCGACCGTCAGACCAACACCTGCTACGAATGCGGCGCCGCCATTCCGGCCGAGGAAATACAGGCCTACCAGGAAGCCTTGGCGCAGTTCCACAAGGAAAAGGGCATCACCGTCAACGCCGCACGGCAATAAGCCTTTTTCAATCCGGCCGCCGAATTGGCTCACCGGCAGTCCGTACTCCCGCCACGCACTTTCGCGGGACATCTCCCACCGAGCCCACTGCGGCCGGGCCCCTGGCCCGGCCCTTTTTTCTGTAATCCCAGGCATTCTCTCATTCTGCTTGGAAACTTGAGATGCGCGTGGCATTAGCCCTCTAGGCAGTTTCCCTGTTCACGTTCATGGCAGACAATGTTCGACCTCAATCGCTTCCTCCCCTACCACCTGAATAGGACCGGCGTCAGGCTCGCCAGCGCGTTCAGCAAGGAGCTGGAGCGTTTCAACCTCACTCTGCCCATGTGGCGGGTGCTGGCGGTGCTTTGGCATCATGGTGAGTTGAAGGTCGGCGACATCATCGTCGACACGACCATCGAACAATCGACCCTGTCACGCCTTCTGGTCACCATGGAGGAACGGGATCTGATCACGCGCGAGCGGAGCAAGCTGGATGCCCGCACCGTGGTGGTCGACCTGACGCCGACCGGGCGGAAGGTGACGAAAACCCTGATTCCCTGGGCCCTGAAGTTCGAGCGGACGGCGTTCAAGGATTTCTCGGAAGAAGAGATCAACACCCTCTATTCCATGTTGACCCGAATCTTCGAGAACTCGGCGGAACTTCTCCCCTGAGTGAAAGCGAATAAGGGGGTAGGCGCCCTCCTTATCCCTTAACTCCGTGACGCTTCTCATAAGCCCCGGCCAATTCCGGATCCCGGCGCCTGACCTCGGCGTGGTCGATCCGGCCCGTACGGGTCATGTAGGAATAGGCGAAGTCGACGGGGTCCATCTTCATCAACTCGTCCATTTCCTCGTACCACCGGATACTGACATTGGCGGCATCCCAGATCGACTTCATCGGGCGTAATCTCAGTTCCTTGTAGCGGACCAGAGCCGCCTGAACGTCGCCGCCCTTTTCCTGGAAGGCCTTGTACAAGGTGATGGCATCCTCCATGGCCAGCCGCGTTCCCGATCCAATCGAGAAGTGCGCGGTCCGCAAGGCGTCGCCCATCAGCACCACGTTGTCGAAGCTCCAGGTCTCGTTCCACACGGCGGGAAACTGGCGCCAGAACGAATTGTTGGAGAGGATCTTGTGGCCCTCCAGGTCCTTGGCGAAGACGCGCTCGCAGTAGGCGATGGTGTCCTCGGGGCTCATGCCCTCGAAGCCGGCCTTGCGCCAGGTGTCGTCCGTGACCTCGACCAGGAAGGTGCTGCGGTCCGGCCCATAGCGGTAATGATGAGCGCAGAACACACCCACATCCGTATTCCGGAACGTCAGGGTCAGGCTGTTGAACGGCTTGGTGCTGCCGTACCAGATGAAGCGATTGGGGCGCAAGTCGATGGTGGTGCCGAACTTGGCCTCGTTCTCCTGGCGGATCCACGAGAATGCCCCGTTGGCGCCGACGATCAGGTCGGCCTCGCCAATATCGGCGAGCGACGTCTTTTCGGTCTCGAACTCGATCCTGATCCCCAGCCTCTCGACGAAGGCATACATCAGGGTCAGCATTTCAAGTCGGCCGATGGAGGTGAAGCCGTTGCCGGCGATAGGGATCCGTGCATCGTTGTGGACGATGGTGATATCCGGCCAACTCTCGAAATGAGGCGTCAGGTAGTCGTAAAGCTCCGGATCGTCCGCCCGCAGGAACTCCAGCGCCCGATCCGAAAAGACCACGCCGAATCCCCAGGTGGCATTGCGCGGGGATCGTTCGTAAATGGTGATGTCGTGCGATGGATCGGCACGCTTCATCAACGCCGCGAAATGCAGGCCGGCGGGACCGGCACCAACGATCTTGATCTTCATGGTCACGTCCTCCTAGTGGCAATCAGCCGACGCGATGACCTGGGCGAACGCCCGAACCGTGGCCCTGTGGACCGGATGATCCAGCAGCAGCGGAGGGCGCGGATAGCGACTCACGGTAATCCAAAGGCAATTCGTTCAGGGTTCCCAGCAAACTCATCGCAACACCTCCCAGCGGGCCCCGGCGACACAAATGCAACGCCGAGCAGCCTCCCAACAGGAATATCGTTCCATATGGAATCTTTTATCACAATAGTTTTTTGAATTAATATAAACTATGTTCCGGAATGCCTCGATATCCCTAGATCACACCCTCAGGGTTGAGGTATAAACTATCCAGACGCCTTAGAATAAATAATACAAATGGAATTAAAATGGCTGAAACTGACGGCAAGCAAATGTTCCAGCTGGAAGAGTACATCCCCTACCTCCTGCACCAGGCATATCTGGCCGCGCTGACATTGTTCACCCCAACCCTGGCCGAACACGGCCTAAGCCTGCAGGAATGGCGCGTCCTGGCGGTATTGCACGATGGAAGACTCATGCGCTTTCGGGACCTGGCCGCAGCCACCGGCCTGGAGCCCCCCACCTTGGTTCGGGTCGTGGCGAAACTTGAAGCGCAATCCTGCCTCATTCGGGAAAAGTCCGGCGACGACAAGCGAGGCACGCTGATCTCCAGCACCACCGAGGGACAAGCGATCACTAACCTTGCAATTCCAAGAGCCCACGAGGCCCAGGCGCGGGCGATCCTGGATTTTTCCGACGATGAAGCGGAACTGTTGCGCCGACTCCTCAGGCGCATTCCGGTCAACGCAAGCCGCAAGGACGTCAACTCTCGAAC
>JAVBXM010000058.1 GCA_030824585.1 Phaeospirillum sp. | reverse complement strand
GCGGTCCCTTCACCCCGGCCGGCGAGCGGGCCCTGCTGCGAAGGCACGCCATCGATACCGTCGTCTGCCGCAACAGCGGCGGAACCGCCGCCCGCGCCAAGCTGGAGGCCGCCGCCGAACTGGGCCTGCCGGTGATCATGCACCACCGTCCACCCCGCCCCGGCGGGCCGTGCGTCGGTTCGGCGGAAGAAGCCGCCACCTGGATCAGGAAGACACTCTCAACCTGAACGGCCGCTGTCGCCGATCACCCGGCCCTGGCGGTCCACCACCAGCACGTCCAGGGCAACCCCGGCATTGTCGAGCACCGCCCGCGCCGCCGCCAGGGCCTGACGGGCCACCGCCTCGCCCAGGGGCAGCGAACCGGCCATCTCCAGCACCTCCAGGGCGGTGTTGGCGCCGCCGGCGGCGGCGACCAGGGCGCCATCCGCCCCCAGCCGTTCCAACTGGCCGGCCAGCCAGGCCATGTCCACCTGCGAGCGGCTGGAATGCAGGTCCATCTGGCCCGCCGCCAGCTTGCACATCTTGGCGAAGCCGCCGGCGATGGTGACGCGGGGCACGGGATGGCGGCGCAGGTATTTCAGCATGCCGCCAGCGAAATCCCCCATGTCGATGATCGCCTCCTCGCCCAGGCCGCGCACCCGCCGCGCCGCCTTCTCCGAGGTGGAGCCGACGCAGCCGGCCACATGGGTCAGGCCACAGGCCCGCGCCACGTCGATGCCGCGCTGGATGGAGTGAATCCAGGCGGAACAGGAATAGGGGACCACCACCCCGGTGGTCCCCAGGATGGAAATGCCCCCCAGGATGCCGAGACGGGGATTCCAGGTGCGGACGGCCAGATCCTGGCCTCCCGGCACGGAAATCTCGATTTCCAGGTCGCAGGCGACGCCGTGGCGGGCGGCGATGGCGGCCACCGCCTCGCCGATCAGGCGGCGGGGAACCGGATTGATGGCCGGCTCGCCGACCCCCAGGGGCAGGCCCGGCTTGGTGACGGTTCCCACTCCCGGCCCGGCCTTGAACACCAGTCCCGCCCCGGCGGGGGCGTGGCGCAAGGTGGCGATGATGGTCGCCCCATGGGTGACATCGGGATCGTCGCCGGCATCCTTGACCACTCCGGCCCGGGCCCAGCCGGGACCGCTGGCGGCCAGAGCCAGGGCGAAGGCGGGCGTCAGGCCGCCGGGCAGCACGATGTCCACCGGATCGGGAAAGCCGTCGCCCAGCAGGGCCGAGCAGGCCGCCTTGGCCGCCGCCGTGGCGCAGGCCCCGGTGGTCCACCCCGATCGCAATGCCCGTTCGTTGCCGTCCTCAGCCATGACCGTCCGCCGCCAAACATTCCCGGCAGGTCATAGCACGAATCCCGGCGAAGGAGATCAGGCGTTGCCGGTCAGGCCGGCGGGCTTGCGCACCACGCCGAACCAGTAATCCTGGATACCGTGGATGGCGTTGAACAATTGTTCGATATCCACCGGCTTGGTGACGAAACCCGAGGCCCCCAGGTCATAGGCCTGCAGCACGTCACGCTCCACGTCCGAGGTGGTCAGCACCACCACGGGAATGCGCGCCAGATGGTCGGTGGATTGCATGGCGGCCAGAACCTCGCGCCCGGTCATGCGGGGCATGTTGAGATCCAGCAGAACCAGATCGGGGGTCACGGCATCCTGGTAATCCGGCCCCTCCTTGCGCATGAAGGCCATGGCCTCCACGCCGTCGCAGGCCACGTGGGTGCGACAAATGAAGCGCCCGTCGTGGATCGCCGAGCGGATCAGCTCCACATCGCCCGGTTCGTCATCGACGATCAGCACCTCGAAAGGCGCCACCTGATTTTGCTGCATCTGCCAGCCCCACCCTTTGACGGCCCCACACAAACACAAAAAACGTCGCCCTCACCCAATGCGACGTCCACGGACAAGCCTATCCCCTGCGCGGCGGGAATGCAACCATGCCTTGAACAGGGCCGGCACCGCTCAAACGTCGTCTGCGGGAAAGACCTAAATCCTCCCGGCGCCGCCCGGAATGGGGAAAGCCACCCGGAATACCGAGCCCTGGCCCGGCAGGGATTCCACCCATATCCGCCCCCCGTGGTGCTCGGCGATCTTGCGGCACGACGCCAGACCGATGCCGGTTCCCGGATACTCGTCCTGGCCGACCAGCCGCTGGAAGATCTGGAACAGCCGGGCCTGCCCGGCCTCGTCGATGCCGATGCCGTTGTCGCGGATGGAAATGACCCACTCGTCCGGCGTGGCGGCGCACTCCACCTCCACGCGGGGCAGCCGCCCTTCGACCTGGAACTTGACCGCGTTGGAAATCAGGTTCTGGAACAGCCGTTCCAGTTCCACCGCATTGCCCAGAACCTCCGGCAAGCCGTCGGCCACGGTGACCGTGGCACCCTTTTCCTCGATCAGCGCGCCCAGATTGGCCAGGGACAGCCGCACCACCTCGTCCAGGCGAACCGCCTCGGGAGCAGCACCACTACGACCGATGCGGGAATACTCCAGCAGGTCGGTGATCATGTGGTCCATGCGCTTGGCGCCATCTACCGCGAAGCCGATGAATTCCTGGCAATCCTCGTCGAGAAGGTCGCCCAGGCGGCGCTGCAGCAGGGTGATGTAGGAGCTGACCATGCGCAGCGGCTGGCGCAGGTCGTGCGAGGCCACATAGGCGAAGTGCTCCAGTTCGGCGTTGGAACGCTTCAGCTCCTTTTCCACCGACAGGCGGGCGGTAATGTCCTGGGCGACGCCGAGAAAGCCGCTGAGCTCGCCACCGTCGTCGTACAGCGCGGTGATGGTGAGCAGCACGCGGAACCGTCCGCCATCCTTGCGGATATAGGTCCATTCGCCGCTGTCGGGCTTGCCCGTGGCCAGGACCTTGGCGACGAAGCACTCGAATCCGGCCTCCACCGGCCGGCCCAACTCCTCGCCCAGTTGGGTGGCGCGGCGCGCCACCTCGCCGGGATCATGGAACAGCGCCGGGGTCGCGCGGCCGATCATCTCGTCGGCGCCATAGCCCAGCCAGCGCTCGGCGGTGGGATTGAACAGCAGGATCGTGCCGTCGATGGCCGTGGCGATGATGGACGACCCCGCCCCGTCCAGAACCGCCCGGCGGAAGGCCAGCAGCGAGCGGACCTCGCGCTCCGCCTGCCGCCGGGCCGTCACGTCGTGGACAAGGGAATAGAGCAATTGCCGGCCGGTGACCTGGACCGGCCCGGACCACACCTCCACGTCCCTGATCTCGCCCGACGCCAGGCGATGCCGGAAATCGAAATGTCCCCGCTCCTCGGACTTGGCCTTGCTCATCTCGGCGGCGATGGCCGTCTTGTCCAAGATGTTGATCTCCCAGATGCGCATGGAGAGCAATTGCGCGTGGGTCCAGCCGTAATAGACCTCGGCGGCGTGATTGGCGTCGATGATCCGCCCGTCAGTGGCGTCGATCAGCAATTCGACCGCCTTGCAGCCGCGGAACAGCGCGTGATAAAGGGCCTCGCGGTCCCGCAGGGCCACCTCGCCGGCGGCGACCTTGGCCTGCAGCGCGTTGAAGGCGCCGATCATCCGCCCGACCTCGTCGACCCGCGAAACCTCCAGGGCCTCGAACCGGCTGGTGCCGTCGACCATGGCCTGGATGCGGCCGGTGGCGCGGTGCAGGGGCGACAGGGCGGCGCGCAGCACCAGCCACAGCAGCCCCAGCGACACCAGCCCCAGCCCCACCAGGGCGGCGATCAGCCGTGTCTTGATGCCGGTGATGGGCTCGAAGGCCTCGGCGGCAGGCAGCCGCGCCACCAGGACCCAACCGGTGGAGCTGATGCGCCGTGCCGAGGTCAGCTCCTTGCTTCCCACCGAACTGACGGTCACGCCCGACCCCTCGTAGCCGTCCACGTAGCGGTCCAGCATGTGATTGATTCCCCGCCGGGGAAGCGGCGAGAAAATACGTTCCTTGTTGGTGGAAACGACGGTCAGGCCGGATTTCGGCGATACCATGTAAAGGCCACCGGTCTCGCCCACCTTCTGCTCCACCAGCCGGCCGAGAAAATTGCTTTGGGTAAGGGTCGCGGTTCCCACCAGCGCTCCCAGAATCCGCCCGCCGTCACGGATGGGGACGGCCACCGCCACCGCCGGCTCGTTGAGGGCCGGATCGAAATAGGGCTCGCTGACCAGGGACCGGCCGGTGGCGAACACCGCCTCCACTCCCTTCAGCTTGGCCATGTCCTTGCCCAACCGCCCCAAAGCGGGGGTCTCGGCCCGGACCATGCCGTCATCGCCGAGAATGATCAGCCCCCCGGCAAAGAACCCCTTGACCCCGATACGGTCTTCCAGGAATGCCGTCAGGGCGGCGCTGTCGTTCCAGCCGGCGCGGGGAGCCAAGGGGGCAACCCGCTCCATGGCGTCGATCTGCAGCTTGATCTTCTGGTCCAGCTCCTCGGCCAGCCCGCCGACGAAGGCGTATTGCTGCCGGGCCAGCAGATTTTCCACGTCGCCTTGCAAGGAGCCGGCGAGCACCAGCGCCACCACCCCGCCGACCGCGACGAAAGACAGAAGGAAAAGGGTAAGAATCCTGATGCGCAGCGACCTGAAATCCACCTTATCCCCCGCCCAATGTCCCGGTTACAGGGTAAGGCCAATCACCAACTCTTCTCAAGAACTGTTCCACTCCGGAAGGCGGCCATAGCAGCCTGTATCGTATGAATAATCGGTGACATCGCATATTTGCCGCAGCACCAGGCATTAAAAATGCCAGGTGACCTGTTCAACCCCAGAGCTTGCCCGATCTTCTTCGAGATCATGATTTGATGACACGGGGCTGAATCCGCCATGCTCAAAGACGCCGCATAAGCCTGGGACCAATCGACGTTCAAGCGGATAGGCGGTGGAATGGGACATGGATGAACACAAATTCCCGTTATACGGGACACGGATAAGGGATTTTCTCAGTTCATCTGTGTCTGAACTTTCCTCCCGGAAGGTGCTCCCCCCGAAATCAGTCCAATTCCCTGAATGTCGATTGGCCCAGCGCCCGAGGGGCAGTTCAAAAGGGTCAGCTTTCCAACTGGTGATACACCGCCCTGGCCATCTCCATCAACCGCTCGCGGTCCACGTCGCCGGCCAGGGCGTAGCCCAGCGGCCCGTCCAGCCAGTAGAAGGCCTCCACCCGCCCCAAGGCGGCGAGGCGGAAGGCGGTTTCCGTCCCGTCGGTGTTGCGCCGCAGGTAGAGCGTCACCCGGCGGCCGTCGCCGTTCTCGTACATGAACTGGGCCGCCGGTCCCGACGAAGCGGGCAACAGCCGCCCGCCCACCAGGGAGAAGCCGGCCGCCGACAAATCGGGGACCTTGAGTTCCGCCCCCAGGCGCTTGGACAGCCAG
>JAVBXM010000253.1 GCA_030824585.1 Phaeospirillum sp. | reverse complement strand
GGCGCGGGTGAGGCGGCATTTCTCCGCCGGATCGGCGGCGGCAAGGACGGCCAGGGCCGCGTCGGAAAGGGTGATCATGGGGTGATATACCATTCATGCGGGGCTTCCGCCCCGAACCCTGGTCGGAGGCTACGCCTCCAAACCTCCTCTTGAATCAAAAGGGGGTTTGGGGCATGGCCCCAAGCGGGTCCGGGCGGCAGCCCGAGGTTTAAAGCCCCTTGGCCGCCTTCAGCACCGCCTCGGCGTGGCCGGTGACCTTGACCTTGCGCCATTCGGCGCGCAGCACGCCGTCCTTGTCGATCAGGAAGGTGGAGCGCTCGATACCCATGTATTCGCGGCCGTACATGCTTTTCTTCTTCCATACGCCATAGGCCTCGCACACCGCGCCGTCGGAATCCGAGCCCAGGCGGAAGGGCAATTCGTGCTTGGCGCGGAACTTGGCGTGGCTGGCGACGGAATCCTTGGATACGCCAAGGATTTCCACGCCCGCCGCCCGATACTCGGCGATGGCGTCGCGAAAGGCCTTGGCCTCCGAGGTGCAGCCCGAGGTGTCGTCCTTGGGATAGAAGTACAGCACCAGGACCTTGCCGCGGTAATCGGCCAGGGTGGCCTTGCCGTCGTCGCATTCCATGGCGAAGGCGGGGCCAGGGGCGCCGACGGTCGGGGCGCCAACGGACGTGGTCATTCAGCGGTCTCCTTTTGCTTCAGCAGGGCGGCGGGCTGGTCGATCAGGCGGCGGAACACCTCGTGGGCGCTCGCGGCGCAGTCTTCCATGCGATCGGTGAGGCTCTTGAAGTCGGTCATCCCGGCGGCGCGCACCAGCACGTCCTTGAGGCCGCGCGGCGCGGTGTGCTCGTCGAAGCCGCCAGCGATGGTCTGGCGCAGCACGGTCTGCACCGCCGACCACAGCCGCAGGGCCTCGGTCAGGGTGGCGCAGTCGGCACGGTCCAGCACGCCGGCTCCGGCGGCCTTATCCAGGGCCCGGGCGGTGTTGCTGTCGAGCATCTCGGGGTGGTCGGGGCCATGGGCCAGTTGCAGGTACTGGGCGGTGAACTCGATATCCACCAGACCGCCGCGCAGGTGCTTGACCTCCCAGATGCTGCCGGCCTTGTGCTCCTTGGCCATGCGCTCGCGCATGTCGGCCACGTCGAGCAGCAGCTTGGCCTGGTCGCGGGGCCGGATCAGGGTCCGGCGGATGATGGCGTTGACCCGTTCGGTCAGGGCCGGATCGCCGGCCACCACGCGGGCCCGGGTCAGGGCCATGTGCTCCCAGGTCCAGGCGGCCTCTTCCTGATAGCGGCGGAAGGCCTCCAGGCTCGACGCGATGGGCCCGGAATTGCCCGAGGGCCGCAGGCGCATGTCGACCTCGTACAGCGTGCCCTCGCCGGTCTTGGCGGTCAGCGCGTTGACCATGCGCTGGGTCAGGCGGGAGAACCATACGGCGGGGGCCAAGGCCCGCGAGCCGTCGGATTCCTCGGCGTCCTCGGGGCAGTCGTAGACCAGGATCAGGTCGAGATCCGAGGTGGCCGACATTTCGCGCCCCCCGGCCTTGCCCATGGCGAGAATCACCCAGGCGCCGCCCGGCACATGGCCGTGGGCGCGGGCGAATTCCTCCTCCACCTTGGGCCCCAACTGGCGAAGGATGGCCCCGGCCACGTCGGAAAGCGCGCCGGCGGCCTCGCCGGCCTCGACCACGTTGCGGAGCGTCAGCACGCCCACCTGGAACTTGCGGTCGTTGGCCCAGCGCCGCGTGACGTCGAGCACCAGCTGGAAATCGTCGGCCTCGGCCAGTACCTTGGCCAGTTCCGCCTCCAACGCCTCCTGGGGCGGCAGGGGCTCGAAGAAACGGGCCTGCAGCACCGAATCGAGCGTGGTGGTGTGCCGCGCCAGATGCTCGGCCAGCAGGGGCGCGTCGCCCATGATCTCCGCCACCAGTTCCAGCAAGGAGGGATTGGCGTAGAACAGCGAGAACAGCGGCACGCCGGCCGGCAGGCGGGTGAGGAATTCGTCGAAGCGCATGAAGGCGTCGTCGGGCGCCGTGGTGGTCCCCAGGGCCGACAGCAGGGCCGGGGTCAACTCGGTCAGCAACTCGCGCGCCCGGGTCGAGCGGGTGGCCCGCACCCGTCCGTGATGCCAGCCGCGAATGGTCGAGCACACCGCGTCGGCATTGGTGAAGCCCATTTCGGTGATGGTGTGCACCGTCTCGGGGTCGTTCTCGCCGCCGGTGAACACCAGGTTGCCGCCCGCCCCCAGGGGCGGGGCATCCTCGAACAGGCCGGCATAGTGGTGCTCGACGGTCTGCAGGTGGCGGGTCAGGTCGGCGGAGAAGGCGTCCATGTCCGCCGCTCCCATGAAGGCGGCGATCTCGGCCAGCACCTGCGGGTTGGTGGGCAGGGTCTGGGTCTGCTTGTCGTCGACCATCTGCAGGCGATGCTCGAGAGTGCGCAGATAGCGGTAGGCGGCCCCCATGTCGGCCATCACCTCGGAGGTGACGTGGCCGGCACCGGCCAGGGCGCCCAAGGCCTCCATGGTCCCCGAAACGCGCATCTCCGGCTGGCGGCCGCCCCAGATCAATTGCTGGGTCTGGGCGAAGAACTCGATCTCGCGGATACCGCCGCGCCCCAGCTTGACGTTGTGGCCGGCCACCGCGATGGAGCGCCCGCCCTTGTGGGCGTTGATCTGGCGCTTGATGGAATGGATGTCCTGAATGGCGGCGAAATCCAGGGATTTGCGCCAGATGAAGGGCCGCAGGAAGCGAAGGAAGGCCGCCCCGGTCTCGTCGTCGCCGGCCACCAGACGGGCCTTGATCATGGCGGCCCGTTCCCAGTTCTGGCCGAAGCCCTCGTAATAGGCCTCGGCAGCCACCAGGGCCACGGCGGGAGGCGTCGAGCCGGGATCGGGGCGCAGCCGCAGGTCGGTGCGGAAGACGTAGCCGTCGGCGGTGCGCTCGTCGAGGATGCGCACCAACTCCTTGGTCAGCGCGATGACGCATTCCTGGATGGAGCGCTTGCCGGTATAGACCAGCTTTTCATGGTCGTAGAAGACGATCAGGTCGATGTCGCTGGAATAGTTCAGCTCGCGGGCGCCCAGCTTGCCCATGCCCAGCACGATGATGCCCGAGCCCTTTTCCGGGTCGTCGGGATGGGCCAGCTGCAGATTGCCGCGCTCGGCCTCGCGGCGCAGCAGGAAGGCGAGACCCAGCCGGATGGCGGTCTCGGCCATCAGGGCCAGGGAGCCGGTAACCTTTTCCAGCGGCCAGGCGCCGCCCAGGTCGGCCAGGGCGGCCAGCAGCGAGCAGCGGCGCTTGGCGACGCGCAGATTCTGCATCAGGCGGTTGAAGTCGGTCTCGGCGCCGAGATCGGCCTTGAGATCGCCGATCAGGCTGGCCAGCGCCGCGTCCGGCCCTACTTCCAGCCCGTGGCGCAGAAAGGCTGGCTCCTTTTCCATGCACAGGGTGAGAAAGGGCGAGTTGGCAAAGATGCCGCGCAACAGCTCGCCGATTCCTTCCTGTCCCGGCAGGCTCCGCATGAAGGCGGCCAGTTCGGCATCGTCCTGGGCGTCGGCGGCCTCCTGCCAGCGGGCTAATCCGACCTCGACGCGGGATGGATCGGCAACACCGGGGAAGAAACGTTGATCGAGGGGAAAACTCACCTTGTGCGACCCCAAATGTTGTGGTTGCTTCACACTGCTGAATACGGGATCAAGGGTCAAGCGGGCATGGAGATGACGGCGAGTGGTTCACGGCACCGTTAGGAGTCTGTTCCAGCTTCTTGGGGCCGTTCTGGTGGGGCTGTTGCTTGTTGTGCCCCTGGCGGCGTGGCGATTGTCCCACGGCCCGATTTCGCTCGAATTCCTGACACCCTACATCGAGGATGCGCTGACCGCGCGGGACGGATCGCTGTTCGTCCGGCTCGACGCCACGCTGCTGCAGCGTGGCGACGATGACCGCATGCTGGAAATCCACGTGCGCAACGTGCGGGCCTATCTGGCCGGAAACGACGTTCCGGTGGTGGCGGTGCCCGACATGGCCCTGTCCCTGAGCGGGCGGGCCCTGTTGCGTGGCGTCGTGGCGCCCAATTCCATCCGCCTGAACAGGCCGAGCCTTTCCCTGGTCCGCGATGCCTCGGGGCACTTCCAGTTCGGCATGCCCGATGGCGGCGGCGGCGATGCCGGACTGGTGATCGCCCGGATCAAGGATGCCCTGCTGGGCGAGCCCGACCCGTCCAAGCCGGGGCGCTCGCTGCAATCCTTCAGCATCCGGGACGCCGACCTCCTGATCGACGACAGGGCGCTTGCCACCAGTTGGCATGCGCCGGGGGTGGACCTGACGGTTCGCCGTGTTCCCTCGGGCATCCAGGCCAAGGGGCGCATTCCCCTGGACCTGGCCGGCGAGGTGGGCGAGGTGTCGGTGGACGCCGCCTATACCAAGGCCGACGGGGCCGCCGACGCCGAATTGCGCCTGCGCGGCATTCGTCCGGCGGTGCTGGCCCGCTTCGGCGGCCCGGCGGTGCACCTGCGGGTGATCGACATGCCTTTGGCCGGCAGCGTGCGGGCGCGGCTGAGCGGCGGCGTGCTCGAGACCCTGGCCTTCGACCTGTCGGGGGGGGCCGGGCGCCTCGATCTGCCGGCGCCGTTCCATACCGTCCATCAGGTGGCCTCGGCGGCCTTGCGCGGAGAGCTGAGCCGGGACATGACCCGCCTGGATCTGGCCGAAATCCGCCTCGACCTGGGCGGCCCCACCTTCATGCTGGCCGCCCTGGTGGATGGGTTGGGCGGCGAGACCTCCATCAAGGCCGAGGGCAGCCTGCGCGACGTGCCGGTGGATCAGGTTCGCGACCTGTGGCCCAACGGCCTCGCCCAGAATGCCCGCGACTGGGTGATTCCCAATCTGTCCAAGGGCATGGTGCGCGAGGCGAGCATCCAGCTTTCGGCCCGCTCGCCCTCGGGCCGCTTCGACGACGTGGTGATCGACCACCTGGGGGGAGAAGTTCGCCCCGAGGGCGTCACCGTGGATTATCTCCACCCCATGCCGCTGGCGCGCAACACGGTCGGCGTTTGCACCTTCGACGCCTCGTCGTTCCGCATCGCGCTGAATGCGGGCGAGGTCTACGGCCTGCGCCTCAAGGAAGGCACCATCGTCTTCACCGGATTGGACAAGGAGGACCAGTTCGCCGACATCGAGCTGGTGATCGCCGGTCCGGCCACCGACGCCCTGAAGCTGATCGACAATCCGCCGCTGCGCTATGCCCAGGCCCTGGGGATCGAGCCCGGCAAGGTGGGGGGCGACGCCACCGCCAAGGTGCGGCTGAAATTCCCGCTGCTGAAGACGCTGCGCCTGGACGACGTGGGCATCAAGGCCAACGCCACCGTCAAGAAGGTGGTCATCCCCAAGGTGATGATGGGTCTCGACCTGTCGGACGGCGTGTTGGAGCTGGACGTGGACGCCAAGGGCCTGGACGCCACCGGGCCGGTGGTGCTGGCCGGCATTCCCGGCCATCTGGCCTGGCGCGAGAACTTCTCCAAGGGCCAGCCCTTCCGCTCGCGCTATTTCCTCAAGGCGCCCGAGGTCACCGAGGAGCAGCGCAAGCTGCTGGGCCTGGATGGGGTGCCGTTCGTGGCCCCCTTCACCGCCGGCCCGGTGAGGGCCGAGGTCACCGCCACCTTCTCCGACGGCGGCAAGGCCGAAATCGACGCCAAGGTAGACCTGACTACGGCCCGCATGGCCTTGCCCGGCCTGGGCTGGAGCAAGCCCGAGGACAAGCCGGGCAGCGCCGAGGTGCTGGTCAAGCTGGACCGCAAGCTCATCGCCGCGGTGCCGCGGTTCGCCGTCAAGGCGGGCGACCTGGACGTGGCCGGCTCGGTGGCCTTTGGCCCCGACGGGGCGGCGCGCAAGGTGGACTTCTCGCGGGTGCGCTACCTGCGCACCGACGGCGAGGGCTCCATCGCCATCCGGCCGGGCAAGGCCGGGCTGGACATCGTCTTCAAGGGCGCCGCCTTCGATGCCGAGCCGGTGCTGGGCCGCGACGAGGACGCCAAGGCGGGCAAGACGAAGGACGATGCCGACAAGCCGCCGCCCATGACCGTTTCCGCCACCGCCAAGTCCATATGGATGTCGGAAAAGGGGGCGCTGACCAATGCCGTCGCCACCCTGACCCGCGACGCCCACGAGTGGCAGAGCGTTCACGTCAAGGGCGGCCTGGGGGGCGGCAAGAGCTTTGCCGCCACGGTGCAGCCCGGCGGCGCCAAGCTGCGCAACTTTACCGTCAGCTCCGACGACGCCGGCGCCACCATGCGGGTTTTCGACATCTATGGCGACCTGATGGGCGGCGAGTTGTCCATCGAGGGCCATATCGACGATTCACGCCCGGAACAGCCCTATACGGGCACCATCAAGGTGGCCGACTATCACGTGCGCAACGCGCCGGTGCTGGCCCGCCTGCTGACCGTGGCGGCGCTGGCCGGCATTCTCGACGTGCTGCAGGGCGAGGGCGTCAGCTTCTCGTCCCTGGAAGCGCCGTTCACCATGACCGAGGGGCTGGTCGAGGTGCGTGACGTGCGGGCCTGGGGGCCGGCGCTGGGCATCACCGCCAAGGGCCAGATCGACATGGATAATTCCCGCATGGCTATGGAGGGCACCGTGGTGCCGGCCTATGTGCTGAATTCCGTTCTGGGCAAGATTCCGGTGCTGGGCTGGCTGATCACCGGCGGCGAGAAGGGCGGCGGGATCATCGCCTTCAACTACTCCATGAAGGGGCCGACCGACGATCCGTCGGTGACCGTCAATCCGCTGTCGGCGTTGACTCCCGGATTCCTGCGGAATCTGTTCAACATCTTCGACGACGGCACCGAGACCAACGCCAGAAAGCCGGCCACCAAGGAATCCAAATAGCAAAACGCCCGCCGATGAGGGCGGGCGTTTCGTGATCTTCCCCAAGGGGGAGGGATCAATCCTCGGCGGGACCGTCGTCGTGGCGGACCGGCTCGGGCTCGTCGTCGTGGATGACGGGGCGCGAGCGACCGGACAGCACCACGACCTTCTCCAACTCGGCCTCGCTGCACATGCCCAGGGTGACCGGGTTGCGCGGCTTGATGTTGGTGGCGTTCCAGTGGGTCTTGTCGCGCACCGACTGGATGGTCGGCTTGGTGGTGCCGACCAGCTTGGAGATGGCGGCGTCCGACAGCTCCGGGTGGTGCTTGATGATCCAGGCGATGGCGTCGGGACGGTCCTGGCGCTTGGAGACCGGGGTATAGCGGGCCCCCTTGGGCTTGGCGCGCGGCTGGGGAATATCGGTGATGGTCAGCTTCAGGCGGCCGTCGGGATTGGCTTCGCAACGCTCGAGCTCGGCGCGGGTCAACTGGCCGTTGGCGACCGGGTCGAGGCCGACGATGCCGGCGGCCACTTCGCCATCGGCGATGGCCTGGACTTCGAGCGGATGCAGGCCACAGAAATCGGCGATCTGCTCGAAGGAGAGAGCGGTGTTCTCGACCAGCCAAACGGCGGTCGCCTTGGGCATGAGCGGCAGAGCCATTAAACCTCCTGACGCGGCGTTGTCCCCCTCCGTCCGCCTGGGACGGGGCGGGTCCAACCCCCGCAACGCTTTTCACGAATTACCCGCGAGACCGCATGGGGTCAGATCGCGGATGGCGACACTCCGGCGAGTACGCAGAGGTAGTTATAGGTGCGAATGTGCCTTTGGTCAAACCTGCAGCACGATCTTGCCCATATGGGTGTTGCTTTCCATCAGGGCGTGGGCCTTGGCGGCCTCGGCCAGGGGAAAAACGGCGTGGATCAAGGGCGCGACCTTGCCCTGGTCGAGCAGCGGCCACACGGTTTCGGCGAGGCCCCCGGCCATGCGCGCCTTGGCGTCGTTGGACTGGGGGCGGAGCGTCGAACCGGTCAGCGTCAGGCGCTTGAGCATCACCGGCATCAGGTTGATCTCGGCGCTGCTGCCGCGCAGGAAGGCGATGGAGACCAGGCGGCCGTCGGCGGCCAGGCTCTTGATGTTGCGGGCGATGTAATCGCCGCCCACCATGTCGAGGATCACGTCGATTCCCTTGCCCTTGGTCTGTTCCTTGATCACCTCGACGAAGTCGGATGTGGAATAGTCGATGGCGACATCGGCGCCCAGGTCGCGGCAGGCCCTGCATTTGGCCTCGCCGTTGGCGGTGGCGAACACCGTGGCGCCCAGGGCCTTGGCCAGTTGGATGGCGGTGGTGCCGATGCCGCCGGCCCCGCCGTGCACCAAGAAGCGCTCGCCGGCCTTCAACGCGCCGCGCTCCACCACGTTGTGCCAGACGGTGAAGAAGGTCTCGGGCAGGGCGGCGGCGCGGATCATGTCGTAGCCCTTGGGGATGGGCAGGCAATGGCGGGCGTCCACCGTGCAGTATTCGGCATAGCCGCCGCCGGGGGCCAGGGCGCAGACCGGGGCGCCGAGGCCGGGAGAGGCGACCCCTTCGCCCAGGGCGGCGACGGTGCCCGCCACCTCCAGGCCGGGCAGGTCCGAGGCGCCGGGCGGGGCGGGATAGGCGCCGGCGCGTTGCAGCACGTCGGGGCGGTTGATGCCCGCCGCCGCCACCTTGATCAGCACCTCGCCGGCCTTGGGAACCGGCACGGGCCGGGTGACGGGCTTGAGCACCTCGGGGGCGCCGGGGGTGGAGATCTCGATGCAGGTCATGGTCTCGGGCGGCATCCGTCGGGCCTCTCTTATGTCGGTAAGGCGCCCAATCTGGTACGTTCGCTTGAACGTGGCAAGAGAGGATCGCCCCATGGACGCCGACGATTTGGAACCGCGCAAGAAGCCCCAGGCGCTGAAGAACCTCGATCCCATGTCCATCGAGGAATTGGGGGACTATATCGTCGAGCTGCAGGGCGAGATCGCCCGCGCCCAGGAGGCCATCACCCGCAAGCAGGCGGTGAAGGCCGGAGCGGAGGCGTTTTTCAAAAAGTAAGGCGGAGGTGTTCTTTAAAAAGTAAGGCGACGGCTTTCTTCAATCGGTAAATCGGTACTTGTTTACCGCTTTGCGGCTTGGTAAGACCATAAGGAGCGGAGGAATCGGCATGTTGAACGGCAAGCGGGCCCTGGTTACCGGGTCCACCAGCGGAATCGGCCTCGGCATCGCCCGCGCCCTGGCGGCGCAAGGTGCCTCGGTGATGCTCAACGGCTTCGGCGACCCGGCCGGGATCGAGGCGCTGCGCGCCGGCCTTGCCAAGGAATTTGGCGTCACGGTTCTTTACAACGGCGCCGACCTGTCCAAGTCCGACGGCGCCGGCGATCTGGTGCGCGACGCGGAAGCCCGCCTGGGAGGCCTCGACATCCTGGTCAACAACGCCGGCATCCAGCACGTGGCGCCGGTGGAGGAATTCCCGCTGGAACGGTGGGACGCGGTCATCGCCATCAACCTGACCTCGGTGTTCCAGGGCATTCGCGCCGCCCTGCCGGGCATGAAGGCGCGCGGCTGGGGCCGCATCATCAACATCGCCTCGGCCCATGGGCTGGTGGCCTCGGTCAACAAGGCGGCCTACATCGCCGCCAAGCACGGCGTGGTCGGCCTGACCAAGGTGGTGGGGCTGGAAACCGCCGAGATCGACGTCACCTGTAACGCCATCTGTCCCGGCTGGGTGCTGACCCCCCTGGTGCAAAAGCAGATCGATGCCCGCGCCGAGGCCCAGGGGGTGACCGTCGAGCAGGCGGGCCGCGACCTGCTTTCCGAGAAGCAGCCCTCGAAGAAATTCACCACCCCGGAACAGTTGGGCGATCTGGCGGTGTTCCTGTGCTCGCCCGCCGCCGCCAACATGACCGGCACCGCCCTGCCCATGGATGGGGGCTGGACGGCGCAATGAGCCATAAGAGGGAGATTTCGCGGCAGGCCGATTATCCCTTTCGCGTCGAGATTCAGACCCGGTGGTCGGACAACGACATGTTCGGCCACCTCAACAACGTGGTCTATCAGCGCTTCTTCGAGCATATCGTGGTCAAGTTCCTGACCGGGCCGTGCGGGCTGGACCTGATGACCGCCCCGGTGATCACCTTCGCCGCCGAATCGTCCTGCCGTTTCCTCAAGCCGCTTTCCTATCCCACGCCGGTGGTGGCGGGCATCCGTATCGACCAGATGGGACGCACCAGCGCCCGCTACGGCTTGGCGCTGTTCGAGGACGGCAGCGACGAGGCCGCCGCCGAGGGCCACTGGATTCACGTCTTCGTCGATCGGGCCAGCCAGCGCCCGGTTCCCATTCCCGACGCGGTGCGTGCCGTGTTCGAAGCCCATCGGAGGATGCCATGACCGGCCTTTGCTACGCGTTCGAGGGAATGGTGCCGGTGGTCGATCCCACCTCCTATGTGCATCCCACCGCCGTACTGATCGGCGATGTGCGCATCGGTCCCGGCTGCTTCATCGGGCCGGGTGCGTCGCTTCGCGCCGATTTCTCCAGCGTGATCATCGGCGCCGGCGTCAACATCCAGGACAATTGCATCCTGCACGGCACGCCCGGCTTCCACACGGTGGTCGAGGATTACGGCCATATCGGCCACGCCGCCGTGGTGCATGGCTGCCGCATCCGCCGCAACGCCCTGGTGGGCATGGCGTCGTCCATCTATGACGGCGCCGAGGTGGGCGAAGAGGCGATCATCGCCGCCATGGCCTTCGTGCCGGCCGGCTTCAAGATTCCGCCCCGCACCCTGGTGGCTGGCTTGCCGGCCAAGGTGCTGCGCGAATTGTCGGCCGAGGAAGTGGCGCGCAAGACCCGTGGCACCGAGGCCTACCAGCAACTGGCCCAACGGGCGCTGAAGTCCATGGTGCCGTGCCAGCCCCTGAGCGCCCTCGAGCCGGGGCGGGCCGAGCTCAATCCCAGCGCCCTGTGGCCCGACGATCTGACCCGGCACAAGCCCAAGGCATAGAGGTGGGGGCCTGCCTGCCTGCCGCGCTACTCCGCCGCTTTCGGCTCGCCCTTTTCCGTTTCCTCGACCCATGCGGCATGGTGCGTGCGCGCCCATTCGCGGTCCACATAGCCGGTGGTGACGGCGGTGGAAGCGCCTTCCATGCCGATGGTGCCGATATAGATGTGCCCCAGGATGAACAGCACCATCACCACCGCCAGGGCGGCGTGGATCAGGTGCATCACCTGCATGGCGTGGATGTCGCCCATGGTGAAGGGGAACAGCAGGTTCAGCCCGGTGGAGGACACCAGGGCGCCCACCAGGATGACCATCCAGAACTGGGTCTTCTGGCCGAAATTGAACTTGGCGGCGGGGGGGTGGACACCTTTCTTGAGAAGGCCGCCGCCGCCCTTGATCCAGCCCCAGTCGTAGCGGTCCCACAGATTGTCCCGCGCCCACAGGAAGAAGATCATCACTAGCCCGGCGATGAAGACGAAGCCGGCGAGGTTGTGCAGCCACTTGCCGGCCCAGGTCAGCCACGAGAACAGGGTCTTGCCCAGCCAGGGCTCGATGATCCAGCGGCCGAACAGGATGTTCAGACCCGTGGCCGCCAGCACCAGGAACGAGCCGGCGGTCAGCCAGTGGCCGATGCGCTCGACCTTGTTGAAGCGCAGGATGGTCTGCCCCGAGGGGCCACCCTCCATCATGATCCTGCCGCGGATGAAGTAGAAGGCGGCGATGGCCAACGAGACGCCGATCAGCAGCCAGCCGGCATAGACGGCCAGCTTGCCGTTGCGGAAATTGCGCCAGATTTCGCCTTCCGACTGGATCAGCACGCCACGGGCGACGGGTTGCCCGCCGATGTAGCCGGCCTCGCCCTGGCGGATGGCCCGCCAGGATTCGGGCTCGGTGATGCGGTCCGACTGGGCGGCGGTGGGGACGTCGCCGTCATAGCCGGCGGCCAGGGCCGGCCCAGTCTTTCCGGGACCGGCCATGCCGAGACCGAGGACCAGCAGCAGGACGGCGAGGATGGTTCGGCTCATGCGATGCCTCCCCTTAGAATTTTTGCCCGGCGATGCGGCCCGTGGGGGCCGCTTCGCCTGCGGGAATGGGGCCATTGGTCGCCAACCGCGCGATGCCGTCGTTCTGGCTGGCGATCCGGTGCTCGAGCGCCTGCCGGGTCGACGGATCGATCTCGCCGTCGCGGAGACCCATATAGGTCCCCTTGTCCAGCTTGACCTGCCGTCCCATCTCCTCGCCCTTGCAGGCGGCGAGGGCCAGGACGGCGAGCAGTGCGGCGGCCAGGGCGCGCGGGCGCATGGCTATTTGTCCTTGCCCGGGGCGCCGGCACCCTCGCGGGCCCGTTCGCGCTTCTGTTCGCCATAGGCCTGACCCCAGCCCGCTGCGCCCGAGCCGAAGCCTCGCGCCATGACGCGCTCGCGGTAGATGGTCGAGACCATGTCGCCATCGCCGGCCAGCAGGGCCTTGGTGGCGCACATCTCGGCGCAGAGCGGCAGCTTGCCCTCGGCGATGCGGTTGCGGCCGTACTTCTCCAGCTCCGCCTTGGAATGGTCGGCCTCGGGGCCGCCGGCGCAGAAGGTGCACTTGTCCATCTTGCCGCGTCCGCCGAAATTGCCGGTGGAGGGGTATTGCGGTGCGCCGAACGGACAGGCGTAGAAGCAATAGCCGCAGCCGATGCACAAATCCTTGTTGTGCAGCACGATGCCGTCACCGGTCTGATAGAAGCAATCCACCGGGCAGACCGCCATGCACGGCGCGTCCGAGCAGTGCATGCAGGCCACCGACAGGGATTTCTGCCCCGGCTTGCCGTCGTTGAGCGTGACGACGCGGCGGCGGTTGATGCCCCAGGGCACCTCGTGCTCGTTCTTGCAGGCGGTGACGCAGCCGCTGCAGTGGATGCAGCGTTCGCCGTCGCAGAGGAATTTCATGCGGGCCATGATCGTTCTCCTCCTTACGCCTGGAACTTCTCGATGCGGCACAGGGTGACTTTCGTCTCCTGCATGCCGGTCACCGAGTCATAGCCGTAGGTCTGCGCGGTGTTGGTGCTTTCACCCAGCACGATGGGGGCGGCCCCCTCGGGGTATTTGCTTCGCAGGTCCTTGCCCTGGAACCAGCCGCCGAAGTGGAAGGGCATGAAGGCCACGCCGCGTCCCACCCGTTCGGTGATGCGGGCCTTGACCTTGACCTTGCCGCCCTCGGGGCCATGGACCCAGACATAGTCGCCGGCGCGCAGCCCCGCGTTATTGGCGTCGAAGGGATTGACCTCGACGAACATGTCGGGCTGCAACTCGGCCAGCCAGGGGTTGGAGCGGGTCTCGTCGCCGCCGCCCTCGTATTCCACCAGTCGTCCCGAGGTCAGGATGATCGGGAACTCCTTGGAGACGTCCTTGTCCTGGATGGATTTGTAGAGGAAGGGCAGGCGCATCATCTTCTTGTCGGCGTGGGTGGGATACTTCTCCACCAGATCACGCCGCGGCGTGTACAGCGGCTCGCGGTGCAGCGGCACCGGGTCGGGGAAGTTCCACACCACGGCGCGGGCCTTGCCGTTGCCGAAGGGGGCGGCGCCGTGCTTGACGGCGACGCGCTGGATGCCGCCCGACATGTCGATGGTCCAGGCCACGTCGTCGGCCTTCTCGCCGCCGATCTTCTGGATGGTGGCCAGCTCCTCGGGGCTCAAGTCCACGTCCCAGCCCAGCTTCTTCAGCATGCCGTAGGTGAAGCCGGGGTGTCCGGCCGGCAGTTCCGAGCCTTCGGGCCAGGAATCGGTGGCCAGCAGGCTCTCGCCCTTGTACTCGGGGAACAGGGCGCGGAAGTTCAGCCCTCCGTCCTTCACCGGCTTGGAGGTGTCGTAGAGGTTGGGCGTGCCGGGATGCTTGAGCGTCGCGGCATTGCCCCAGCACGGCCAGGGCAGGCCGTAATAGTCGCCGTCGCACGGGCCGCCCACCGCCTTCAGCGTGGTCTTGTCGAAGGTCTGCTGGTTGGCCATGTGGGCCTTGAGCCGTTCCGGCGACTGGCCGGTATAGCCGATGGTCCAGGCGCCCCGGTTGATCTCGCGCAGGATGTCCTCGGCCAGGGGAACGGTGCCCTCGACCTTGATGTTCTTGCACAATTCGGCGGCGTAGCCGAACTTCTTGGCCAGCAGATACATGATCTCCTGGTCGGCCTTGCATTCGAACATGGGCTTGATGACCTGCTCGCTCCACTGGATCGAGCGGTTGGACGCGGTGCGCGAGCCGTCCACCTCGAACTGGGTGGCGGCGGGCAGCAGGTAGACACCCTCGGTGCGGTCGTGCAGCACGGCGGACACCGTCGGATAGGGATCGATGATCACCAGGGTGTCCAGCTTCTCCATGGCCTTCTTCAGCTCGGGCTGGCGGGTCTGGGAATTGGGGGCGTGGCCCCAGTAGACCATGGCCTTGATGGGCTCGGGCTGGGCGATGTTCTCCTTGGCCTCGTTGACGCCGTCATACCAGCGCGACACCGGAATGCCGGGAGCCTCCATCAGCTCGGGTGTCTTGAAGCGGCCCTTGACGTAGTCGTAGTCCAGGCCCCACACTCGCGCCCAGTGCTTCCAGGCCGGGGCGGCCAGGCCGTAATAGGCGGGAAGCGTGGTGACGTCCAGGCCCATGTCGGTGGCGCCCTGGACATTGTCGTGGCCGCGGAAGATGTTGGTGCCGCCGCCGGCCACGCCGAGATTGCCCAGCGCCAGTTGCAAGATGCAATAGGCGCGGACGTTGGCGTTGCCCACGGTGTGCTGGGTACCGCCCATGCACCACACCACGGTGCCGGGACGGTGGGTGGCGAGCGTCTGGGCGACGCGCTTGAGCTGGGCGCCGGGCACGCCGGTGACCCGCTCGGTCTCTTCCGGGGTCCACTTGGCGACCTCGGCGCGGACCTGCTCCATGCCCCAGACGCGCTTCCTGATGAACTCCTTGTCCTCCCAGCCGTTCTCGAAGATGTGCCACAGCAGGCCCCAGATCAGCGGCACGTCGGTGCCGGGGCGCATGCGCACGTATTCGTCGGCATGGGCGGCGGTGCGGGTGAAGCGGGGATCGCAGACGATCAGCGGCGCCTTGTTCTGCTCCTTGGCCTTGAGGATGTGGAGCATGGCGACGGGATGGGCCTCGGCGGCATTGGAGCCGATGAAGAACATCGCCTTGGAATTGTGGATGTCGTTATAGGAATTGGTCATGGCGCCGTAGCCCCAGGTCTGGGCGACGCCGGCGACGGTGGTGGAGTGACAGATGCGGGCCTGGTGGTCGACGTTGTTGGTGCCCCACAGCGCCGCGAACTTGCGCATCAGGTAGGCCTGTTCGTTGGAGAACTTGGCCGAGCCCAGCCAGTAGACCGAATCGGGACCGGCGGTCTCGCGGATCTTCAGCAGGCGGTCGCCCACCTCGTTGATGGCCTGCTCCCAGCTGATGCGCTTGTACTTCCCGCCTTCCAGCTTCATGGGATATTTGAGGCGGCGGTCGCCGTGGGCGTGCTCGCGCACCGCCGCGCCCTTGGCGCAGTGGCTGCCCAGGTTCAGCGGGCTGTCGAAGGCCGGCTCCTGGCCGATCCACACGCCGTTGGAGACCTCGGCGTTGACGGTGCAGCCCACCGAACAGTGGGTGCAGATGGCCCTCTTGATCTCGCCCTTGGGATCGGGGGCGGCGGGCACGGCCTCGGCCTTGCGCACCGTCCCGGCACCGATGCCGCCCACCAGGGCGGCGCCGCCGGCGGCCAGGCCGGAGCGGCGCAGGAAGGCGCGGCGGTCCATGGCGCCGCCGGCCACCGAGGCCAGGGTTTCCGACAGGGCGGACTTGCGGGCCTCGCCGTCGCGCTTCTTGATCAGCATGCTTGCCTCCGTTCATGTCCGCTCGTCCACTGAAGCGGCCGAGCGTATTGTCCCTCGCCGGGCGGGCGCCTCCGCGCCCTTGGCCGCCGCCTCAATAGCGGCCTCATCCGGCAAATTCATATTTGCCGGATGGCTTTAGAAGCCGGCCGCTTCGTAGGCGCGCCGCACGTGTTCGGTTTCCTGGTAGCCGGCTCCCGTCCGGGTCTGGTCGGCCGAGGCCGCGTCGGCCTTGGTGGCGGTGACGCCGACGGCCGCCGCACCGGCGGCTCCGGCGGAAAGCGCCGCGCCGCGCAACAGGTCGCGCCGGCTGACGGCCTTGGTTTCCGGGTTCTGGTTCATCGCACTCTCCATCAGTCCACCATGGCGAAAGCCTGGGCTTCGATCTCGAGGAACACGCGGCCCATCTCCGCTACCGCGCGGTAGAAGCGGGCGGAGGGGGCTTTGTCCAGATCGGCCAGGAAACGGGGCATCCAGCTTCCCAAATGGGTCTGGAAGAAGGTCTTCTGCCCGGGCAGCGAAAGGGGATCGCCGAACAGGCCCGAGATCAGTCCCTGCATCATCTCGCACAGCGAGGCGGCATGATCCTCGGGCTCGGACACGCCGGGCGAACGTTCTATCCCCAGGTGGGCCATGTCGTCGCGCAGCTCGGCCAGCGGCTTTTCGTGCAGGAAGCCGGTCAGGTACCACGAGCCGTAGGGCATGATCTCGCCGCCGGTCACGCCCACGAACAGGGTGGCGAACTCATCGGCGACCGTGTCGGAATCGGTGGCGGCGGCGGCTTGGGCCAGATGGCCCAGGGCGGTGCCGAGCGGCGTGGGATCGGCGCTCATGGCGGCCAGACGGCGCAGCAATTCCTCCGGCGGCGGGGCGACCAACAGGGCCGCCAGAAGGCCGTAGAAGCGTGCGCGCAGGAAATCGTCCTCGGCCGCGCCTTGGAGTGCCGTCACTGCCCTCATCTCTCCTCCCGTGGTTCCGATCTGGTGTCGAAACCTTGGCCACCTCCTGTGGCAATCAGTTAATCATCCGTAAACTGGTGTGACCAGTCAAGGAGATCGGGAGTAGAAGGCTGTAATTCCATGGGCGTAGACGAGATTTTGTTTGCTGCATCACAGCAATTTGCTGCGACTCTTATTTAGGCATTTCTATGCTGTATTATTTTGCGTGAAAATTACGGCTGTTCCGTAAAAAACACAGAGTGGTCAGGCGTCCCGCTCCGGCGGCGTGGGCGGGGCTTCGGCCTGGGCCTTTTCCTCGGCCTCGGCGGCCAGTTCGGCGGCGTCCAGAACACCCTTGCCGATCCGCCAGGCGGTCTTGACCACCTCGCCGGCCGGAGAGGTGTAGTCCCCCATGTGCAGGTCCATGACTTCCGGGGCCATCAGGGAGGGATCGGCTTCCCACAGCTTTTGCAGCGCCGCCTGTTTCAGCTCCTGCGGCACGCCCGCCTTGAGGAAGGCCGAGTAGTCGGAATCCTTGCCCAGGGACTCCACCGGCGGCAGTTCGGGCGGCGGCAGTTCGGGCGGCGGTGGTTCGGGAGCCGGTTCCGGCGCCTTGGCTTCCTCGGGCGGCGGGGGCGCCGGTTCGGCCTTGGCGTCGAGCTTGCGCCGCGACCAGCGCGACAGGAACGGCTCGTCGCTCATGGCTTTCCCCTGGCCCCGAAGACCTTGTCGGAATCCAGCTTGTCGCGCTTTCTCTTCTTCATGGGCTCGTCCGGCGGGTGGCAGGCGCAAAACGCCATGGCCCAGTCGAACAGCGGACGGGGCAGGGGGACGCCATCCACCATGTCCTCGCCGCTTTCGCTCATGGCCTGGGCCTCGTCGGGGGCGATGGTGGCCATCACCACCCTGACCGGCGCGTCGGCCTCGCCGGTGTGGCGCAGCACCACGTAGAGCCGGGGTTCCAGTCCGCCGAGATTGTAACGGTAGGAGGCGATGTCCGAGCGATGCAGCACCACCTTCACACCGGTCGCCAGATAGTGCTCGAAGCCCTCGCCCCGGCCGAGCAGGGTCCACGGAGCGGCGCCGGGGGTGTCGGCCAGGGCCTCCAGCGGCCGCCAGCAATCCTTGATCCACTGGGTGGTGCCGTCGCGGCGCTCCACCAGCACGGCGATGCCGGTTTCGGCCTGCAGCGGCGGTTCGGCGGGCAGGGTGCCGTCGAGGATCATGCCCAGGCGCACCACATCCTCGGGGGTGTTGACGTTGAAGAACGGATCGTGGGGCCGGGTCGGCCATTCCACATGGACGACCTTGTAGCGCTCGGTCCAGGCGTCGATCTTGCGCATGTCCTCGCCGGCCACGGCACTGCGCAACTCCCCGGCCAGCCGCAGCGGCCACAGGGCGAAGACCGGGTGGGCCTGGTCGCCGGTCTTGGCCACGGCGATGTCGGCGCCCTGCTCGGTGACGGCGCGGAACAGGCGCTCCACCAGATCGGCGGGGAACAGCGGCGTGTCGGCGGCGCAACTGACCATCCACTCGACGCCGACGGTGTGGTCGCGCAGCCATTCCAGGCCGGTCAGCACGCCGACCAGCGGCCCGCCATAGCCGTCCAGCACGTCGGGCACCACCGGCAAGGTGGTGTCGGCGAAGCGGGTGGGGTCGCCATTGGCGTTGAGCACCAGGGGCCCCACCTGGGGCGCCAGGCGCTCGATCACCCGCTCCAGCAGGCTTTGGCCGCCGACGCTGATCAGCGGCTTGTCGCCGCCACCCATGCGCCGCGACAGCCCGCCGGCCAGGATCAGCCCGGCGATATTGGAGGAGGGAGGAGGAACCATCTCAGTCATCGTCACGGCTTCCCTTGCGCGAGAGAAAGCCCGGCTCCTCCGTCGCCTGGGACGGGTCGGCGTCGAAGACGATGCGTTCCGTTCCGGCCAGGGCGATGAAGCGCTTGCCCTTGGCGCGGCCGATCAGGGTCAGGCCGGCCTTGCGCGCCAGTTCCACCCCCCAGGCGGTGAAGCCCGAGCGCGACAACAGCACCGGAATGCCCATCTGCACCGTCTTGATCACCATCTCGCTGGTCAGCCGCCCGGTGGTGTAGAGGCTCTTGCCCTTGGTGGTCATGCCGTGGCGGAACATATAGCCGGCGATCTTGTCCATGGCGTTGTGGCGGCCGACATCTTCCATGTAGATCAGCGGCCGGTCCTCCTCGCACAGCACGCAGCCGTGGATGGCCCCGGTCTTGAGGTAAAGCGACGGCATGGTGTTGATGGCCTTCTGCAGGCCGTAAAGCCACGAGGTGCGAAAGCGCTGTTCGGTATCGAGGCTGATGGTCTCGAATTTCTCCATGACGTCGCCGAATACCGTGCCCATGGCGCAGCCCGAGGTCTGGATCTTCTTTTTCAGCTTCTCTTCGTAATCGGTCTGCCGGGCGGTGCGCACCACCACCGTCTCGATCTCGGCATCGTAATCGACGGACCGGACCTCGTCGTCGGCGCGCAGCATGTTCTGGTTCAGCAGATAGCCCAGCGCCAGATAGTCCGGATAGTCGCCGATGGTCATGGCCGTGACGATTTCACGGCCGTTGAGGAAGATGGTCAGCGGCCGCTCGTTGATGATGTCGGCGGGGACCTGGGCACCGGTGTGATCGATGCCGGAAACGGTCTGGTAGAGCCGCGTGTCGTCGGGGTCGGGACGCACCAGCATGTCTTTATCGTTCATTCTTGGCCTCCTGGTCTTTACAGTATGCGGCCCCGGCCCGACCTACAATGGGCGGCGGCAAGAAAGGCAGGGACATGAAGGTCGGCGGCAAGCGGGTGATGGTGTGTTCGTGCGAGGGGACCATGCCCCTCGATATCAAGGCCTTGGCCAAGGCCCTGGGGACCGAGCCGCCCGAGCAGGTGTATTTCCAGCTTTGCCGCTCCCAGGCCGACGCCTTTCGCAAGGCCGCCGCCTCGGGGGAGGAGTTGCTGGTGTGCTGCGGCCAGGAGGCGCCGCTGTTCGCCGAACTGGCCCGTCTCGCCGAGGCGGCGGAGCCGATTTGCGTCGACATCCGCGACCGCGCCGGCTGGTCGGGCGAGGCCGCCCGCGCCACCCCCAAGATCGCCGCCCTGATCAACGAGGCGGTGCTGGAGCCCGAGCCCACCCCCAGCGTGACGCTTTCCAGCGAAGGCTCGGTCCTGGTCCTGGGGAGTGGGCAGGAGGTGCTGGACGCCGCCAGGCGCCTGGGGCCGGATCGTGCCGTGACCTGCCTGCTGCTGCCCGGCCACCAATCCGATCTGGTGCCGCCCATGGTGCGGGCACTGGGCCTGTTCCGGGGCAAGCCGCTGCGTGCCTCGGGCCATCTCGGCGCCTTCACGGTGAGCGTGGCCGATCTGGCCGGGGCCTCGCCGTCGGCGCGCGGCGCCCTGGCCTTCGAGGCCGTGGTGGGCGGCCGCGACCTTGCCGCCGACGTGGTCCTCGACCTGACATCCTCACCCGCCTTGCTGGCGCCGCGCGACGGCTGGTTCCGGGTCGACCCCCGTGACGCGTTGGCGCTGGAGCGCGCCGTCGCCGAGATCGCCGGGCTGGTGGGCGAGTTCGAGAAGCCCCGCTGGATCAAGATCGAGTCGGCGCTGTGCGCCCATTCGCGCAACGGGCAGGTGGCCTGTACCCGCTGTCTCGACGTTTGTCCCTCGGGGGCGCTTGCGCCCAAGGGCGATGCCGCCTCGGTGGACGCCCATGTGTGCGGTGGGCACGGCTCCTGCGCTGCGGTGTGCCCGACCGGCGCCATCCGTTTCGACGTGCCGGCCGGCAACGGCCTCTTCAAGCGCCTGGGCGCGTTGCTGGAGACCCATCGGGCGGCGGGCGGCGGCTCGCCTGTCCTGCTGGTCCATGACGAGGCCGGGGCCGAGGCCCTGTCCGCCCTGTCCCGTTTCGGCGATGGCTTGCCGGCCGACGTGATTCCCATGCAGGTGGCGGCGGTGGCGGCGCTTGGGCCGGATTTCCTGCTGTCCGCCCTGGCCAAGGGGGCGGGCGAGGTGGTGCTGCTGGCCGACCCGGTCAAGCACAACGACCTCGACGGCGCCCGCTCCGCCGTGGCCCTCGCCAACCGGGTAGCCGGGGGGCTGGGCTGGCCCTGTCGCGTCCGGCTGGAGACCGAGGCCGACCCGGCGGCCATCGCGGCGCTGGTCGCATCCAAGGCGCCCAGGGCGGTGGATCCGGCGGCCGAGTTCCTGGTGCTGGGCGGCAAGCGCCAGACCCTGGGGCTGGCGCTCACCCATCTGCACCGCCATGCCCCCAATCCGGTCGATATGCTGGCTCTCGAGCCCGGCGATCCCTTCGGGACCATCGAGGTGGACCAGGCCAGATGCACGCTGTGCATGGCCTGCGTTTCCGCCTGTCCGGCCAAGGCGTTGTCCGGCCATCCCGACAAGCCGTCGCTGGGTATCCAGGAGGTCAATTGCGTCCAGTGCGGCCTGTGCCGCGTCACCTGCCCGGAAAAGGCGGTGACCCTGGTGCCGCGCCTGGCCTTTGGCCCCGACACCAGGGTGCGCTTCGTGCTGAAGGAGGAGGAGCCCTATGAGTGTATCCGCTGCGGCAAGCCCTTCGCCTCGAAATCGGTGATCGAGCGCATGACCGAGCGCATGAGCGGCCACGCCATGTTCAAGGGCACCGGCAAGCTGGACCTCATCAAGATGTGCGAAGACTGCCGTGTGGTCGCCCAGTACGAGATGGAGGACGGCAACCGCCCCCTGGCCGGCGCCGCCCCGCCCGTCACCCGCACCACCGAGGATTACCTGAGGGAGCGGGACGGGAAGGGCTAATACGGCGTGCCGTCCTTGTGCAGGAAGCGCCACTTGCCGTCCGGGGCCTGCACGGCGGCGATGTCGTCGTCGGGATAGGTGGCGGCATCCCCCGGCGCACGGTCGCCGATCTCCAGATAGACCGCCTCGGCATAGCTGTTGTTGACCAGATGGTGGCCGTCGCCGGTGCCGGCCTTGAAGCCGGCGCACATGCCGGGCGCCAGGGGCGTCTCGCCGGCATCGGTGACCAGGGTCGGCGTGCCTTCCAGGATGTAGATGAACTCGTCCTGGCGGGCATGGGCGTGGCGGAGCGCCGAGACGGCTCCCGGCGCCAGCCGGGTGAGATTGACGCCGAAATTGACCAGGCCGAACAGGTCGCCCAGCGGCTGCTTGACCCTTCCGGCCATCATGGAGGCGAAGGGCTCGGGGTAGATGGACGGGCGCGTCCTGGGGGCGGCGGCGGCGGCCTCGATGGCGACGGGAAGCCTGTCCTTGGTCATTTTTCCTCCTTTCCATCGGGCAACTCGCACAGCACCCGGATGCCGATGTTGTAGCTCCAGACCGTGGCGTCGTTCTTGGCCCGCGCCGAGGCTCGCGACATGGCGGAGAAGTAGTACCACGAGCCGCCCTTGACCACTTTGTCGCGGCAGGTTGCATCGTCGGTGGCGGCGGGCCGGGAATGGTCGGGAGTCCAGCAATCGGCCGTCCATTCCCAGACGTTGCCGTTCATCTCGTAGAGGCCCCAGGGGCTGGGCGGAAAGCTTTTCGCAGGCTTGGAGCCGTAGGGCGGTTCCTTGCCCAGGCAGTCGCGGCAGTTGAGCCGGTTGTTGCCGGTTCCCTCGCCCCACCAGTAGCCGGTGGCGGTGCCGGCCCGCGCGGCGTATTCCCACTCGGCTTCGCTGGGCAGGCGGCAGGTCAGCCGGCTTTCGCGGCCGACCCAGGCGGCATAGGCCCGCGCGTCATCCCAGGTGATGTTGATCACCGGCCGCTTGCCCCTGCCCCAGGCGTGGTCGTCCTGGCCGCCCCTGCAGGCCTTGGCGGCCACGCATTTCCGCCACTCGTCGAAGGTGATTTCGGTGGCCGACAGGGCGAAGGGGCGGGAAATGGTCACCGGCACCGCCGGCTTTTCGTTGGCGAAGTTCGACCCGTTGTCGCCCATGGTGGCCGTGCCGGCCGGAATGCTCACCATGGGGGGGCATTGGGGGCAAGGCCGCCACTCCCCGGCCGAGGCGGGGAGGGCAACAAGCAGGGACAGCAGTGCGGCGAGGCGCCTCATGGCCCCTTGTTGACGCCCCAGCCGAAGCCGCATCCGGCGGCGGACTCCTCGCCCGGCTCCTGGAAATAGGGGCCGACGGCGGCCCAGGCGGTGGTCGATGCGCTGGAATGGTCGGGGAACTGGCCCATGGGCGAGTGGATGGAGTGGGAGAGGTAGGGTCCCACCTCCTCGACCTCGCCGACCACGAACACCACCTGGCCCTTGGGCAGGTCGATGCGGCGGCGCGAGCCCGGCTCGACGCCGGCCAGGTTCTCGGTCTCCGGCCCGGGCAGCAGCATGAAGTTCATGAACCAGGGCGTCACCAGGATGCCGGCCAGCCAGCCCTGCCACCGGCGGAAGCCCACCGCCTCCACCTGCAGTTCGGGATTGTAGAGGCCCAGATCCTTCATGCGCTCCTCGCCGATGCGCGCGAAGACGCTCACCAGCTCGCGGATGCGGGTCTGGTCGGCGGGGGACAGGGGATCGGCCATGGGGGTACTCCTGAATGACGGGGAAGGGATCGTAGCCTACCCGGTGGAAGGGGAGAAGCCCCCACCTTCGCATTGCATTTAGGGGGGTGGATCGGCTAACTCTCTTGCGCCATCCAACGACGGGGAAACCCCGCCCAGCGAGAGAGAGGGTAGACATGCCGTACAAGAGGATCACGCTGACCCACTTCCTGTTGCAGGAACAGCGCCGTCTGGGCGGGTCGGGTTCGTTCACCGCCCTGATGACCGACATCATCTTCGCCTGCAAGATGATCTCCCACGAGGTCAATCGCGGCGCGCTGGCCGGCAATCTGGGCGTGGCGGGGTCCGAGAACGTCCAGGGCGAGGAGCAGAAGAAGCTCGACGTGCTGGCCAACGACATCTTCCTGCATATGAACGCCCTGGGCGGTTCCTATGCCGGCATGGCGTCGGAGGAGCTGGAGGACGTGCACGCCGTCAAGGGCGCCGCCGACGGCAAGTACCTGCTGCTGTTCGATCCGCTGGACGGATCGAGCAACATCGACGTCAACATCTCGGTGGGCTCCATCTTCTCGATCCTCAAGCTGCCCGAGGGCGCCTCGACCATCGAGGAAGCCGCCTTCCTGCAGAAGGGCGTGACCCAGGTCGCCGCCGGCTATGCGCTCTACGGCTCGTCGACCATGCTGGTGCTGACCACCGGCAACGGGGTCAACGGCTTCACCCTGGACCAGAACGTCGGCATGTTCCTGCTGACCCATCCCGATATGACCATTCCGGCCGACACCAAGGAATTCGCCATCAACGCCTCGCGCGAGCGGTTCTGGGAGCCGCCGGTCAAGCGCTACGTCGACGAATGCCGCCAGGGCAAGGAAGGCCCGCGGGGCAAGGATTTCAACATGCGCTGGGTGGCCTCCATGGTGGCCGAGGTGCATCGCATCCTGTGTCGCGGCGGCGTGTTCCTCTACCCGGCCGATTCCGAGAACATCAAGAAGGGCGGCAAGCTGCGCCTGATGTACGAAGCCAATCCCATGGCCTTCATTATCGAGCAGGCGGGCGGTGCCGCCACCACCGGCCGGGGCCGGATGATGGAGGTCGAGCCCACCGCGCTGCACCAGCGGGTGCCGGTGATCCTGGGTTCGAAGAACGAGGTGGAGCGCATCGGCGCCTACCACGCCGAATACGACGCCAAGGCGTAGGCTCGGTGAAGTCGGGGCCGGACGTGGCGGAGCCACGTCCGGCCTTTTTCATGCCTATCCCTGGCGCATGTTGGCGAGGAAGCCGCCGACCTCCGAGCGCAGGTGCCCGGCTTCCTCCACCAGTTCGTCGGCGGCCTTGAACATGCCCGACGCCATCTCGCCGGTGGCGCTGGCGGCCTTGGATACGTCGGCGATGTTCCGCGTGATCTCGGCGTTGCCCGAGGCGGCTTCCTGCACCGAGCGCACGATCTCGTCGGTGGCGGCGCTCTGCTCCTCCACCGCCGCCGCGATGGACGACACCACCTCGTTGACCCGGTCGATGGTCTGGCCGACGTTGCGGATGGTGTCCACCGCCTCCCTGGAGATGGACTGGATGCCGGCGATCTGCTGGGCGATCTCGTCGGTGGCCCTTGCCGTCTGGTTGGCCAGGGTCTTGACCTCGCTGGCCACCACGGCGAAGCCCTTGCCGGCTTCCCCGGCGCGGGCCGCCTCGATGGTGGCGTTGAGCGCCAGCAGGTTGGTCTGGCCGGCGATGTCGTTGATCAGTTGCACCACCTCGCCGATGCGCCGTGCCGCCTCGGCCAGCCCGTTCATGGTGCCGTTGGCGGCATGAATGCCGCTCACCGCTTCCGAGGTGATGGAGGCGGTCTCGGTGACCTGGCGGCTGATCTCCTGCACCGAGGAGCCCAACTGCTCGGCGGCGCTGGCCACGGTGGCGACGTTGGCGGCCGAGTGCTCGGCCGCCCCGGCCACGGCGGCCCCCTGGGAACTGGTCTGCTCGGCGGTGGCCTGCAGCGAGTTGGACAGGCTGTGCACCCGGTCGATGGAACCGCTCACCGTCGCCATGATCTGTTCCATGGCGCCGTTGAAATCGCCGATCATCCCCTCGCGCCGGGCCAGCAATTCGGCCTGCTGCTCGCGCTGGCGGCGCTGCTGGGCCTCCAGCTCGGCCGTCCGCTTCATGCCGTCGCGGAACACCGCCACGGCGCGGGCCATCTCGCCCACCTCGTCCCTGCCGTCCTGGGAGGGGATCTCCACATCGGTGCTGCCCTCGGCCAGGCGGCCCATCACTCCGGTCAGTTGGGTCACCGGCCGGGCGGTGAGCCGCGCCATGACCAGCGTCACCACGACGCCGATTCCCAGGAACACCGCCAGCACCGTGAAGTACTGGGTCTGGGTGCTGTCGGAGGAGGCCTTGGCCCCGCGGTAATCCTCGGCGGCGGTGGAGGCGGCCTTTTCGGTCAGGTCCCGCAGCTTGGCGCGGATGCCGTCATATTCCAGCTCGGTGGCGCCCATCATGGACAGCGCGGTGACGTGGTCGCTCTGGTACATGTCCAGCACGTCGGCGGCGGCCAGGGTGTAGTCCTTGACCTGCTTGGCGATGGCCGGGTCGGCCTTCAGGGATTCCAGCAGGACCTTGGACTTCTCGCCCAGGGTCTTGAGGTCGGCGCGCACCTGGGTGTCGAGACCCTTGATGCGGTCCTTGTCCTCCCGGGCCGCCTGCCAGCCCAGCAGGCGGTAGATGTTGGATTCGATGGTGGCCGCCATGCCGTCCAGCTCGGCGGCGGTGCGGCTGTTGGCGAAGGACACGGTGACCATGCCTTCCATCGAGCGTTCCTGCCGGTCCATGGCCACATGGAAGACGGCGCCCAGCACGACGATGCAGGCAACCAAAAGGAGTGGTGCGATGAAGAATTTTACGGTGATGCGGGCGTCGGTAATACGGGCGAGCACTGGAATCTCCCAGACAAGTAATGGCGATTACCGGTCCCAGGATGGTTCCGGCCCTACCGATTACTGCTCGCTTCCCTATACGAACGCATAATTATTTTGTTTAGCCGCGTTCTGGCGCAACAAGATTGCCAAGATGGCGGGGATCAGGTCAAGACCTTGTTGCCGGAGGCCGGGAAAATCCCGGCCCGGCCCCATCATCTTCGCTGGTGATTTTTCCGGGCATGGCTATCCTGATCCCAGGGAGAATGCCGTGGATAAGCTCGAGGAGCAGACCGTCAACCTGTCCGACGCCCGGGTTCTGGTTGTCGAAGACAACGAGATGAACCGGGTCTTCGCCTGCGCCGTGCTGGAGAGCATGGGGCTCAAGCGGGTGGAGTGCGCCCGCAACGGCCGCGAGGGGCTGGACAAGGTCGAAACCTTCGCGCCCGACATCGTGCTGCTCGACCTGATGATGCCGGTGATGAACGGCGAGGAATTCCTGAGGGTGCTGCGGGCCGACCCGCGCTACCGCGCCTTGCCGGTCCTGGTGCTGTCGGCGGTGGAGGACCAGGCCACCCGCAACGCCCTGTTCGCCGCCGGGGCCAACGACTATATCGGCAAGCCCATCGATCGCCTGGAACTGGTGGCGCGCGTCGAGGTCCATCTGCGCAGCCATCTGTTGCTGGCCGATTTGCGCCGCTACCGCGATCGCCTGGCGGTGGACCTGGGGATGGCGCGCGGCATGCAGAACGCCCTGCTGCCCGGTACCGGCCAGATGCGCGAGGTGCGGGAGCGCTATGGCCTGAACATCAACGCGGTGTTCAATCCCTCGTCCGAACTCGGCGGGGACCTGTGGGGGCTGGTGCCGGTGGACGACCACCGCCTTGCCCTGTTCGCCGTGGATTTCTCCGGCCACGGGGTGGCGGCGTCCATCAACACCTTCCGGCTGCACCTGCTGCTGCAGGACCTGGAGGCCCAGATGGGCGATCCCGGCGCCGTGCTGGAAAGGGTCAACGTCACCTTGAAGCAATTGCTGCCGCGCGGCCAGTTCGCCACCATGACCCTGGTGGTGATCGATTGCGCGGCGCGGACCCTGTCCCTGGCCAATGCCGGCGGGCCGGCGCCCATCCTGGTGGAAAGGGGCGGGGAGCCCCATCTGGTGGGCGGCGCCGGGCTGCCCCTGGGCATCAGCCCGGTGGCCCGCTACGAGGCCATGGTGATTCCGTTCCCGCCCGGAAGCCAATTGTCGCTCTATAGCGACGCCCTGATCGACGCGCCCGATACCTCGGGCGAGCCCTTGGGCGAGGAATGGGTGGTGGGTCTGGTCCGCGACGTCCTGGCCGACGACCCGGCCGAGACGGTGGTCAGGGTCATGGCCGGATTCGCCGCCCGCTCACCCGGCGAGTTCGCCGACGACGTGACCTGGGTGCAGGTGGTGGGCTGAATTCCCCCTGAATCTCATCCGGGGGACGGCAGGCAAAAGCGCATGGTGATGCGCCGGCCGCCCTTGGTGAAGGCCACCCGCTGGCACAGGGTGCGGATCTGGCCGATGCCGCGCCCGGAGCAGGCTTTCGGCGCCACCGGGAGCGAAACGGCGGGGGGCGTGAAGCCCCGCCCGCGATCCTCGACCCGGATGATCATGTGAGTGTGGTTCCAGTCGGCGGCGATGGTCACCGGCCGGCGGCCGAACCGGGGATCGGCGAGGCGGCGCTGCATGGCCTGGGTGAAGGCGGCCAGGCCGTCGCGGCTGGAGCGCAGGCGGCCGTCCAGGCAAAGATTGCCGTGCATGACGGCATTGCTCACCGCTTCCTGCAGGGCCAGCCGGATGTCCACCCCGATGGAATCCAGGCGCGGCAGGCGCTGGATCAGGGCCTCGACCACCATGCCGACGATATCATGATGGACGGTGGCGACGGTGGAGGCCCGCACAAGGAGCCGGGCCGGCAGCCGGTCCAGGCCATGGTCGGGAGAGATGCAATCCAGGTCGATGGCCCAGGCGGCCGGCGGACAGAGGATATCCTCGACGCTGGCCGTGCCGGCTCCTTCGAACAGGACCACCATGCGCCCATGCTCATCGGCGCGCAGTGGCAGCAGGCCGGCGGCGGCCAGACGGCCGAAACGTCCGAGGCCACGTTTGACGCCGGCCCGGTTGATGATGGCGGGAGATGAAACCGTCCGGTTCACTTGAACTCGAAAAGCGTCTGGAAGGCGGCACGTTCCAGGGCCGCCGCCACCGGCCCGATGGCGCCCTGAACCGAAACCTTGAGGTTGCGGGTCTGGGATACGTCGTAGATGTGCACGAACAGGCTCATGCCGGTGGAATCGATGAAGCTCAGGTCTCCCAGGCGGATATCCAGGCTGTTCAGCGTTCCGGCGGCTTCCAGTTCGGCCAGGATCTTGGGGAAGAGGGGGGCCTCCGCGAATGTCAGGGTGCCGCCGAGGCTAAGCTGGGCGGTATTTCCATTGGTCTTGAGGGCGTATTTCATGTCGGCTTCTCTCGATCTCTAGTGCGCCGGCCCAAACGGAGGATTCATCCCTTGAACCTCCTGTTTGGTACATCAGCGCACTGTTTTCAACGCCTTGTTGGCCGATTGATCTTTCGGACGAGGATTCTTCCGAAAGGATCGGGTCACTAGGATGCCCGGATGCTGGTCAGGAAAGTGTCCACCCGATTGCGAAGCGTGTTGGCACGCTCCGCGACATTCTTGGCCGTGTCGAACACCTCGTCGGCGACCCGTCCGGTCTGCTCGGCGGCCTCGTTGACGCATACGATATTCGAACTGACCTCGGTTGTCGCCTGGGCAACCTGCTGGACGTTCTCGGCGATTTCGCCGGTGGCCTGATCCTGCTGGTGGACCGCCCCGGCGATGCCCGACGAGGCTTCGCGGATGCGTTCGATCACGCCCGAGATGGAGGCGATGGCCGCGACGGCGTCGCCGGTGACCTTCTGGACGGTGGCGATCTGGGTGGCGATCTCGTCGGTGGCCCTTGCCGTCTGGTTGGCCAGGATCTTGACCTCGTTGGCCACCACGGCGAAGCCCTTGCCGGCGTCGCCGGCCCTTGCCGCCTCGATGGTGGCGTTGAGCGCCAGCAGGTTGGTCTGCGCCGCGATGTCGTTGATCAGGGCCACCACCGTGCCAATCTTGCCCACGGCTTCCGCCAGGGTGTTGATCAGGGCCGTGGTGCGCCCGGCCTCCACCGAGGCGTCGCCGGCGACGCTCACCGAAAGGCCGACGCGCTGGCTGATGTCCTCGCCCGAGAGGGCCAACTGTTCGGCCGAGCCGGCGGCGGTGCGCATGTTGACGGCGGTTTCCTCGATAGCCGAGGCCACCGCCGTGGCCTGGGTCGAGGCGCCCTGGGCGGTTTCCGACAGCACGCGCGAGGTGGTTTCCAACTGCTCGGCGGTGGCGGCCATGCCCTGCAGGGCCTCGGTCACCTCCTCGTTGAATTCCTTCAGCAGGTTGTCCACCACCCGGGCCCGCTTGTCCTTGGTCCACTCGGCCTCGCGCTGTTCGGCGGCCAATTGTTCGGCGCGGATCAGCCCTTCCTTGAAGATGGCCACGGCGCGGGCCATGTCGCCCACCTCGTCCTTGCGGGCGACGGCGGGAACTTCGACGTTGAATTCCTTTTTGGACAGGCCGTCCATGACCTGGGACAAATTGACCAGCGGGCGGGTGATGCGTCGCGCCACCAGCACCGACAGGGCCAGGACCAGGGCGGTCAGCGT
Organism: Phaeospirillum sp.; assembly: GCA_030824585.1. GTDB lineage: Bacteria > Pseudomonadota > Alphaproteobacteria > Rhodospirillales > Magnetospirillaceae > Phaeospirillum. The sequence continues at coordinate 13,330 of JAVBXM010000253.1, read as the reverse complement.
CAGGACGCCGCTACCGAAATACAGCGCGGTGGACCAGAAGGCGGCGTCCACGTCATCGAGATAGATGCCGGTTCCCACCACCCAGCCCCAACCGGAGTTCAGCTTGACGTAGGACACCTTGCGCACCGGCTTGGGCGATCCCGGCTTGGGCCAGTCGTAGTAATGGAAGTCCGCGCCGTTGGCCTTGACCAGTTCGTTCATGCGCACGAACAGCGGGTGGCCGGAGGCGTCCTTCAGGTCGCTGACGTCCTTGCCGTCCAGTTCCGGCTTGATCGGGTGCATGGCCATGCGTCCGGTCAGGTCGTGAATCCAGAAATAGTCATTGTCGCCATAGCGCAGCGCGCCCACGTCGCGGCGGGCCGCCGCCTTGGCCTCGGCCTCAGGCAGCCTGCCCGCCTTGGCGTCGGCCTCGTAGGCGGCGATGATGCCGGCGGCGCTGTCCACCAGGTCCTTGACCTTGGCCTTGCGCCCCGACAGCACCTCGCCGTTCAGCACGTTGAGGGCGCCGATGAAGACCAGGCACATGCCCATGAAGGCCGCTGCCACGATCAATCCGATTTTTGTTCCGATCCGCCTGTCGTCAAGCCACGTCATCACCGCCCTCATCTCGTAAAAGTCACTTTTGCTGCACTGCAACTAGATCGCAACACCGGGCGGATGTCAAACATCGGAATATGGCAAATTCGAGATAAACCCGAGATGTCGCTGGTCGTCACAAAAAGAAATCCGGGCGGCTAAAAGAGCCTCCCGGATACTTCTCTGTGCCCATGGGGGGTAATCACTGTCGATATATTAGGTTTTCTAGCTCTATGGACGGTGCCTTGGTCATAAGATGCTGCAAAAATGCATCATAAGATCCGGTGAAGCCTTTTCTCCCCATCACTTGGCGGGCAAGGTGGCGGCAGTCTGCCCGAACAGCACCTTCCTGGCGTCGTCGGTGACCACCCGCTGGGTGTTGACCTCGTCGGCGCGGGCATAGGCGCGGCTCACCGCCGGGCGGGCGGCGATGGCATGGAACCAGCGCTTGAGATGGGGGAAGTCGTCCAGGTTCTGCCCCTGGCGTTCCCACGGCACGATCCAGGGATAGGAGGCCATGTCGGCGATGGAATACTCGCCCGCCATGAACTCGCTCTCGGCCAGGCGGCGGTTCAGCACGCCGTACAGCCGGTTGGTCTCCTTGACGTAGCGCTCGATGGCATAGGGGATCTTCTCGGGGGCGTATTGGACGAAATGGTGGTTCTGGCCCAGCATGGGGCCAAGCCCGCCCATCTGCCAGAACAGCCATTGCAGCGTCTCGGCCCGGCCGCGCGGGTCGGCGGGCAGGAAGCGGCCGCATTTCTCGGCGAGATAGACCAAGATGGCGCCGGATTCGAACACGCTGAGCGGCGCCCCGCCGTCGGCCGGCTGGTCGTCGACGATGGCCGGCATGCGGTTGTTGGGGGAGATGCGCAGGAAATCGGGCTCGAACTGCTCGCCCTTGGAGATGTTGACCGGCTTGATGCGGTAGGGCAGGCCGCTTTCTTCCAGGAAGATGGTGACCTTGTGCCCGTTGGGCGTGGTCCAGTAATAAAGATCGATCATTCCGGCGCTCCCGTTCGGTGTCCCTGAGAGGTAGGCCAGATCCGGCAGGGCGGAAGCCCTGCCGATGGTATGAGATCAATCCGGATCAGATCAGCGCCACTGCTCGACCTTCATCTTGCCCTTCATCTTGAGGTCGGTTTCCAAGATGTGGTTCATCAGCCAGTGGTTCAGGAAGGCCGACATCTCGCCGGCGGCGACGGCCAGATCGGCGTATTGGCCGGCGTTGAACTTGGCGATGTAGTCGCCCAGCGTCTTGCGCAGCGCGGCATGCTGGCGCTTGTTCTCCTCCAGGCCCTCGTACTTGGCGACTGCCTGGATGTATTCCTCGCGGGCGAAGTGGTCGTAGGCATAGAGCTGCAGCCGTTCCAGGGTCACCTGGATGGCGTGCTTGTCGACGCCGTCGGGCGCCTTGGCCTTGGCCTCGAAGTCGTTGATCAGTCCGATGAGTTCCTTGTGGTCGGCATCGATCTCGATGTCGCCGACCTTCAGCGTTTCGTCCCAGGCGATGGCCATGGTTGTTTCCCCTTTTGGCTACGTCCTTAGGGTAACCCGTCCGGGGGCCGGGCTCAACGGGGGAACCTTGGGCAGGAAGTATGGATGAGGTCCGTTCACCCGATGGTTCGGGTAAATCGTTTGCAATGCCGGTCTCCCGCCGGGAAACTCGGGGCAGGATCTTCGCGAGGGACGAGCGCCCATGGCCTACCGACTTCCTCCATTGAACGCGCTGCGCCTGTTTGAGGCGGCGGGGCGTCATCTCAGCTTCAAGCTAGCGGCCGAGGAGCTCAACCTCACCCCCAGCGCCGTCAGCCACGGCATCGCCTCGCTGGAGGATTGGCTGGGGGTGGCGCTGTTCGCCCGCGGCCACCGCTCGCTCGGCCTGACCGCCGCCGGGCGGGCCTATCTGCCCCGTATCCGCGAGGTGCTGCAGCAACTGGCCGGCGCCACCGAGGCGGTGCCGGGACGACGGCCCAGTGGCCGGCTGTCGGTGAGCGTCGCCCCCAGTTTCGGGCTGCGCTGGCTGATTCCGGGATTGCCCCGCTTCAATGCCCGGCATCCCAATATCGAGGTGACTCTGGACACCGCCCGCCGCCAGGTGGAATTTCCCCGCGACGGCATCGACGTGGCCATCCGCATGGGGCAGGGGGGCTGGCAGGATCTCTACAGCCTGTGTCTGACCATGGAGGAGCTGGTGCCGGTCTGCTCCCCCGCCATGGCCGCCGCGATACGCACGCCCGCCGACCTGAAGGGCAAGCCCTTGCTGCAGGTCACCAATATTTCCGAAGACTGGGCCGCCTGGGCCGATCTGGCCGGGGTGGACGGGCTGGACCTGGAGCGGGGCCTCAAGCTCGACACCCTGCACATGGCCTGGGAGGCGGCGGCCCAGGGGGTGGGCATCGCGCTGGGCCGCCTGCCGCTGGCCGCCCCCGATCTGGACAGCGGGCGGCTGGTTCCCGTCCTGGGGCCGCCGCGCCGCTGCCGTACCGGCTATTGGCTGGTGGCGGGCCGCGACTCCCTCGCCCGGCCCGAGGTCGTCGCGTTCCGCGATTGGCTTCGGGAGGAATTGGCGCGCTACGCCCCGGTGTAGTGGGGCGCCCGGCGGCCGATCCAGGCGTCCAGCCCTTCCCGCAGATCGTGGGTGGGGGCCATGCGGGCGAATTGCTCGCCCTCGGCCGCCAGTCCCTCGGCGATGGGCAGGTTGATGCCCCGGGTCACCGCGTTGATCACCGCGCGGGCCGCCAGGGGCGAGTGGCGGATGATCCGTCCGGCCATGTGGCAGGCTGCCTCCAGCAGGGTGTGGTGGGGCACCACCGCGTTGATCAGCCCCATCTCCAGGGCGCGCTGCGGCTTGAACGGATCGCCGGTCAGCAGCAGTTCCAGGCCGCGCTTGCGCCCGGCCAGCCGGGGCAGGCGCTGGGTGCCGCCGAAGGTGGGCGGCATGCCCAGGTTGATTTCCGGTTTGGCGAACATGGCCCGCTCGCTGGCCACGGCCAGGTGGACGGCCTCGGTGATCTCGCAGCCGCCGCCATAGGCGATGCCGTTGACCGCGGCGATCACCGGCTTGCCATAGGCTTCCAGGCGGGCGGTCAGGGCCTGGCCCCGGCGGACGAAGTCGCGCAACGCCCGCTCGGTCCCCACCTGGACGGAGCGGGAGAATTCGTGGATGTCCGCGCCGGCCGAAAAGGCCCGCTCTCCCGCCCCGGTAAGGATCACGGCGCGCACCGCGTCGTCGCCTTCCAGGGCGTCGAGCACCGCCATCATGGTATCGGCAAGGTCGTAGCTGATGGCGTTGAGCTTTTCCGGGCGGTTGAGGGTGATGGTGGCGATATTGCCGCTCACCTCGCAAAGAATGCAGTCCGACATGTTGTTCTCCATGACCGTATTGGCTGGAGCCATGATTTGCCGTTCACCGGTGGGGGCGCAAACGCAGGCTTTTCACCAATGGATGCCTTCCGGTCATGGGAAACGGCGCCCTCGGTCTTGACCGAGTCAGGCCGCATGGCTAGGGTTGCGGCAATTTCGCGACAACCTACTTGAACGGTGGTTTTCCATGGGCACTGTCGGGACCAAGAAGCCGAGCTTCCAAAGCCTGATCCTCACCTTGCAGGCCTTCTGGGCCGAGCAGGGCTGCGTCATCCTCCAGCCCTACGACATGGAGGTGGGTGCCGGGACGTTCCATCCCGCCACCACGCTGCGCGCCCTGGGGCCGGATAATTGGAAGTGCGCCTATGTCCAGCCCTCGCGCCGGCCCAAGGACGGCCGCTACGGCGAAAACCCCAACCGCCTGCAGCATTACTACCAGTATCAGGTGCTGCTGAAGCCCTCGCCGCCCAATTCCCAGGAACTGTACCTGGAAAGCCTGAAGCGCCTGGGCATCGACCCGCTGGCCCACGACATCCGCTTCGTCGAGGACGACTGGGAGAGCCCGACGCTCGGCGCCTGGGGCCTGGGCTGGGAAGTATGGTGCGACGGCATGGAGGTCACCCAGTTCACCTATTTCCAGCAGGTGGGCGGCATCGAGTGCGATCCGGTGGCCGTCGAACTGACCTACGGCCTCGAGCGTCTGGCCATGTACATCCAGGGTGTCGAGAACGTCTATGACCTGGATTTCAACGGCGACGGCGTCACCTATGGCGACGTGTTCCTGCAGGCGGAAAAGGAATACTCCGCCCACAATTTCGAGCATGCCGACACCGACATGCTGCTGCAGCATTTCCTCGACGCCGAGAAGGAGTGCAAGAGCCTGCTGGACAAGGGCGTGACGCTGCCCGCCTACGACCAGTGCATCAAGGCCAGCCACCGCTTCAACCTGCTGGACGCGCGCGGCGTGATCTCGGTCACCGAGCGCCAGGCCTATATCGGCCGCGTCCGCGCCCTGGCCAAGGCCTGCTGCGAAGGCTGGCTGGCTTCCCGCGCTCCGAAGGAGGCCTGAGCCATGGCCGAGTTCCTGCTTGAAATCCTTTCCGAGGAAATTCCCGCCCGCATGCAGGCCCGCGCCGCCGACGACCTGCGCACCATGGTGGTGGACGGCCTGGGTAAGAACGGCATCGCTTTCGAGGCGGTCCGTTCCTATGTCACGCCGCGCCGTCTGGTGCTGGTGATCGAGGGTCTGCCCCAGGCCGGCCCCGACGTGTCGGAAGAGAAGCGCGGCCCGCGCGTCGGCTCGCCCGCCCAGGCCATGGACGGATTCCTCAAGTCCACCGGCATGAGCGTCGAGCAGCTGGAAAGCCGCGACACCGGCAAGGGCGTGTTCTATTTCGCGGTGATCAACCGCAAGGGCCGTCCGACGGCCGAGGTCCTCAAGGAAGTGGTCGAGGGCGCCATGGCCGCCTTCCCCTGGCCCAAGAGCCAGCGCTGGGGCCGTAATTCCATCCGCTGGGTGCGTCCCATCCAGTCCATCCTGGCCCTGTTCGGCGGTGCCGTGGTGCCGGTGGAGTTCGGCCCGGCCAAGGCCGGCGACATGACCTCCGGCCATCGTTTCCTGGCGCCGGAAACCTTCCGGGTCAAGGATTTCGCCCAATACCTCGCCAAGCTGCGTCAGGCCAAGGTGATGCTCGACCCGGTCGAGCGCCGCCATGCCATCCTGTCGGGCGCCGAGGCCCTGGCGGCGGCCGAGGGGCTCCGGCTCAAGGCCGATGACGGCCTGCTGGCCGAGGTCACCGGCCTGGTGGAATGGCCGGTGCCGCTGGTGGGCTCCATCGACGACAAGTTCATGGATGTGCCGGCCGAGGTGCTGATCACCTCCATGCGCTCGCACCAGAAGTACTTCTCGCTGCTCAAGGCCGACGGCTCCCTGGCGCCGCGCTTCATCGTCATTTCCAACATGGAGACGAATGATGGCGGCAAGGCTGTCGTAGCCGGAAACCAGCGGGTGCTGCGCGCGCGGCTGTCCGACGCCAAGTTCTTCTGGGACACCGACCGCAAGCAGCGGCTGGAGTCCCGTCTGCCCAAGCTGGCCGAGCGCACCTTCTATGCCTCGCTCGGCACCGTGGCCGACAAGGCGGAGCGCATCGCCGCCCTGGCCGGCAACATCGCCGGGATGATCGGCGCCGATCAGGCGGCGGCCGAGCGCGCCGCCCGGTTGGCCAAGGCCGACCTCTCCACCGAGCTGGTGGGCGAGTTCCCCGAGCTGCAGGGCCTGATGGGCCGCTATTACGCCCTGAACGACGGCGAGACGGCCGAGGTGGCCGATGCCATCGCCGCCCATTACTCGCCGCAGGGGCCGGGCGATTCCTGCCCCACCGCGCGCGTGTCGGTGGCCGTCGCCCTGGCCGACAAGATCGATTCCCTGGTGGGCTTCTTCGCCATCAATGAAAAGCCGACCGGTTCGAAGGACCCCTTCGCGCTGCGCCGCGCCGCCCTGGGCATCATCCGTCTGGTGCTGGAGAACGGCCTGCGCCTGCCGTTGTCCCAGGCCATCTTCCTGGCCTCGGGCCATTACAAGGCGACGCTGGAACTTTCGCCCGGCGAGGTGGCCAACGACCTGCTGAACTTCTTCGCCGACCGTCTGGCGGTGGCGCTCAAGGAGAAGGGAGTCCGCCACGACCTGATCACCGCCATCTTCTCCCTGGGCGGCGAGGACGATCTGGTCCGCCTGCTGAAAAGGGTCGAGGCCCTGGGCGCCTTCCTGGACTCCGACGATGGCGCCAACCTGCTGATCGCCTATCGCCGCGCCGCCAACATCGTGCGTATCGAGGAGAAGAAGGACGGGACCGTGTTTTCCGGTTCCGCCGACCAGTCCCTGCTGCGCCAGGATGAGGAAAAGGCCCTGGCCGCCGCCCTGGCCGATGTGGGGCCGGCGGTGGAACAGGCCCTGGCGGCCGACGAGGACTTCGCCGGCGCCATGGCGGCCCTGGCCCGTCTGCGCCGGCCGGTGGACGCCTTCTTCGACAAGGTGACGGTCAATGCCGACGAACCGGCCCTGCGCGTCAACCGCCTGAAGCTCCTGGCGCTGATCGGCACGGCCATGGGCCGGGTGGCCGATTTCTCCAAGGTCGAGGGATAAGCCGGCCCCAAATCCCACCGGCTTGGCAACGGATGGGGCGGCGGGGTTTCATGCCCCGCCGCCCCATGGCTTTCAGGCCTTGTACGGGCCGAGGATGCTGGCCATGTCCTGGTCTTCGGGAGGGAAGCAGGTAAGGTCGTTGTCGACGTCGTTGGGGCCGGCGGTCCACAAGGAGCGCAACCAGGCCTTGGCGGAGGGCGAGTCCTTGGCGGCGGCGGCGATGCGGCTCAGCGCCTCCGACCGGGCCGTATTCCTGAGGTCGTCGCCGGCTTCCGTCTTTACGAGATAGGCATAGCGCTGGCTGTAGGCGCAGGCCATCCAGACGTTGAAGTCGTCGCGCCGCTCGGCCGGGATGTCCTTCTCGATCTCCTGGCCGATCTTGATGGCCGCGGTGAAGCCGTCCGGCTCCGGCTCGTAGAGGGAGACGACGAGGTCCAGCAGACGGGTGTTGGTATTCTTGGGCAATTGGTCGATGGTCTTGCGCGCGTCGGCCGGCTGGCCGTCCATCAGTTGGACCGTGGCCAGCAGGACCGGGTAGGTGGAGTTCTGGGGGTCCGACTGGACGGCTTGCGCCAGTCCCGTCTTGGCCGCGGTCAGGTTGCCGGCCCGCGCCTGTGCCGCTCCCCAGGCGGCGATCTCCTCGGTGGTCGAGATTTTCTGCAACGGAGTGTCCAGCAGCGCCCGGTCGATCTTGCCGACCTCGCTATCGGCCGGCTTGGCGAACGTACCGCCGCCGGTGAGCAGCAGATTGCCCTCCTTCAGCGCGGTCTTGACGTCGCCATTCTGGATGCTGCGGTCGACCTGGTCGAACAGCTTGCTGAGGATCGTGCGGGTGCCGACATATCCCATCCAGAAGCCGCCCGGTACGAAATACAGCATGATGGACAGGGCCAGCAATTGGCCGTGGCTGGCCCAGCCAAAGCCGGCGGCGTTGATCTTTCCCGATATTCCCCAGATGTAGGCGGGCGCCGAGGTCAGGCTGGTCAGGCCGACACCGACGATGGTCTTGGTCAGCCAATCCGAGATGTCCTCGAGATTGGTGTTGGTCTTGCTGGTGGCTTCCGAAGTCGACGAGGGGGTTGCCGGGCCGGAGGATTGCTGCTGCGCTCCCGAGGCCGGTGTGGTGTTCCTGCTCAGCGATCGGGGAATGCCGAACAGCAAGCCCAGATTCCAGCCGCACACCATGCAGGCCCCGGCGAACAGCAGGCCCAGGCCCAGGGTGCGGAACATCATGGCGTAACTGAAGCTGATGTCCTCGTCGGTGGTAAGGCCCGCCGCTACGGCGGCTCCCAGCAGCGCCGCGCCGCCATAAATCGCGAATCGGCAGTAGAACCAGTCGGCGATAATGCCGAATTCCTGCTTCTGGAGAGCATCGGACCATACTTTGTTGCAGATGGTTATCATGCTGAATCCCCCCGATTCCCGCAAAATATACTATTTGCCAGCCATAGGATTTATTATTCCCCGTTTGCGTGTCAATACAAAACGCATCTATTAGGTGTTTTTCAGGCGGCTGCCGCCTCAGGGAAGTGGTTCGCGGCCCCTGCGGCGACGGAGCGGTGCCGCGACTTCTCCACGGCCGAGGGGGAGAAATCAGGACTGCCTATTTTCAATCCCTTTGGGACGTTGCATGATGAAGGCCGCGTCGCGCTCGGCGGCGCGGGTTTTCCTATTCTGGATCGGGGACGAGAACGGCCATGACGAAATGGGTCTACAGCTTCGGTGGCGGCAAGGCGGAAGGTCGGGCCGACATGAAGAACCTGCTGGGCGGCAAGGGCGCCAACCTGGCGGAGATGAGCAACCTGGGCATCCCGGTTCCTCCCGGCTTCACCATCAGCACCGAGGTCTGTACCTATTACTACGCCAATGGCGAGGCCTATCCCGAGACCCTCAAGGACGAGGTGATCGCCGCCCTGGCCCAGGTGGAGGAGGACATCGGGCTGAAGTTCGGCTCCACCGCCGATCCGCTGCTGGTCTCGGTCCGCTCGGGCGCCCGGGCCTCCATGCCGGGCATGATGGACACCATCCTCAACCTCGGCCTCAACGACAAGTCGGTGGAAGGCCTGGCCAAGCGCTCGAACGACGCCCGCTTCGCCTATGACAGCTATCGCCGCTTCATCCAGATGTATTCCAACGTGGTGCTGGGCGTCGACCATCACAATTTCGAGGAAATCCTCGACGAGGTGAAGGAAGACAAGGGCGTCAGCCTCGATACCGAGCTGGATGCCGCCGACCTGAAGAAGGTGGTCGCCAAGTACAAGGACAAGGTCGCCGAGCAACTGGGCAAGCCGTTCCCCCAGGATGTGCACGAGCAGTTGTGGGGCGCCGTCGGCGCCGTGTTCGGCTCGTGGATGAACCAGCGCGCCATCACCTATCGCCGCCTGCACGACATCCCCGCCGAATGGGGCACCGCCGTCAACGTGCAGTCCATGGTGTTCGGCAACATGGGCAATGACTGCTCCACCGGCGTGTGCTTCACCCGCAATCCGTCCACCGGCGAGAACGCCTTCTACGGCGAGTTCCTGGTCAATGCCCAGGGCGAGGACGTGGTGGCCGGCATCCGCACCCCGCAGCAGCTCACCATCGCCGGCAAGAACGCCCAGTCGTCCGACCTGGCGGCCATGGAAGAGTGCATGCCCGAGGTGTTCAAGGAACTGAACGCCATCCGCCACAAGCTGGAGGCGCACTACAAGGACATGCAGGACATGGAGTTCACGGTTCAGCAGAACCGTCTGTGGATGCTCCAGACCCGCACCGGCAAGCGCACCACCAACGCGGCGCTGAAGATCGCCGTCGACATGGCGCGCGAAGGCCTGATCACCCGCAAGGACGCCATCAAGCGCATCGATCCCGCCTCGCTGGACCAGTTGCTGCACCCGACGCTCGACCCCAAGGCGCCGCGCAAGATCCTGGGTCGCGGCCTGCCGGCCTCGCCGGGCGCCGCCTCGGGCAAGGTGGTGTTCTCGGCCGAGGACGCCGAGGAGTGGGTCAACAACCGCAAGGAGCGGGTGATCCTGGTGCGTATCGAGACGTCGCCCGAGGACATCGGCGGCATGCACGTCTCGGAAGGCATCCTGACCACCCGGGGCGGCATGACCAGCCACGCCGCCGTGGTGGCGCGCGGCATGGGCACGCCTTGCGTCGCCGGTGCCGGCGAGATTCGCGTCGACTATGCCGCCAAGACCCTCAAGGTCGCGGGCCAAGTGGTCAAGGAGGGTGAGACCATCACGCTGGACGGCTCCACCGGCGAGGTGTTTATCGGCGCCGTCGCCACCATCCAGCCCGAGCTGACCGGTGATTTCGGCACCCTGATGGAGTGGGTGGACACCATCCGCACGCTCAAGGTCCGCGCCAACGCCGAGACGCCGCTGGATGCCGCCACCGCCCGCAAGTTCGGGGCCGAGGGCATCGGCCTGTGCCGCACCGAGCATATGTTCTTCGATCCCAAGCGCATCATCGCCATGCGCGAGATGATCCTGGCCGAGACCGAGAAGGGCCGCCGCGCCGCCCTGGCCAAGCTGCTGCCCTTCCAGCGCCAGGATTTCATCGAGCTGTTCGAGATCATGCAGGGCCTGCCGGTGACCATCCGCCTGCTGGACCCGCCGCTGCACGAATTCCTGCCCAATTCCGAGGCCGAGATCGCCGAGGTCGCCAAGGAAGCCGGGGTGGAGCCCGCCGTGGTCAAGGCCCGCAACACCGCGCTGCACGAGAACAACCCCATGCTCGGCCATCGCGGCTGCCGCCTGGGCATCACCTATCCGGAAATCTACGAGATGCAGGCCCGCGCCATCTTCGAGGCGGCCGTGCATGTATCGCGCGAGACCGGCCGCACCGTGGTGCCGGAGATCATGATCCCCCTGGTGGGCGCCAAGAAGGAACTGGACCTGATGAAGGCCAGCATCGACAAGGAGGCCGAGGCGGTGTTCGCCGAGCAGAAATACTCGGTCAAGTACATGGTCGGCACCATGATCGAACTGCCGCGCGCCGCCCTGCTGGCCGGCGAGATCGCCCAGACCGGCGAGTTCTTCTCGTTCGGCACCAACGACCTCACCCAGACCACTTTCGGCATGAGCCGCGACGATTCCGGCCCGTTCCTCGAGGTCTATCGCGCCAAGGGCATCTACGAGCACGATCCCTTCGCCAGCCTGGACCAGGCCGGCGTCGGCGAACTGATCAAGATCGCCGCCGAGCGCGGCCGCGCCACCCGGGCCGGCCTCAAGCTCGGCATCTGCGGCGAGCATGGCGGCGACCCGGCTTCCATCCACTTCTGCCAGGGAGCCGGGCTGGATTACGTGTCCTGCTCGCCCTACCGCGTGCCGATCGCCCGCCTCGCCGCCGCCCAGGCGGCACTGGGCGGATCGTCGTCGTCCGGGACGGCCTGATCAAAGGAAAAGGGCCCCTCGGGGCCCTTTTTCAATTCCGGGACTGGAAACCGGTGGGGCGGCATACTAAAGTTATTGGGGGGGGTCCAGGAGATACAGGCCATGAGCACCCAGGAAGATCCCGGCTTCACCGCCTGGATGAACGGCAAGACGTTCATGGTGGTCGAGGACATGACCTCGGCCCGCATGCTGGAATCCAGCCTGTTGCGCGGCCTGGGGGCCAGGAAGGTGGTGCCGGCCACCGACGGCGCCGACGCCCTGGCCAAGTTGACGGCCGCCGAGCATGTGCCCGACATCATCATCAGCGACTGGACCATGCCGGAGGTGGATGGTCTGGCCCTGCTGGAGACGGCCAAGGCCAAGTTCCCCCAGGTGCAATTCATCATGCTGACCGCCCGGACCGACCTGGACGACGTGCGTCTGGCCCGCACCAAGGGGGTGGACGGCTACGTGGCCAAGCCTTTCACCAGGGAAACCCTGGTGGCGGCGCTGAAGAAGCTGCAAGCCGGCTGAGAATTTTTTTGGGGCGGTGGAATAAACGCCGCCCGCCATCCGTTCTCTCCTGTATGGCCCATATGGGGCCGACCCTGGAGGGAATCATGAACATTCAGAGCCTCACGATCTTCGCCGCCGCGCTGCTCATCGGCTCGGCCGCCATCGCCGCTCCGGTCAAGTCGGGACAGTCCTCGCTGGGCGCCGTGCTGACCGACGAGAAGGGCATGACACTCTACACCTTCGACAAGGATACCCCCGGCATGTCCAACTGCATCGACGGCTGCGCCCAGGCCTGGCCGCCGCTGATGGCGGCATCGGGCGCCATGGCCGAGGGCGACTACACGGTGATCAAGCGGGCCGACGGCTCCATGCAATGGGCCCACAAGGGCAAGCCGCTCTATACCTGGGGCAAGGATGCCAAGCCCGGCGACGTGACCGGCGAGGGCTTCAAGGACATTTGGCACGCGGCCAAGCCGTAGCCATATCTACCGTCGTACCGTTGCGGCCATACGTCATTCCGACGGCCAACGGGAGGAGGAATCTCCGTCTGATCCGGCTGTTCGGAATTGGACACGTCGGGCCGGGACGGGATCCCTCGCTACCGCTCGGGATGACAGGGTTGTGAGAGCATGACCACGGTGGAGAGCCAGATCGAGGCGGAGATTCCCGGGCTGCGGCGCTATGCCCGCGCCCTGTCCGGGGATATGGCCCAAGCGGACGATCTGGTCCAGGACTGCCTGGAACGGGCCCTGTCCCGGCTGGCCCTGTGGCGCCGCGACGGCAACGTGCGGGCCTGGCTCTTTACCATCTTGCGCAATGTGTGGATCGACGAATTGCGGCGGCGGAAGGTCCGCCCGGAACAGAACGGCATGGACGAGGCCATGGAAGGCGCGGCGACCGCTCCCAATCAGCATGATCGGCTGGTGGTGCGCGATCTGGTTACCGCCCTGGCCCTGCTGGCTCCCGAGCAGCGCGAGACGGTGCTGCTGGTCGGCCTGGAGGGCATGAGTTATGCCGAGGCGGCCGGGGTGACCGGCGTGCCGGTGGGCACGGTGATGTCGCGCCTGAAGCGCGGCCGCGACCGGCTGGCCCTGTTGATGCACGGCGGAGAATTCGCCATCCGGAGAGTGAAATGAGCGGCCCTGTTTCCGACGACGATCTGCTGTCCTATGTGGATGGCGCCCTCGACCCCGTCAGGGGGGACGAGGTGGAAGCATGGCTGGCCGCCAATCCCCGCGACACCGAACGGGTGCGGCAGTGGCGCGAACAGGTGGACGGCCTGCATCGCCTGTTCGATCCCGTGCTGGACGAGCCGGTGCCCGATCGCCTGGGGGTGGCGGCGGTGAAGGCCGGGAGCAGGGGGCCGTGG